>DAOUJI010000066.1:0-73820 GCA_034422875.1 Dehalococcoidia bacterium | reverse complement strand
GTCCAAAGAGTCCCCCGTCTCGGGACGACGGTTGTGCTGCTACTGGTCGAGAAGCTTGCCCCTAAGGTCCTCAAACTGTGTGACCGCGCCTGCGCGGGAACTGTCCCTCCAATACCCGGTAAACACTCCAATGTCACCAGGGTGGGGCACCGAGCTGATGTCTATGTTGCCGCCGACCTGCTGGCCGTTTATGTACAACTGGGCTACGTTGCCGATAGTCCTCACTTTGATGTGGTTCATCGCGCCATCGCCAGTCTTGATGTTCGGAGCGTTGCCTGTTGCCAAGTGGGTGTAATAGGGGGCCTCAGACGCAACGCTGGACACTGTCCACCCACGTTGGCTGTCAATGACAAACTTGATATGGGGAAGGTCTTGTTCATCTCGCCGGTCGGGGTCATAGCGGACGGTCAGCCCGTAGGACCAAAGCTGCGTGTTGGCCGAATATGGATTGGTAAAGGTTGCCTCGAACTCTACGTCGGCCCGGCCATCGCCATAGTTCAAGTTGAGGGTGCGCTGAGTCAGTATGTCTTCCCCAACTTGATGCCTGAGGCTGCCCGATATGTCCTCGAAGATGAAATCACCACCAGGGGTCATTAGCGTGTCCACCTGCTCTCGTATTGTCACAACAGCAGCTCCAAAGTTCAGGCCACGACGAGGTCGGCCGTCGGGACCTTCTTCGTGGCCTGAGTGGACTATTCCCGCTATAGCGCCATTTGTGGAAAGTATGGGACCGCCACTGTTGCCGGGATTTACGGCGGCATCGGTTTGAATAACTATACTGCCCCGGCTCCAGCTATATCGGTATGCTGACACGACCCCTGTAGTGACAGTAGCCGTGTCGTAGGACAACGGGTCCGGGTAGCCCATGACCAACACATCGTCACCTACTGCGACGTCGTCAGGTCCGGCGAATTCAGCAGCGGTGAAGTCGTCACAGCATATCGTGACCACGGCCAGGTCGCGTATGGGATCGGCGCGCATCAAGGTGGCGTCGTACCATTCTCCATTGTCGGCCCTCACTCGGAGGCCCGCCTCCATGTCATCCACGACGTGGGAGTTGGTCATGACGTAGCCCGTCTCGCCTTCGGTCTTGATTATTACCCCGCTCCCGACGCCCACATCGACGTTCCGGACATAGACCACCGCCGGCCGCACATCCTCGATGACCTGGCTGAGAGAACGGGTGGGCGGCTCGGGCGGCAGTACGTCCTCTATGTCGGGGACGGTCTCCCCGCTGAAGTAGTACTGGACTATGACAAGGACCTGGTCTCTGGTGATGACGCCCGCGAAGTAGTCGGCGACGGCTGTTATGGCCTCGTCCCTGTCAATCACACCGTTGCCGTTTGAGTCGTAGAAGGGGCTGACATCGGGATCCGTGGCGTGAGCCGTGGTCACTGCCAGCCCAGCCAGGACCAGCATGATCACTGCCAGCGCCGAAGCCAAAGGAATCACCAGAACGCGGACCATCGTGGCTAGTGGGTCCTCCCATGGGTGAATGCGTGCGGGGTAAGGGGCGGGGGCAATCTACGGATGCATTCTACTCTGCTTAAAGCTTTTCGGAAACCAGAATGGACAGGGACAGGTGCGGGGGTGACATCGGGCCGTTGACCACTTTGGTCAGCGGGCGGTAGCCTGAATTTGAAGCGTCACAAAAGGCCGGATTGCCAGCCCGGCTGCTTCAGCGCCAGAGGGACAGACCCTGAGTTGGGTCTGTCCCTCTTTTTGTGCCCTGGCCCCGGAAGAGCGAAAACCAAATCGGAAGGGAGGCGCCCTGCATGAACGACATCGAGCAATGGGAACGGGAGCGGTTGTTGGAGTCGCTGGACTCATACCGGCGAGGACTCAGCGACGCGCCCTATTTGCGGAAGTGGACCTCAGCCGCCACCGGACAGTCCGTGGAAAGCCTGGGCTTTCCTCAAGCTCAGTCGCCAGAGGCCGGAGAACAGCAGATGGCTTTCGTTGTGTCCAACGACGACGTAGACCGCCACGGCGACGTGATTTCGCTGCAGGGATGGCGGCTCCAGTCCTATCTCAAAAACCCGGTGTTCCTCTGGGCCCACGATTACACCAGGCCGGCCATAGGCCGAACGCGGGAGCTTTGGGCCGAGGGGAACAACCTCATGGCAAGGGTGGAGTTCGCACCTACGGACTTTGCCAAAGAGGTGGCAGACCTCTACCGGAACGGATACCAGCGGGGCGTGTCGGTGGGGTTCCGGCCAATCAGGTACGAGCTGCGACGAGACGCCGACACCGGCAAGGCACTGGGAGTGCGGTTCCTGGAGCAGGAGCTGCTGGAGATTAGCGCGGCTCCTGTTCCGGCCAACCAGGGCGCCCTGCGAAAGGCCCTCAGCCGCTCGCCAAGAATGGAGGCGTACTACGTGAGCCAGGGGCTGGAGGAGACGGAACAAGTGCCTTGGGATGACGCCCTGCGGCAGGTAGTGGAGAGCCTACGGATCGTGTCCCGGACCGCTCCCTAGGCGCCAAGGAAGAACAATGACCAGAAATTTCAAGGAGGAGTCATGACCATCAGCGCTCAAGACCTGGACCTTATCAAGAAGGAAGTTGCGGGAGTGAAGGAGTTCTACAACGGCCGCATCGACAGCGAGCTTCCTCCGCTCAAGGAGGAGGTGAGCCGGGTCTCGGCCCAGATTGCCCGCATCCGGGAGATGTGGAAGAACGGAGAGAAGCAGGCGCTCCTGGGCAAGTACGGCGGACAGGACAGGCCCAGGGTGCCCTACGGGAAGTACCAGGGCCTGGACTTGCTGGACCTGGCCTACATGCGGAGCCTCCTAAACGCCCAGATTCGCCAGCCCCTAGGACTGAATCCGCGAATGCTGGAGGAGTGGCAGTCGAACCTGAAGGCGGCCATGGACTCAACCACCGCCGGGTCCGGGGATGAGCTGGTCCCCACCCAGGAAGCCTCGACTCTTTGGATGGACGTGAACCTGGAGACCATGGTGGCTCCCCTCTTCTCCAGGGTGGACATGCCCTCGGACCCCTTCGAGATACCGCTTCAACTGGGCGACGTGAACTGGTACCCCGGCACGGAGAACCTGGCCGTGACGGCCACTGCCCTGAACACCGCCAAGCAGACTCTCACTTCTTATGAGCTGGTGGGGCAGGTGCCCTGGTCCCTGACGTTGGACGAGGACGCGGTGATCGCCATGGCCCAGGAGGTGCGCAGCGGCCTGGTGCGGAACGCCGCCGAGGTAATCGACGACGTCGTGCTCAACGGAGACTCGACGACGGTGAACAATATCAATGCGGACGAGGCCACCATCTCCAAGTCCGACGTGGGCAAGGGACACTGGCTGCTGGGGTTCGACGGGCTGCTTCATCTGCCGCTGGTGGACAACACCGGGCAGGCCAACGACCACAGCGCCGCGGTGTCCGACGGGATGTTCAACGAGATAAGGGGCAAGCTGGGCAAGTACGGCGTCAGGCCCTCGGAGCTGGCCTACATCATGGATGTGAACACTTACATCCGCGCCCTCAGCGTGGACAACTTCCGCACTCTTGACAAGCTGGGGCCCAACGCCACCGTGCTCCGGGGGCAGCTCGGGGCGGTTGAAGGCATCCCCGTCATTGTGTCGGAGCAGATGAAGCTGGCGGACACCGACGGAAAGGTGACCGACGCCGGAAACGGCAGTAACACCGGACGTGTCCTCATCGTGAACCGGTCCCAGTGGAGGGTCGGTTTCAGGCGGGAGCTGGCCATCGAAACGGACCGGGACATCCAGAAACGGCAGAACATCATGGTGGTGAGTCTGCGGATAGCTTTCGCAGAGAGGACGGGAAGCAGGTCCACCGCCACTCACACGGCCTTGCAGTACAACATCACGGGCGTGGCGTAGACAGCTGCGCCCGGCGCCAAGGAGTAACACATGGCCAATCCGTCAAAGGACAGTCCCCTGGCCGAGCAAGTGAAGGACATGCTCACCTCGGACGTAGCTCCGGCTGCCCTTAAGTGCGCCAAGGCGGCACTGGGGGATTCCGACGCCAGAGGAGGAGTGTTGGCCTGGCGAAACCCCGAGGCTGGTCCGATTATCGTGGTGCGTTTAGTCATCGATCGGACAACCGGTTCCAGGGACGCTTGCACCGTAGACTTCGGTTCCGCATTGCGGGGAAACCGGTCGTCGAACGACCTGATTGACGGGCTGGACGTGAACGCGGCCAAAGGCGTGGAAGACAACATAGGGAACAAAGGAGCCAACGGCAAGTCCATGCAACGGCTGGACGCCAAGGGTGGCAGGACAGACTACATCACAGGCAGCAAAGCAACGGGCTCCGCCGCCGGACTTGCCGGACACGCCTACATCTTCTACGTAGAGGTGTAGCGGAGGTTCCCGCCGCTGCTTCCTTGATTTTGAGAACGATCCCCCGGCTCCTTCTCGTATAAGGGAAGGAGCCTCGCGGAGGCTGCTATGACTAACGCTTACGCCGACCTTGCAACGCTGAAATCGGCGGGCGTCCTGAATATATCGGGCGACGCCTACGACACCAGGTTGCTGGACATTCTGGAGGCCGTATCGAGGCTCATCGACCATTACTGCAACCGGCGGTTCTACGTCGTCCAGGAGGACCGGTTCTTTGACGGCGATGGAGGGAAGGAGCTGGGCGTCCCAGACCTGATAAGCGTAACCTCGCTGAAGACCGACGACGATCGGGACCGTACTTTCGAGACGCCCTGGGAAGTCGCGGACTACCTGCTCTATCCTTCTAACGCCCAGCCGGACAAGCCCTGGGGCCGTCCCTACACGAGGGTCTTGGTGGATGTGGACGCCAGCAACAAGAGCACTTTTCCCGCCGGACTCCGAACGGTGGAGGTGAACGGGAAGTGGGGATACAGGGAGGTGACGGAGGCCGCCGGCGCCGCGTTGAACCAGGGAGCGGAGCTGTCCGCGGACGCAACCAGCCTTGCGGTCAGCGACTCAACTAATCTTTCGCCAGGCCACACACTCTTGATAGGCGATGAGCAGTTGTATGTCACCGCAGTGTCGGTCAACGAGCTGACCGTCGTACGGGGCGTCAACGGAACAACGGCCGCGACCCACGTCGACAACTCGCACATAGCCCGGCTCGTATACCCCAACGAGGTCACAGAGGCCTGCCTCATACAGACCTCGCGCCTGTGGAAACGACGTGACGCAGGCTTTATGGCGCCGGACCTGCGCCGCACCGGGCTGGGCGGAGTATCCAAAGCCTTGGACCCGGACGTGGCGCTGCTCCTGGCCGCCTACCGCAAGAACCCGATGGGAGGTCAGGGATGGTAGTTCCAACGCCGGGGGAACTCAAAGCCATCATCGACGAGATGGCGGCCCAGTTAGGGAGCGTGGACGGTCTCAGGGTCTACAAGCACCCGCCGGACAGCATCCAGGAGTTTCCTGCGGCTGTAATCCGGGACTTGCAAGCATCCAACCACTCGGCGGCCGCCGAATACCGTGCCACCGACCCTCAGTCGGTATACAACCTGGAAGTGCTGGTACTGGTAGACCTGTCCGACGACGCCGAAGCCTACGAAGAGCTGGAAAAGTATGTGTCAGCAAATAGTCCGTCTTCAGTGAAGAGCCTGATGCGCAGGGTCATCCTTGAGGGGTTGCCCGCGGCCGAGTGCGTGAAAGCCGAACCCAGGCGCAAGCATAACATCGGCGGAGCCGAGCTGTGGGGATGCTCTTTCTGGGTGCAGTCCCTGGTCTATTGAGCCGGAACGGCACCTCTTGTACCGTAATCCTGCTCTGCCGAGTCTGGTATAGTACGCCGGAGAGTCGGCGCCCGCAGCGGGTCGTAGGCGTAAAGACGAGGTGTGGCTTGGTTTTTGTGATGGCGGTCTTGCGTCCGATACTGGGGTTAATCCTGGCGGTAGTGATAATCGTCGGATTCATATGCTTTGTGGTTGTCAGCGGCTTCCGCAGCAACTTCCTGTCCGCGGATTTCTACACCGAGAACATTTCTGAGAATTCGGTCTACGACCGGATTTACGACGAGGTCCTGCTGGACCCGGAATTCGAGAAGCAGACCGACTATCTGGTGGCCGGCGTCGAAGTGCCCCATGAGGACGTGATTGAGGTCACCCGCAGCATCCTTCCTCCAGCCTATCTGGAAGGCCAGGTGGAGAACGCTCTCTCCGGCGCCCTCGACTACCTGAAACGAGACTCCGAAGAGGCGCTGGTTTTCATAGAACTGGCAGAGCCTATTGACAACATTAAACCCACGTTGTTGGCCTACATCGAACGACGCATCGACGAGATTCCAACTAAGGAAGTCGCTGACGTTGAAGAAATGGCGGACGAACTGGCCATTCTCTGGAAGGACCTTGAAGAGGGTCAGCCTCCTGAAGCCATCCCGGCGCTGAGCGACCCGTCGTCGCTGAATGACAGCCTTGCGGGATATATTTTCGATCTGGCCATCGCGGAACTGGAAGCCGACCCGGCGTTTCCCGAGTCCGCAATCACCGGTTTGCAGCAACAAGAGGACGAGATAAAGGTTTCCCTTATCGCTGTCGACATGAAAGGGGCGCTCAGAACAGGCGCGTCTTCAGTCGCTACTCCTGTCATCAACCGAGCGCTGTCGGAGGCCATAGATGATATCCCGACCCAGGAGGTTGACGGCGCCGTCGAAATGGCGGAGGAGATCGCTTTTCTCTGGAAGGAGCTGGCGGAGGGCCGGATTCCTGAGACCATACCTGAGCTGAGGGACCCTGAGTCCCTGAGCAACAGCGTCTCCGACGTTATCTTCGACCGCGCCATCAAAGAGTTGGAGGCCGAGCCCGCGTTTACCCAGTCAGCCATCGACGCCCTGAAGGAGCAAGAAGAGGCTATCAAACTCCCGCTTAGTGAAGGCGACATTAAGGGAGCGATCAAGATAACGGCGACCACGGTGGCGGGTCCGTTCATCGACGAAACAATCGAGGAGTTCGTGGAGGAAGAGCTGGACGAAGACCGCCGCCTGGACTTAATTGAGGTCGCTGCTGAAGACAGCGGCCAGACCCGGCGGGAATTTCTGGAGGACCTGGAACCTGCCAGGGACTACATAGCGACTACCGGATTAGGGTTGACGCTGACCATAGTCGCGGTGGTCGTGGGGTCACTGCTGCTGGGCGCTTTGCAGTTTCCCCATATGGGGTCTCTGTTCCGCTTTCCCGGAATCGTCCTGTTTGTCAGCGGCGCCATATGCCTTATCGTAGCCCTGGTGACCAAGCCGGCGATTGAGAGTTTATTGGACAACCTGATCGTGGATGAGCCGGATATTCCGACAAGCGTCGTCGAAATCTCCTCTGATGTGGTCACGTCCATGGTCTCGGACATTGTCTCGGGTGTGGTCCCGTTGTGCGCAACAGCCATGGGAGTTGGCCTGGCGCTGTTCGTGGTCTCGTTCTTTATTCGGAAACTGCCCATCCCCATCTTCAGCCGCTAGAGACGCCGCTACATGAAACTTGGCGGGCTTGCTACCGGAGAGAGCGACGGCAAGCACTATTGGGCAGAGCCAGCCATCTCGTCGCCTGCCGGATACTCTCCAATCCAGGTTTCCTAAGATAGCGTCAGATCCCGGTAACAACTAAGAACCATCGTCTGTGGTCAGGCAACCGGAATCTTCCAGTTGGGAGACGATCTCCTCGTCCAGAGCGTCGATCGCGATGAACAGAGGTGTGATCACTTTTAGGACATCGGGCTGCTGGCCGAACAGGAATTCGTCATACGGCTCGCTCCCATCCTGGCTCTGATATAAATCAAGTTGGGCCTTTAACAGTGTAATCAATGCGCTGTGAACGGCTTGCAGTTCTTCCGGTGCAGTCACGCTCTCGTAGTCGTCGAGCGTCCTGTCCAACTGTCTTATCGCCTCTCCCCAGGTCTCCGGCGCTGTTGTGTCAACGGCGCGCTTCCCGCACCAGGCCGCGTACTCGGCCACCGCGAGATCGGACGCCTCGCCTTTGGCCTCTGTCTCATCAGGCCGAGGCGTTGTGGACTGGCCATAATCATCATTACCCCAGCAGGCCACGGAGCCGTCCGCCCTCACTCCGCAGGTGTGACGTTCCCCCGCGCTGACCAAGGCGAACTCCCCTCCGGGCGCAGCGGTCCGGCCATACCGATCATCGCCCCAGCAGGCGACGGAGCCGTCCACCCTCACACCGCAGGTGTGGAGGATCCCCGGGCCGACTGAGGCGAACTCCCCTCCGGGCGCAGCGGTCCGGCCGTACCGATCATCGCCCCAGCAGGCGACGGAGCCGTCCGCCCTCACTCCGCAGGTGTGATCGCCCCCCGCGCTGACTGAGGCGAACTCCCCATCCGGCGGCGTGGCCCTGCCTTCTCCATCCGCCCCCCAGCAGGCGACGGAGCCGTCCACTCGCAATCCGCAGGTGTGGAGGCGCCCCGCGCTGACGGAGGCGAACTCCCCATCCGGCGGCGTGGCCCGGCCATACCGATCATCGCCCCAGCAGGCGACGGAGCCGTCCGCCCTCACCCAGCAGGTGTGGAAACTCCCCGCGCTGACCGAGGCGAACTGGGATACCATACTTTCGGTTCGTGCGGTCGCAGGCATAGTCTCACTTGAGTCCTCAGTGGCTGCCGGCGCGTTGGTTGGCTTGGACCCTTGTGGATCCCGGCCGCTCCCCGTAGCCGGCGTAGAGCCGGTCTCAGGCTCGGACGGCTCCGATGAGCCGGATGTGTCCATTGCAGTGGCCGTGGCCGTCGGTCCCATAGAATCGGCACGCGGTGTGGCGGTCAGGGCGGGCGTAGAGCCGGACTCAGGCGCGGATGTCTCCGAGCCGCCGCAGGCGCCGCCCATAACAGCCACAAGCAAAACCAGAGCCAGCCCGCAAAGGTATTGTTTCCTCATGTCGTCCTCCCTCATTTGGTTCAGCGCTCACAAAGAGTCATAGCATGGACCACGAGGAGCAGGGCTACGGACCCCCTGTAAGAGTTGCCAGTGCGCGGGAGTCTCCGAGACCGTCGGGGCATCCCTTCCAGCACGTGTGGCGTGGCAGGGAATTCGGACTTTGCCGTCCTTCACACCTCGTCAGGATGAGATTCTGTGCGCCCCGGCAAAGCCCGAATCGCTCCCCGGCCGGTTATTCACCTGGCGAGAATTATTCCGGCTCTATCCCCCCAGCATACAACGGAGCCGTCCATCCGCACGCCACAGGTGAAGTCATCTCCCGCGCTGACCGAGGCGAACCCCCCCTCAGGCGGCGTGGCCCGGCCATCAGCATCCGCCCCCCAGCAGTCTACGGAGCCGTCCACCCTCACGCCACAGGTGTGATGTTTCCCCGGGCTGACGGAGGCGAACTCCCCATCCGGCGGCGTGGCCTTGCCATGGTGATTATTCCCCCAGCAGGCGACGGAGCCGTCCATCCGCACGCCGCAGGTGTGATCCCACCCTGCGCTGACGGAGGCGAACTCCCCATCCGGCGGCGTGGCTCGCCCTTCTCTATCATCCCCCCAGCAGGCAACGGAGCCGTTTACCCTCACCCCGCAGGTGTGTTCCCACCCCGCGCTGACGGAGGCGAACTCCCCATCCGGCGGCGTGGCCCGGCCCGCACTATCATCCCCCCAGCAGGCAACGGAGCTGTCCTCCCTCACTCCGCAGGTGTGCTCCGACCCCGAGCTTACAGAGGCGAACTCTCCGTCCGGCGGCGCGGTCTGGCCATGACTATCATACCCCCAGCAGGCGACGGAGCCGTCCGCCCTCACACCGCAGGTGTGGAGCCTCCCCCCGCTGACGGAGGCGAACTGGGTTACCACACTTTCGGTCCGTGTAGCCGCAGGCATCGTCTCACTTGACTCCTCAGTGGCTGCGGGCGCGTTGGTTGGCTTGGACCCTTGTGGATCCCGGCCACTCCCCGTAGCCGGCGTTGAGCCGGTCGCAGGCATCGTCTCGCTTGACTCCTCAGGGGCTGTGGGCGTCGTGCCTGTCGCGTCCGGTGTTGAGCCGGACTCAGGCGCGGGCGGCGCCAACAACAGCCGCAAGAGCCAGCACGGTCAGGATGATGCAGGTGTACAGTTGCTTCATATCACACTCCCTAGTTATGAATTAAGGTCACAAAGTGGTTGGGGCGCATGGCCTCAGCAGAATTGCAGACGGTCAGTGTCAATGAGTTCCAAACTGTTCTCCAGAGAGCGAGGTATGCACCCGGTCAACTGGTTGTCACTGATCACCAGCCATTTCAGTTTGGTGAGGCCACCCAGCTCCGACGGCAACTCGCCGCTCAACTCATTCCGGTTGAGCTGAAGCTGTCTCAGGTTAGAGATTCCGCCCAGTTCCGGGGGGATCTCCCCACTCAGGTTGTTTATGCTCAAGCTTAGAACGTTCAGTCTGGTCAGGTTGCCCAACTCCGGAGGTATCTCTCCGTTTAACTGGTTGCTTGAGAGCTCCAGGAAGAGCAGGCCGGACAGTTTGCCAAGCTCCCGCGGTATCTCCCCGGTCAACCGGTTCCGTGGGAGCCACAGCTTACGCAGCTTGTCGAGGTTGCCCAGCTCCCGGGGCATCTCTCCGCTTAAGCGGTTTTCCGAGAGAGTCAGGTCTACTACACGGCCATCGTCGTCAGTGGTGACGCCGTGCCACTCGCTCAAGGGCGCGTCAGTCAGCCAGTTGTCGTTGTTTGCCCAGTTGGGGCCATTAGTGGCGTTGTAAAGGGCAACCAGCGCTGCCCGGTCCGCCCCATCGGAGGTCACCGAGGGTGCAGTCCCACAGAACGGCAGGTCTCCCAGGATAGAAGCCGGGCTCAATTGGCTCCGCAGAGAGGCGGGTATGCAGCCGGTCAAGCGGTTCCCGGAGAGGCGCAAGTTTTGCAGGTTAGTGAGATTCCCCAGTTCCGGGGGTATATCCCCGCTCAACCGGTTGCGCGAGAGGTCCAGAAATCTCAGATTGCCAAGAGCGCCCAGCTCCGGAGGAATCGGACCGGTTAGCTCATTATCGGAGAGCGCCAACACCCGCAGGCCTCGCAACCTGCCCAGTTCCGGCGGAATCTCGCCGCTTAACCGGTTGAACGACAACCCCAACTCGGTCAAGCCCAGATTGCCCAACTCCGGCGGTATCGGTCCGCTCAACTGATTCCCTGACATGCTCAACCGGCTGAGGGTGTGCAGGTTGCCTAGTTCCGGCGGTATAGGTCCGGTTAACCGGTTGTCGCTGAGATACAACTCCTCCAGCCACCAGAGTAAGCCCAGTTCAGGTGGCACCGGACCGCTCAACCCGTTGCCGTGAAGTTGAAGCCCGTAAACACGGTAGTCGCCCGCGGGGACCACGTCCTCATCCGCAGTGTTCTCGTCCCAGTATTGGGATGTGGCGCCATGCCATTGGTAGAGAGGAGCGTCGCTCAGCCAGTTTTCGGAGTTATTCCAGTTGGGGCCGCCTGCGGCGTTGTAAATGGCGGCCAGAGCCTCCCTGTCCGAAGCGAGGGCAGCCGGACCGGTAGGCTCATATCCAGGGATGGGCCTGCCGTAGTGGACCGAACCGGATGGAGGAGGCCCGACAGGGATATGGTCGGATGCTGGCCCACCATGATGAAAATAGTACAGGTCGCGGAATTCGCTCTGCTTCGCCGCAGGAGTATTGTCCAGGAATGCCTGGTAAATCTCGTCCTCGGTCACCGGCGAGCCTTTTGCTTCGCCCAACCTATACAATTCCCGTAACGAAGACGAGACGACCTCGCGTCCCAGGGCATTGTCCATTGCCAGCAGGAAAGACGACCCCATCCGATAGGGGCACACTTCGAACCCGACCCCGAATTCGACCCCGAGAGATATTGCCGGCGGCACGTAATCGAGCAACTCTTGAACCGTGTTCACGTCCTGGTTTGGCGTGACCCATTCGCAGTAAAACGCGACATCTTTTTGCACGCTGGCATATAGCGCCTGGAGGTTTCTACCTACAACGGAGTAGAAAAGAAAGTCCGATGCTCCCTCAGCCAGCCACTCGGGGAAAATGTCGAGCCTGAAGTAGTAGTGGGCTGGCTCGTGGTAGATGGCTTGTCGGGGCGCCGGGGCTCCAGGTTCCGGAACCACGATTGACATGTGTGTGCCATAGTTGCTCCCCCCTTCAGGTGAGAAGAGATCGATGTCAAGTTCCACAAGCAGAATGACATCGCTCTTGACCCATGGAGGACCCATGAACTCTTCGATAGCCTTGACGGCGGCGCCCAGATCATCGAAAACACTCTCGTCGACATATTCCAGGGAAGGCCGGCGGATGAGGAACAGGTCCACATCCCCAGAGGACAGAGACAGGGTTTCGGAACGTACGCGACCTCCCTGAATCAAGTCGTCGAAAACTTCTTGGTTCTCCTCAACGACATCCCGAAGGACAACGATCAGCGCGGTCTCTTGGTCTGTCAACCCATCCTGAAACCACGATTGGTTGACGAGGCTCTCGCCTCGTACGCGGTCCTTTCGGAGGATGTAATCCAATGATCCCAGGGCATCCGCGTGAATCTCCTCAACTGCACCTGACAATTGAAGCACGTTCACGACGGAGTTTGCTGTTTTCAGGTCTGTCTCAGCAAAGTGCCGTATGACGTCGAGCGCCCGAGCCTCATCCCCGGTGAAGCCGTCGGAGAGCCAAGGCAATCCAGAGAGAGCTTGGGCCAGGGAAGGGTCGGCTCTTTGGATGACATCAAGGGAATCCAGGGCCCATTGTTCTTTCTCCTCCGGGGTCAGCCTCTTCGCCGCTGTCGAAGCCGACGGTCCAGACATCGACCGCGAGGCCGGTGTTGCCGTCGCATCTCCCGGCAATCCGGTTGCCGTGGGCAACCCTTCTTCCGTTGCCGCCCCAACCGGTTCCTCGACTGTCGGTGTCAAGGCGCCATTCTCTGTGGGCTGCGTTCCGATTTCGCAGGCAAGGAGAACTGCCGGAAGAACCAACACCAAAGTGACGCGGAAGAAAATAGGAATTCTTGTCATTCGCAGCATTTCCCGATCCACCCCTTCTCCAACGCGTTAAGACCTGCCAATTTTCGGGCATATCTTGGCAGCGCCGCCTCGATGTCAAGTCAGCAGCGTTTTAACGTCTCGCACATAGGTTAAGACCGCAACTGCCTGGATCGAGTTCTATCAGCAAACTTTCCTGCCGGCGTTCTCCAGGTCGTCCAGGAGGTACCCATATCTATCGAGGAATATCTTCTTCTCTCTGTCGCTCAGTTCCAGAAAGTCGTCCTCAGAAGAAAGGCTACTGCCATATCTGTCTTCCTGCCAACCGCCGAATCCTTCCCAAATTTCATCTATCTCTTCGTGATTGCAGAGACCGTCCTCGACTTCGGCTTCCCGCTCCGTGAGGACGTCAAGCCTTTCCATGATTTCGTCGTCCTCTTCCGAAGAACTTGACCCGATGGAGGGGTAAGTTCGGTCGGATTCGGATTCAGATTCACCAAGGGGCCCATTGGACCCTCCGCAGGCCATCGACCAGATTAAGATTAGCGCAAGGAAGCAGAAGAAAACGGAAAACATTCTTGGCATCGTCACTCCCTCCTATTTCCCGATGGAATGCCGCTGTGAGCGCCGCTAGTTCGCTTCCGCTCTAACGACGCCGACAAAGGCTGAGACGATGAGCGAAGGTCACCACCAGATTTTGCCGGTGGTGTCCTCGTCCATGTCGCCGTAGTCCGTGGTCCAGAGATGGGAGCTCAGGTACTTCCAGCCCCCATCGGCCAGCAGGCACACTATGTTCCCCTGGTCCAGCCGTTGTGCGGCCTTCATTGCGCCAAAAACCACTGCTCCTGAGGATATTCCAGCGAATATCCCCTCACGGTTCAGAAGCTCCTTGGCCATGCGGAAGGAGTCAGCGCTGGACACCATAATCCTGGAGTCCAGCATGGAAATGTCCAGTATCGGCGGTATGAAACCCTCGTCCAGGTCTCGCAGGGCCTGAATGTAGTCCCCAGGCTCCGGCGCCACTGCGACGATTTTCACGTCGGGGTTGTGCTCACGGAGGCGGCGACCGGTGCCCATCAGGGTGCCACCAGTGCCGAGGCCAGCGACGAACATGTCCACGTCCGGCAGGTCGCGGGCAATCTCCGCGCCGGTGGTCTCGTAATGAGCGCCCGGATTGGCCTCGTTGCCGTACTGGTACAGCATCACATACTCGTCGCCCTGTTTCTCGATTATCTCTTGGGCCACTTCGATTGAGCCGTTGGTGCCTCTCGTTCCATCGGAGTAAATGATGTCGGCGCCGAAGGCCCAGAGCAGTTCCGAGCGTTCATGGCTCACGTTCTCCGGCATGACTACAGTGACCTTGTATCCCTTGAGGCTGGCCACGAAGGCCAGAGAAATGCCAGTGTTGCCGCTGGTGGGCTCCAGTATCCTCTTTTCGGGAGTCAGGAGTCCGTCCCGCTCGGCCTTGTCGATCATGTACTTGGCGATGCGGTCCTTAAGGCTGCCGGTGGGGTTCTGTCCCTCCAGTTTGGCGAAGACCCGCACCCCGGGTTTGAGCTCCATGTGGTTAAGCTCCACCAAGGGTGTGTTGCCGATAAGGTCCAGGACCGTGCTTGCGTTGACGACTTTATGCGTTGCAGCCATTGGCAGCTAGTTTGGGCTGGCGACTCCGGCCGCTTCGTTTACTTCGGGATGAGGGGTCACGCCGCAGAACACCTCGTAGTCGATGAGCTCGGTCACAGTGGGGTTGTCGCCGCACAACGGGCAATTGCCGTTCCTCTTTATCTTGACCTCCCTGAAGTCCATGCTCAGGGCGTCGATCAGCAGGAGCCTGGACGAAAGGCTCTCTCCAATGCCCATGATCAGCTTCAGAGTCTCCACCGCCTGTATGCTCCCGACCAGACCTGTCAGAGCGCCCAGAACGCCGGCCTCCGCGCAGTTGGGGACCATGCCCGGTGGAGGAGGCGACGGGAACAGGCAGCGGTAGCAGCCGTGTCCAGGCTGGTATACCGTGGCCTGGCCATCAAATATGAGGATGCTTCCGTCGACCAGGGGCTTTCCGGCGAGGTAGCAGGCGTCGTTGATGAGATACCGGGCGGGGAAGTTGTCGGCGCCGCTTACCACCAGGTCATATTGGGAGATGATTTCCATGGCGTTTTCGGAGGTGAGCCAGGCGTCGTGAATGACAACGTTGGTGTCGGGGTTGTAAGCGTTGATGGTCTCCTTCGCGGAAAGGGTCTTGGGTCGGCCCACGTCGTCGTTCTGGTGGAGTATCTGGCGCTGGAGGTTAGACACGTCCACCGTGTCGAAGTCCACGATTCCCAACGTGCCCACGCCCGCCAACGAGAGATAGACTGCCACGGGAGAACCGAGGCCTCCGGCGCCTACGATCAACACTTTTGAGCCCAGCAACTTTCGCTGTCCGGCGCTTCCCACCGGCCCCATAATGATGTGCCTGCTGTACCGATTTATCTGGTCAGGCGTCAGTGTAACGGGCTGCTGAGTCATGGCCCCCTCTCTTTCCAGTTACGGCAATTAAGCTGCGCCGTCTCCATCCCATGCGCTACGGCGATGTCTCAGGCGCAGACGGCCTTGCCTAATAATAGCGCAGCTTCAGGCCGCTTTCAAATTAGCTTGGACTGGTCCTAAGGATGCCGCCCCGTTCGCACGGACCCCGGACATACAAGGACGGTCGGGACGTTCCATTCCAGGCGCACGAGTGGTATCATAGGGGCAACCAACCGCCCACCCTGCAAAGGAGCTCCCGTGCCAGACCGGATTTCCCTCAACCTCCAACCCAGGTCGTCTTTTGGAAAGAAGAACAGGGCCTTGAGAAGGTCCGGGCTGACACCCGTGCACCTCTACGGCCCGGGCATCGACCCGAAAAACCTTCAAATCACCAGCGCCGACCTGATAAAGGCGCTGGCCCTGGCCGGCGCCACCACACCGGTCTCCATAACCGTGGACGGCGAGTCCGGCGAACATTTGGCCTTTGCAAGAGAAATCCAGTGGGACCCGGTGCGGGGCGACCTTATACACGTCGACTTCCTCAGGACAGAAGCCACGGAGCGGATATCGGCAGAGGCGCCCGTGGTCCTGGAAGGCGAGTCGGCTGGAGCGCGCTCAGCTTTCGGCACAGTGGTCCAAATGCTCCGGCACGTCACCGTGGAGGCCCTGCCTCTGGACATGCCGAGGGAAATCCTTGTGGACGCTACGGTGTTGGACGAGCCCGACTCTGTTCTCCGCGCTGGAGACCTGCCCATACCCAACGGCGTGACTCTGCTCACCGACCCCGAAGAGATGGTGGCCCGCGTTGAAGCGGGAAGGGCCCCGACCGATGCTCCCGCAACTCCACAGGCAGAGGCTCCTTCCGGGGAAACGGGAGCCGACGACAGCCCAGAAGAAGAGAGCTCCTAGGTGTACCTGGTCTACTTCGGCCAGTCCGGAGCTCCAGGCGACCCGTCAAGTCCCCATCCCCCGTTGCACGTCACCACGGGCCTCATGGTGCATGAGGAGTCCCTCCAAAGCATCAAAGCCCATTTCGACGTGATCTGGCACGGCTTCTTTGGCGCCCTGCCGGGGTCCTCCGACGCTCCCGCCAGCGTGTCTGCAGCCGACTTGATCCTCGGAATCGGGCCTTTCACGTCCTGGCCTGAGGAACGCCGCGAGAGACTGGTCGAAAGTCTCCTCAATATCATGACCCGCAGGCAAACGCCGGTGATTGCGGCCTACGTCAACTCGGAGAACTTCACCGTGGGTGACGTCTGGAGCGAACCCTGGCATGCCTCCTTCTCCCGGGTCGTCTACAGCCTCGACCTGCTTATGGACGAGATCAACGTGGAGCAGGCGCCCCCGACCGTCAACCCCCACGACGCGGCGCCCATCGAGGTCAAAGAGCGGGCCGTCATTGTCGCGGACGCCTCGATGTCCGCCCAGTCCAGCTCCGTGGACGAACTCGTTCGGACATCTCTAGACCTGCCCACAGGTTCGGTGGCCGACAACGTGTTGTTCTCCGGACAGTCTTCTCATTGCCACCTCCTGGCTGACTTGTGCGCCTACTTCGTGGGCGTGGGCGTCCAGGACACCTCGGACGGGGGCAGCAAGCTCTCCGAACTCCAGGATGCTCACGTCATCCAGGTTGTCTACCCGGTGGAGTTTTTCTGAGGGGACAGGTCAGGCGCCCAGCCTAGCTCGGCAGCATTGACCCCGGAAACTCAGGGTAGCCAGCCAAGAACTCCCTTGCCGACTGCACTCGTCTTCCTTCCAGTTGCAGCGCCTCTAGGCCCAGCGTTCCGCCGCCAGTGACCACACCGAGGGACGCTTCACCCCCTAGATCAATAACCCGCCCGGGAGGGCTGGCGCCGTGAGAGTCCGTTGGCTGGGCGGCGATGATCTTCAAGGTCTTGCCCAGCCACTGGGTGTAAAGGCCGGGCCAGGGAGTGAACGCCCGCAGCTTCCGGTCCAACTCAATTGCCGTGGAGTTCCAGTCCGCGTTTCCGTCTTCCCTCTTGAGCAGCCTGGTAGTCGTCGCTGCGGCCTCCTCCTGGGGAACGGCTTCAATGCGCCCTTCCATCCACTCCGGCAGTCGTTCCCGCAACATGCGGGCGCCCGTCTCGAATAGACGAAACGTCAGACCGTCTGCGGCATCCCGGGGCCCTATTGGATACCCTTCGGAAGCAATTACGGGCCCCGTGTCCATTCCTTCGTCCAGCAGCATCAGGGACACGCCGGTCTCCCTGAGGCCATCCACGATAGCCGAAGCAACTGGTGACGGTCCCCTGTACTGAGGCAACAGCGACGGGTGTATGTTGAGGCAGCCGTGAGGAGGTATGGACAAGACGTCGGCGGGGAGAAACTTGCCGTAGGCCGCGACCACGATGACGTCCGGCCCCAAGACCCTGATCTCCTCCGCAGGAGCGGAGCCTCGGAGGGATTCCGGCTGGCATACGTCGAGGCCCAACTCCATAGCCCTGACCTTGACCGGGCTTGGGACCGGGGTTTTTGACCGGCCTTTGGGGCGGTCGGGCTGGGTGTAGACTGCTGGAACCGTACACCCCGTCTCGACCAACGTATCCAACGCTGGGACGGCAAAGGCGGGAGTGCCCATAAACACTGCTCTTACGCCTGTTACGACTTTCTGTAAAGCGTCATGGGTTGTCATTGTCGAATTCCAGAACGGGCTCCGAATGGGCGATATGCCACGTTTGATTATATCCAGGGAGCCAGGGTTACGGAAACCGCCGAATCAGCTTATATGTGCTAAACTATAATTATATTCTATCTCAGAATTATACTATGTTCGACGCCAATTTTGGCGTGGCCCAACTTTTCCGTGATTACTGCCTTGACAACCCTTTGTTTAACGCCCTTATCCTGATTTACATAACGCCCCCGGCCTCTCTTATGACCGACATCAGAGCAATAAATGGATGGAAAGCCGCGCTCGGCGAGCTGCAAGTTCGCGTGGACAGGCATGTGTTCGACACATGGCTCAAGGACACACGCGGCCTCTCCATCGACCGGGGCGTTTTGCTTGTAGGAGTGAACACTCCCTTCTCCATAGAATGGCTCGAACGTCGAATGTACCCCACCATCCGTGAGACTGTCCAACGGGTCGTGGACGGCGCCCTGGACGTGGAATTCAGGTCCACCCCGGTCCTGGACACCGCCCGGTCCCCTCTGGACCCGACGCCCTCCGGCGCGGCCAACAGTCGACGCCAGGGCCAGTCGTCTTGGTCGGGGCTGCATCGCCATTACACCTTCCCAAGGTTCGTCGTGGGCCCCTCCAACAGACTCCCCTACTCGGCCGCAAAGGCGGTCGCGGAGACGCCGGAGAACGCGTACCAGCCCCTGTTCATACACTCTCCCGCAGGGTTGGGCAAGACTCACCTTCTGCAGGCCATCGGCCACACGTCCATTGAGCGGGGAGACCGCATCCTCTATGTGACCGCAGAGCAGTTCACCAGCGAGTTCATCACCGCCATACGCTCCAGGACCACCGAGGACTTCCGCGCCAAGTACCGGAGCGTCGACGTGCTGCTAGTAGACGACGTGCAGTTCCTTGCCGGGAAGGAGCAGACCCAGGAGGCCTTCTTCCATACCTTCAACGACCTGCATAATTCCTCCGGGCAGGTGGTGCTGGCGTCGGACCGTCCACCGAGGGAATTCTCCGACTTGGAAGACCGGCTCCGCTCACGCTTTGAGTGGGGCCTCATGACAGACATATCCGCACCCGACATGGAAACCCGTGCGGCCATCCTGCGCACCAAGGCAGGACATATGTCCGTTTCATTGGAGGATGCCGTTATCCACCACGCTGCTAATTACCCCTACCGCAACATAAGAGAGTTGGAGGGATGCCTCAACCGCATCGTAGCGATGGCCAACGTATATGACTCGCCCATCACCATGGACCTGGTCGCCCAGGCCATCGCAGACTTGCTGCCCAGCTTCAGCCAAGCGGCGGTGGGGCCGGAAACTATCCTGGAGCAGGTATGCCTTAGGTTCTCGGTGGGGCGGGATGACCTGGTGGGAGCCAGCCGCAAGCGAAGCGTCACAGAACCTCGGCGGATTGCCATGTATTTGATGCACGAAGAGCTATCCATGAGCGACACCGACATCGGGCGGCTCATGGGGGGCCGGAACCACTCCACAGTCATAAGCGCATTGTCCAAAGTCACTCGTTCCCTTGACACCGACCCCTCGGTAAAGAACCATGTCATAGCGATCAAAGAGGCCCTCTTAGCGCCGATCACCAACTGAACCTTCCATTATCTCGCCTCATTAGCCACCCAAACTCCAACCCGCCTCCTATCCATTCCTTCCGAGCCGTCGGAACATGTACAATAGTCTTGGTCTTTGTATATGGTTTTCAACGTCTCCACACATCTATTCAACAGTAGTTCCAAAGCTAACACATTCGTTTGTCAACATATCCCACTCCCTTATCACTACTGTTAGACATCTCATGAAACCAGAATGATTGATTTAGCTAAAATAACCGTAATTGGGGGATCCGGCGGCAACGGCTGCGTGAGTTTCCGTAGGGAGAAGTTTGTTCCCAGGGGAGGTCCTGACGGGGGTGACGGGGGTCATGGCGGGAGTGTTTATATCGTTGGGGACGACTCGATAAACACTTTGCTTCACTTGAGGTACAACTCTCGATGGAAGGGTTCCCGCGGAGTCCATGGCAGAGGACAGAACAGACGAGGGGCTAATGGGGAAGATGTGAAGGTAAGGGCTCCAATCGGCACCGTGATTTGGAAGATGGGGGATGGGGAGAGAGTCGCCATTGGTGAGGTGTCTGAAGGGGATGAAGAGCTTCTCGTCGCTCGTGGGGGTCGAGGAGGCTCGGGCAACGCTCGGTTTGCCACCCCGACTCAACAGGAGCCTCTTCTGGCTGAGAAGGGAATGGACGGAGAGTGGGCCCAACTTCTGTTGGAACTCAAGCTGCTGGCCGACGTGGGAATAGTGGGCAAGCCCAACGCGGGAAAGTCCACGCTTATGTCCGTCTGCTCGCGGGCGACTCCCAAGGTTGCGCCGTACCCGTTCACCACGACGGAGCCGGCTCTGGGAGTGGTTGATCTAGGCGTTGGCTATGAACCTTTCGTGATGATGGAGGTCCCAGGACTGATACAGGGCGCACACGAGGGACTAGGGCTGGGGCATGACTTCCTGAGGCACGCCGAGAGGGCCAAGCTCTTGATCCATCTGGTGGACGGCAGCGCCGACGATCCTGCGGGAGACATGAAACAGATTAATCGCGAGCTGAGGGAGTTCGATGAGGACCTGGGGTCGAAGCCTCAGATTGTCGTGGTCAACAAGGCGGATATTCCCGATGTCCAAGAGCTGGCAGACGTCCTCGACGAGACGCTGAGCGCAGCGAGCAAAGGCGGGCCTGCCACGGGCTCTGTGCATCTGGTCTCAGCCGTCACGGGAGAGGGCGTCAACGGGCTGATGCTAAAGGTCGTGGAAACTCTGGGCGCACTCCCCAAGAGCGGACCGCGAATCAGTCCGGTGGTTTCTAGGGAGCCCGACGAACCGCCCCCGTTCACCATCACTCGGCGTGGAGGAGCCTACCACGTATCCGCCCCTAGGGTGGAGCGCATGCTCCCCATGGCCGACCTGCGCGACTGGCGGGTGATGGTGCAGCTTTGGAAGCAGTTGCGGGACCTGGGGGTCGCTGACGCCTTGGAAGGCATGGGCGTCAAGCCGGGAGATCCGGTCCACATCGGCAGGGCCGAGCTGGAATGGCTCTAGAAGACTCAGAAGCCCTGGGTTTGGTGAAAGCATGCGGTTGGGACTGATGGGCGGGACCTTCGACCCCATCCATATAGGGCATCTTCTGGCGGCGGAAGAGGCGTTGGAAACGTGCCATCTGGATGAGGTGTGGTTCGTGCCCGCCGGAAGGCCCTGGATGAAAGAAGGGGAGGAAGTGTCCGCCGCGCACCACCGTATGGACATGGCAGCCCTGGCTGTCTCCTCGAATCCCCGCTTCTCCGTGTCTCCCATGGAGGTCGAACGGGAAGGCCTGACCTACACCGTCGACACTCTGGAGGAGTTGAATCGAGAGGACCCAACGCGTGAGCTGTTCTTAATCGTGGGCGCAGACTCAGCGGTGCATATGGACCGCTGGAAGGAACCTGAGCGGATTCGGGAGTTGTGCACCATCGTAGCCGTGCCAAGGCCGGGATATGATGTGCCCAACGCTGCAAGCAGGCCTGATGAATCCACCCGCGTTATCTACCTGGAAGCCCCGCTGACGGCCATCAGCGCCACGGAGGTGAGGGAAAGGGTCTCCAAGGGACTTCCGGTGGGGGATCGGGTCCCGGAGGCTGTAGAGGCGTATATCCATCGACATGGTCTATACGGGTCCAGTCAACGGGCTGGGGACTTGAGTGTCGCGGAGGGGCGCCCATGACATCCGATGCCCACCGGCTGCTTGAGTTGGCCGAACGCCTCGGGGCTTTGACCTACGGTGAATTTACACTGTCGTCAGGGAAGGTCAGCCCATACTACTTCGACGGGCGACTGTTGACCCTGGACCCCGAGGGCGCCTTTCTTATTGGGCGCACCTTCCTGCCCGTTGTCAGAAACGCCGGCGCCGAGGCCGTGGGCGGCCCAACGCTGGGCGCCGACCCCATGGCGACTGCCATAGCGTTGACCAGCCACTTGGATGGAACCCCTATACCGGCTTTCATTGTCAGGAAAGAGGCTAAAGGCCACGGCGCAGGTAGGGCTATCGAGGGGCCGCTGCCGATGGAAGGATGCAAGGTTGCGGTGGTGGACGACACCTGCACGTCGGGCGGTTCCCTGCTGCACGCTATAGAGGCTGCGGAGGCGGCTGGCTGCACGGTGGTGATGGTGGCCGCCATATTGGACCGGCGGGAAGGCGGGAGCGACGAAATACGCCGCCGGGGTTATCCTTTCTGGACCCTTCTGGAAGCGACGCCCGATGGCCAGGTGCAGCCGGCAGTCTAGCCCCCTCTCACCGAGGGAGACCTTTGAGTAACCGGAATTCTACGAGACTCAGTCGGCCCGAATCTCCTCTTACGGTGCGTTACGTTCGTAGGGGCAACCCTGGTGGTTGCCCTGTTTCCCCGATGGACAACAAATAAGGGCGACCACAAGGGTCGCCCCTACCAGTTGTGCAACGGTCTCCTCAGAGGGAGGGTTGAAGTCAGGGCCTAGACGTCCAGTTCCTTGACGGAGCGGGCGTGGGTCTGGATGAACGCCTTCCTGGGGGCCACCTCGTCCCCCATGAGGGTTGTGAACACGTTGCTCACCTGGGCGGCGTCCTCGATGGTCACCTGCAACAGGCTCCGACTCTCCGGGTTCATCGTGGTTTCCCAAAGCTGGTCGGGGTTCATCTCTCCCAGGCCCTTGTAGCGCTGCAACTGGATGTTCTTCTTGCCGTTGAGCCTCTCCAGCACCTGGTCCTTGCCCGGCTCGGTGTATGCGTAGGATACGTCCTTCCCTGACTGGACCCGGTAGAGGGGCGGCTGGGCGATGTACAGGAAGCCGCCTCGAATGAGCTCCTCCATGCGCCTGTAGAACAGGGTGAGCATCAGGGTCCGGATGTGGGAGCCGTCCACGTCGGCGTCCGTCATTATGATGACCTTATGATAGCGGAGCTTGGTGGAGTTGAACTCCTCGCCTTCTCCCGCGCCCAGGGCGGCTATAACCGAGCGTATCTCCTCGTGGCCCAGTATCTTCTCCGGCTGGTGCAGCACACGCTCAACATTCAGAATCTTGCCCTTGATGGGGAGAATGGCCTGGAAACGGCGGTCCCGGCCCATTTTGGCCGAACCTCCCGCCGACTCTCCCTCCACGATGTACACCTCGGACAGCTCCGGGTTCCGTTCCTGGCAGTCTGCCAGCTTCCCAGGCAGGGACGAGCCGTCCAGCGCGTTCTTGCGTATGACCAGCTCTCGGGCCTTCTTGGCAGCATCCCGCGCCTTCTGGGCCGTGACGCAGTTGTCGATAATGCGCCGGGCGTCTATGGGGTGCTCTTCCAGGTATTGGGAAAGGGTCTCTCCGATGGTGGTCTCGACGATTCCCTTGACCTCGGCGTTGCCCAACTTCGTCTTGGTCTGGCCCTCGAACTGAGGGTCCGTGAGCTTGACGCTGATAACGGCGGTCAGGCCCTCGCGGACATCCTCACCCGCCAGGTTGGGCTGATCGTCCCTGAGCAGCTTTTGCTTGCGTCCGTAGTCGTTGATGACCCTGGTCAGGGCTGTCCGGAAGCCGGTCAGGTGGGTCCCGCCCTCTTCGGTGTTGATGCAGTTGGCGAAGGAGAGCACTGACTCGTTGTAGCCGTCGTTGTATTGGATGGAGGCTTCAACGATGGTGTCGTCCACGGTCCTGAGCATGTAGAAGGGGTCGTCCTGGAGCGTCTTGCGGTTTCGGTTCATGCTGCGGGCAAGGCTCGCCAGTCCCCCGTCGAAATAGTAAGTCCTTTCGTTGTCGCCGCCCCGGCTGTGCCAGTCGCTGCAGAGGTGGACTTCCAGGCTCTTGTTGAGGTATGCGATCTGACGCAGATGGCCCGTGATGATGTTGAAGTCGTAGTCGATCTCCGGGAACACCTTGGGGTCAGGTGTGAATATGATGGTCGTTCCCGTTATGCCGGCGTCGTCTTCGGTCAGCGGCGCCTTTTGCAGGTCGCCCAGAGGGTCTCCCTCCTGGTATTCCTGGAAGTAGAGAAAGCCGTCACGCCGCACCTCAACTCTGAGGTGGGACGAAAGCCCGTTGACGACCGAAGCGCCCACGCCGTGGAGTCCGCCTGACACCTTGTACGCGCCGCCGCCGAACTTTCCTCCGGCGTGGAGGGTGGTCATGACCGTCTCGATGGCGGTCTTGCCGGTGGTTGGGTGTATGTCGGCAGGAATGCCCCGGCCGTTGTCCGAAGCCTTAACCGAGCCGTCTTCCCGGATATGCACCTCCACCCGGGTGCAGTATCCGGCCATTGCCTCGTCTACGCTGTTGTCGACTATCTCATAAATCAGATGGTGCAGGCCCCGCTGGTCGGTGCTTCCGATGTACATCCCGGGTCGCCGTCGGACAGCCTCCAGACCTTCCAGGACCTGAATGTCTTTTGCGGTATATTCTAACGTCATCTACACTCCCCGCTCCACACTTGAGAAACCCAAGAAACAGATACGAATATTGTCTATTTAATTATACCATTCAGCCCCATTTATTTCCCGTAATTTCGGCGTCGATAAAGTCCGATTCTTTATGTAATTTGAGTATTTCGCCCAGAGGCCGGATAATACGTGCTCCGGATTATCATCCTATCAATTGAAAAGCGTCGAAAACTCGCAGAAAAGCATTGGACACCAGGCGATGGTTTGACCGGATGACAGGAGGCCGTATCTTTTACGGCTGGTTCGTCCTCGGCATCGCTTCCCTCGTCATCTTCGTAGCCAACGGCATCTTCTTCCGCGGTTTCAACGTGTTCTTCGTGCCCGTCCAGGAATCTCTGCGCCTCCGGCAAGAGCAGACGGCGCTGGTCTTTTCCCTGGCCAGGGCCCAGGGGGAGGTCCTGGGACCGGTTGCCGCCTGGTTGATGGACAGGTTCGGCGGCAGGATTGTCGTGATTGCCGGCCTCCTGGTGGGCGGCGTTGGGTACCTGGCCTTCTCCAGGGTGGACAACTACCTGGGATTCGCCCTCATCTACCTGGGGCTCATAGCCGCCGCCAACGCCATATCCGTCCAGCACGGCCTCTTCAACATGCTCAACATGTGGTTCATAAGGCATCGCGGTCTGGCCCTGGCAATATTCGCAACCGTGGCTTCCATAGGGGCCGCCGCATTGGTTCCCCTGGTCAACATCATGATCATCAAGTTCAGCTGGGAACAGGTCTCGCTCATCATCGGGCTGGGTTACGTTGTGCTCATGGCCCCGCTGGGGCTGTGGCTGCACAGCGCCCCGGAAAACGTCGGCCTTCGTCCCGATGGCGACCGCCCCAGGCCTCCGATTGCAGTGTCGGGGACCGGGCAGAGCAATCCCAGCAGGGGGAGTGTGGACTTCACCATCAGAGAGGCAATTGGGACCTCTGCGTTTTGGCTGATAGTCCTCGGTCAGATATTCCGGCGTGCGGGCGCCTTGGGGATCTTGATTAACCTCCAGCCCATCGTGTTTTCCAAAGGAGTGGGAGACACCACTTTCGGGTACCTGCTGGTGATTCTGTTCGTCGTAAACATAGTCTCCCGCATACCCGTTGGCTGGGTCTCCGACAAGGTCCCAAGGAACCTGGTGGTGGCCGGGTGTCTCGCCCTGGAGGGCTTGGCGACGCTGTTCCTGCTTACCGGGGAGTGGGACGGCTCCGCCTGGGCCATATACCTATACATGATACTGGCCGGAGTGGGCGACGCCTCCGGCTTCCTGCTCTGGGCTACGGTGGGGGACTTCTATGGGAGGACCCGGTTTGCCGCGATGCGAGGAATGATCACATTCTCCTCTTCATGGATGATGATACTGGCCCCCTGGTTTGTCGGTTGGTGGGGAGAACGGCACGACACCTATGACTTCCCGTTGATGCTGGCCATCATATTCATGGGAGTCGCGACTGTGTCTTTACTGTTGGTAAGGCGGCCTGTGAAACGGGAACCGACCGCCGCCTCGCCCGGCGCATCCGGTTGAGCATTTTAGCCTGTGACCGTGCGCAGGGGCGCAGGTGTATAATGGGCGGGCGCTTACTGAAAGGGGGTCCAAAGTGGCCACACGCTCTTTCCTCGGCAACGTCAACGCTCCCGAGTTCCCGTCAGGTAAGGACTGGCTCAACACTGGCAGGCCCATCAGCATGAAGGAGCTGGTAGGGAAAATAGTCATCCTGGAGTTCTGGACCTCCTGTTGAGTGAACTGCATGCACATATTTCCGCAGTTGCGGAAACTGGAGCACAAGTACGCGGCAGAGCTTGTGGTGATCGGAGTCCACTCTGCCAAGTTCACCTCTGAGCGGGACACGGACAACCTGAGGAAAGCGGTGCTCAGGTTCGAGCTGGAACACCCCGTGGTCAATGACGGGGACTTCAGCATCTGGAGGGAGTACGGCTGCCGCGCCTGGCCCACTCTGATGTTTGTGGACCCCCAGGGCAAGGTCATCGGCAAGCACGAGGGGGAGTTCAGCTTCGAGCAGTTCGACGGCTTGCTTGGGCGAATGGTGGAAGAGTTCGACGAGAAGGGGATGCTGGACCGCACGAAGCGGCTCGACTTCCAACGGGAAGCGCCAGAGGCGCCGGGACTCTCCTTCCCAGGCAAGATATTGGCTGACGAGGCTTCCGGACGCCTGTTTGTAGCCGACTCCAACAACAACCGCATTGTCGTGGCCGACTTGGATGGACAGGTGACGCACGTCATAGGAAGCGGCCAGCCGGGACATGCCGACGGGGATTATGATTCGGCCGAGTTCGATCATCCCCAGGGAATGGCCCTGTCGGAAGACGGGAACTCTCTCTATGTAGCTGACACTGAGAACCACGCCATTCGGACAGTCGACCTGGAGGCCGGAACAGTTGAGACCGTAGCCGGGACGGGAGAGCAGGCGCGGGGCCATTCCGAAGGCGGTCCTGCCCTGCGGACAGCCCTGAGTTCACCCTGGGACGTGGCGGTCCACAACGGCGTCGTGCACATCGCTATGGCGGGCAACCACCAACTCTGGGCGCTCCACCTGGCGTCGGGCCAGGTCAACGTATACGCCGGCAACGGCCGGGAGGCCCCCATAGACGGTCCCCTGATGTCGGCTTCTCTGGACCAGCCCACTGGCATCACGTCAGACGGGGAACGCCTCTATTTCGCTGACAGCGAGGCCAGTGCCGTCAGGTACGCCGACCTGAACCCGTCGGGGCGTGTGGGGACTATCGTGGGCGAGGACCTGTTCGTGTGGGGCGACGTGGACGGAGTGGGAGAACAGGTGCGTCTCCAGCACGTCCAGGGGGTGGACTGGCATGACGGAGTCCTGTATATCGCCGACACCTACAACAACAAGATAAAGCGGGTCTACCCGGGCACGAGGAGCGTGCTCACGTTCCTTGGCAGCGGCGAGCACGGCTATAAAGACGGTTCGGCGTTCGAAGCCCGCTTCCACGAACCGTCAGGAATCAGCGCGGCTGGAGGAAAGCTCTACGTCGCGGACACAAACAACCACGCCGTCCGGGTCGCCAGCCTGGAAACCGGCCATGTGGAGACCCTGGAGCTGCGAGGGTTATAGATCACAAGGATAACGACCCGTTGTCTGTAGGGCGGGCGGGGTTGCTATAATATAGATACCAGTCAGCCGCAAACTGGGGTCGCAAGGGCGAGAGCGATTTTTCTAAGGCTGGGTGGCGCCCAACGCGGCGGAGGTCCGTAATGGCTAGGACACACTATAGTTCCAAAAAGATGCAGGCCGCGCTTCTGTTCTTCTGTGATACCGTGCGCAACGGCACTTTGGGTCGAACCAAATTGGCAAAGCTTCTCTACTTCCTGGACTTCGATCATTTCGAGCAACATGGAGTGGCGGTCACTGGCGCCGACTACGTCCACATGCCACGGGGACCGTATCCCAAGCAGATGCAAAAGGAATTGCGCAGGATGTCTGGGTTGGTACAAGAAATCAAGGAACAGTCGGGGCCGTACACCCAATACCGGTATTCGGTCATACCAGGTGTCGAGCCGCCGCTGGACATCTTCAGGCCCACTGAGTTGAAGCTCATGTTCGACATCGCGAAAAAGTGGGAAAATCAGACGGCCGCCGAACTAGTAGCAGCAAGTCACGGGGAAGCCCCTTGGATAGCGACTGCCGAGGGCGAAACGATACCGTATGAGTATGCCTACTATAGGCGAAAGTTTGAGTCCATGCCCGATAGCGAAGACGAGGAAACGTCTCCTCTAATATCCATTGGTTGAAAGACGCCTTCTAACTTCTTCCCTGATACGATTCTCGTTCTCGTTGCTGCGATGAGTGTATATGTAGAGCAGCGCTACGGTGTCCGATGAGGTTTCTAGCCACCAGATTCTGAACCCTCCGGATTTTCCACTCCGCATGTCTCGACTAATTGCGCGGCCTTTCCATACGTTTAGTTCACCGAACCCAGGAACCCGGGTTGCATGTATGCTTGATTTGAGGCCTGCCTGGAGCAATCGAATGAACGCTTCCAGGTCGCGGTCGATAGAGCGGAGCTTTCTGGACAGCCTTCCAAGGTCGTTGGTGAACTCTGGTAGTCGAACGGGATCGTTCGTAGATGACATCGCTTGTACAGTCGACGCCCGGATTTACAGCCCGAAGCTCTTGGCCGCGGCGGCGAACCCTTCCAGCGAGCCTTTCAGAACCCGGTCCTCCAGGCAGTAGGACACCCGGAAGTGGCCAGCCTGCCCGAAGCCCCTGCCGGGCACCACCAGCACGTTATAGCGTTGCAGTTCATCCACGAAGGCCAGGTCGTCCCCTCCTGGAGCCTTGGGGAAGAGATAGAAAGCCCCCTGGGGCTTGAAGCAGTCGTATCCCAGGTCCGTCAACGCGCCGTGGATGAAGTCCCGCTTCCTCTGGTAGTCAGATACGTCCACTGTGACCCCTTGCAGCGCCCTGACCACATGCTGCATGAGCGCGGGTGCGTTGACTATCCCCAGGATGCGGTTGCAGAAGGTCAGGCCGTCGGCCAGTTCAGTTTTCCCTTCGTAGGCCGGATTCACCGCTATGTATCCAATGCGCTCGCCGGGGAGGGCCAGGTCCTTGGCGTGGGAGTGTACCACCATGGAGGCTTCGTAGTGGGGATAGACGTGGGGATAGGAGAGGCCGTCGAAGATGATTCGGCGGTAAGGCTCGTCGCTTATCAGGAATATCTCCGAACCATATTGGGCGCTTTTCGCCCGCAGAAGCTCTCCCAGGTCCGCCAGAGTGTCCGACCCGTACACCGCGCCCGAGGGGTTGTTGGGCGAGTTGATTAGCACGCCTCTGGTTTTAGGTGTAATTAAGCCCTCCAGAGCAGCCAGGTCCGGCTGAAACGCTGCGTCGGTGGGAGCCGTCACGGACACGCCGCCGTGGTTGTCGGTGTAGTAGACGTATTCCACGAAATAGGGAGCGAAGATGATAACCTCGTCCCCGGGGTTCAGGATGGTCTTAAGGGCCACGTTCAGGCCTGCGGCGGCTCCTGCCGTCATCACTATTTCTGCGCCGGTCATGTCCACCCCAGCCTCTTCCCGAATTCCCGCGGCAACGGCCTCCCGGGTGTCGGCGTAGCCCGCGTTGGGCATGTATCGGTGCATTCCCGGCGTCTCGCTGGCAGCCAGCCGTTGGAGCTCCGCCTTGAATTCGGCTGGCGGCTCCACTACCGGATTGCCCAGGGATAGGTCGAAGACCTTGTCGTCGCCGTACTGCTGCTTCAGGGCGATGCCCGCCTCAAACATCTTCCTGATCCATCCGCCCTCTTCAACGAACTTCGCCACCTTTTCCGAAAGGGCCATAGGGTAAGCCTCCTGAAAGCACCTGTTGAACAGACTATAAAACGGCGTCGTCAGGGTGTCCAGCAAAGGCGCGTCGTGCGCGTTGACAGGCGTCAGGGTGAATAGGTATATTGGAAATCCGGGGGCTGCTGGCGTCGCGTCGGCAGCCCTTCTGACAATAGCCCCAGTTGTGGCAACGTAGCTCAGGGGCAGAGCGGGCGCTTCATAAGCGCTAGGTCGGTGGTTCGAACCCACCCGTTGCCACCAGCAGTCTCCTCCTTTCCTCTCCGGAGCTTCTCCGGCACCATAAAAACAGGTGAGATAGTTGAAGATTCTAGCGACTAATGACGATGGGTTCAGGGCCCCGGGGCTTTGGGCGGCCGTGAACGCCTTGAAGCTCCACGGGGACGTCTGCGTGGCGGCTCCCGACCGGGACCACAGTGGTGTCGGCGCTTCACTGACTCTGCGGAGACCCCTGCGGGTCTTTCAGGTGGAACCGCTGGTGGAGAAAGGCCCCCACGAAATTGTAGCCTACTCCATCGAAGGCACCCCGGCGGACGCCGCCGTCCTGGCCCTGGAGCAGCTGGCCGGGCCCGTGGACCTCGTGGTGTCGGGGATAAACCAGGGGTCAAACCTGGGAGAGGACGTGCTTATCTCCGGCACGGTGGGAGCAGCGCTGCAGGGATACGTCCGGGGATGCCCGTCCATTGCCATATCCGTGGGCGCCCTCAGGGACACCCGCTACGATGTGGCTGCGGCCTTCTTAGGCATCGTGGTCGAGAGCCTCAAGAATGGCGCCAGCTTGCCTCCGACCCTCGTCAACGTGAATCTGCCCAACGAGCCGGCTGAGAACCTGAAAGGGGTAAGGGTCACGAGGCTGGGCCGCCGCAGCTACGGCGAGTCGGTGAAAGAGGACGAGGACATCCGTAGCATGACTTACCGCATCAACCGGGACGTGCCCCTTTTCAAAGAGCGTGAGCAGGAGGAAGGCACGGACATTTGGGCTGCTCTCAACAAGATGATTTCGGTGACGCCCATCAACACGGGCCTCACCGACGACGCCAACATCCCGTTGCTGGAGAAGGCCCTGGAGGGTTGCGAGGGCAGGCTTCTCGGGAGCTAAGCCTGTAGGCGCCTGGCGCTGCTTTGCTTGACACCCTTCAGAGGGGCGCTATAGCATTTCAGTCTGGACTCTGAACTCGGAACTCCGAAGATCCCGAATTCAGGCGTTCCCTGGGGATATAGCTCAACTGGGAGAGCGCGGCGTTCGCAATGCCGAGGTTGGGGGTTCGAGTCCCCCTATCTCCACCAAACTTGACGGTAGACAGAACCGAGCCGTTCATCTCCTCCGCATAGGGCGAGACGGTGTTCATTAGTGGCAGACCGTCCCGCTGTGGGAACGAATCGCCGTCGCGCAGATTACCCAGCCGACCCCCTATCCAGGGTCCGACGGACTGTGTATAGAGCCTGATATAGGTCTGTCACACCGGCGTTCCCGTTAAGCTCCAACCAGAAAGCTGAGGCCGATGGTAGCCCCTATAGCTGCGACGGCGCCTGCCCAGTGTAGCGGGTGAGGCCGTTCGCGACTAAGGGCTACGGCCAGCGCGATGGTTGCAACTGGGTGGGCCGCTGCTATGGGAGCCACGACAGCGACGGAGGCCGTGTCCACGCCCAGGTTGTATCCGACATAGGCCCCAGCGTCGAGAAGTCCAACGGCCAGCAGCAACGCCCATCCGTTCCGGTTAGTGGGCATCTGGACTGTTACGCGTCGCAGCCGCGCGAAGACGTACGTGGGCGCTATGGAGACCGCGCGGACAACAAGCACCGCCATCATAGGCCCCGCCGCTTCGGTTACACGGTCAAGCAACGCCAGGGCGACGCCGATGGCGAACATGGCTCCGAGCCCCCAAGGCAGCCCTGAGCTAATGCCCGTTACGTTCAGCCGGCCTGCCGAAAGCATGAGTATGCCGACGAAAATGACGGCCATCAAACCGGCTTGACCCAACGAGAGACTCTCTCCAAACGCGACGACAGCAATCAACACTGTGACGGCCAGCCAAGCCGAAGCCGCAGTGGACACCACGGTGACGGAACCCCGTTGCAAACCTGTGTAGTAGACCAGGTAGGCGATTCCTAGAAACCCTCCGGTTGCGGGCGCCCAGATTGCCAATGCAGACCAGTCAACGTGCAATGACCCCTGGACAATTTCCGCCAGCACAAAGGGCAGAGGAGCCGCCAGACCAATAATCAGGCTGAGAACTGTGACGCTAACGCTTCCATATCGCCCGGAGGCGGAGCGCGCCAGGTAGTCTGCGCAGCCCCATCCCAGAAGAGCCAGAAAGGCCCAGTAGAAACCGTCATTAGGAGCTATAGGTCAGTCCTCCAATGCTCGGCGGAGCGGTTGAGTGTAACACAGCGTCCAGAGTCCGGGCGGCCCCATCCTCACCTTCTCCCAGAGGGGGAAGGGACGGGGCGTGAGAGGAACGCCCCTGACCCGTTCTTGGTGAGTTCGTCGAACCATGAACGGAAGACCCCTCGACAAGCTCAGGGCGAACGGACTGTTCCGGGCGACTTTAGGAACCAAACACACTGTAGGTGGGCAAAATTGACGGACACACCGGTAAATCGGCTAAAATATATCAGGCTCACTTGACGGCGAGCGCCCGACCCGTCGTTGCAGCCGCAACAGTCCAAAGAGTTGAAGAGGTAACGTCATGGTCGATTCTTTGCAGCAAAATCCAGCAGCCCCACAGCAATCCAACGAGGACCTCGGACAGTACGACGCCCTGGTCATCGGAGCCGGAGTCACCGGGCTGTACATGTTGTACCGCCTACGAAATATGGGGCTCTCCGTGAGAGCGTTCGATGAAGCCAGCGGAGTGGGGGGCACATGGTATTGGAACCGCTATCCCGGGGCCCGCTTTGACTCCGAGAGCTACACATACGGGTACTCCTTCTCCCAGGAACTGCTCGACGAATGGGACTGGAAGGAGCTCTACTCCGGCCAGCCTGAGAACGAACGCTACCTCAACTACGTAGCCGACAAGTTCGACCTCAAGAGGGACATCCAATTCAACGCCAGGATCAAATCGGCCATTTATGACGAAACAACCAATCTCTGGGAGATAGAGACTGACGGCGGTCTCAAGGCGAGAGGTCAGTTCCTAGTTACCGCAGTGGGCCTTCTGTCGGCGTTTTACGTCCCCGAGTTTGAAGGGCTGGACAGCTACAAGGGCGCCTGGTGCCACACCGGCAGATGGCCCAAGGAAGGCATGGACCTGGCGGGCAAGCGCGTTGGGGTCGTAGGCACCGGAGCCACCGCCGTCCAACTCATCGCGGAAATCGCCAAGGAAGTAGGCCACCTGACAGTCTTCCAGAGGACGGCAAACTACTGCGCGCCTCTCCGGAACGGCCCGATTGACGATGAGATGCAGAAGGAGATAAAGGCGAACTACCCAGAGATTTTCCAGAAGTGTCTGGAAACTCCCGGTTCCTTCATGCACGAATTCGACCCCCGGTCGGCCCTCGAAGTGTCGGAAGAAGAACGGCAGGAGCAGTACGAAAGGCTGTGGGCGGAGCCAGGTTTCAAGAAGTGGCTGTCCAATTATTACGATGTGATGATCCCCGGAGAGGCCAACGAACACTACGCCGAGTTCGTCCGCCAGAAAATCCGTGAGCGCGTCCATGACCCGGTCGTCGCCGAAATGCTGGTGCCCAAGGACCACATGTTCGGCTCCAAGCGGGTCCCGTGCGAGAGCGGCTACTACGAGGTCTTCAACCAGGACAACGTGCTGCTGGTGGACGTGAAAGCGGCCCCTATCCAGCGCATCACTCCCAACGGGCTCGCTACAACCGACGCCGAGTACGAGCTGGAGGTCATCATCTTCGCCACGGGGTACGACGCCGTCACCGGGGCCCTGAACAGGGTACACATCTGCGGCGAGGGCGGGCGCACCCTTAAGGACAAGTTCTCCAACGGACCTCGCACCTTCATGGGCATCCAGAGCGCCGGCTTCCCCAATCTCTTCACCATCAACGCAGCCTCGGTGGGTAACTTCGTCAGGGCCGCCGAGCCGCTGGTGGAGTGGGTGACCGACTGCATCCAATACGTGCGCGACAACGGTTACTCACGCATCTCGGCCAATGTGGAGGCGGAGGACGCCTGGCTGGAGCACGTGAAGGTAGAGGGCGCCAAGCATATCCGCACCCAGGCCAACTCCTGGTTTGTGGGGGCGAACATCCCCGGCAAGCCCCGTGCGCTGCTCTCCTCACCGGACACTGCTCCGGTGATGCGGGCCAAGCGCAACGCGGCCGCCGCCAACGGCTACGAGGGGTTCATACTGGAATAATGGCGCGCTCTGTGTGACCAAGCATTGGGGCGCAAACCATTAGACCTGAATCGGCCTATTGGGATGACCGGCCGACGCGTACGTCAACCGGACGACGAGAAATAGAGTGAGATGATGGTTAACACGTCATCTCTGCTGATTAGGTCTGCGAAGTAGTCTGCCACAGCGTCAAGGGCTTCGTCTCTCTCGATGGTCCCGTTGCCGTTGCCGTCATACCGGTCGAGCAACTCTTCCTCGGTCAACATGCAGAACGGCAGGCCGAGGCCGCCAAAGTCATTGACTGCTACATCTCTCAATCCCTGCGGAATGCACCCGGTCAGCTGGCTCCCAGCAAGCTTCAGTTCCGTTAGGTTTGCGAGTTGTCCTAACTCGGCCGGTATGTCCCCGGTCAATTGGTTGTGGGACAGTCTCAGTCGTTGCAGCCTGGTTAGGTTGCCCAGTTCAGCAGGAACTGAACCGGTCAATTGATTATAGGAGAGGGCCAGTTCCTCAAGCTTGACGAGGCCCCCTAGTGCGGCCGGTATCGTCCCATCTAAACGGTTGCTGCTGAGGTAGAGATGGCGGAGATTGGAGAGACTACTCAACTCAGCGGGAATCGGGCCTGTCAACTGGTTACTGCCTAGGTATAGTTCTTTCAAGTTGGAGAAACTGCCTAATTCAGTTGGAATCGGGCCGGTCATTTGGGTGTAAGTTAGGGACAGCAACTTTAGATCGGTCAGCCTGGATAGCTGTGGCGGTATAGTACCGCCTAACTTGTAGCTGTCGAGCCGGACCCCGGTGACGCGAAGCGGCGTGCCACTGACTGTGACCCCATCCCAGTCTGTGATGTACAGGTCCGCCGACCAATTCAGCAAACCGGAATCATCCAAGATATCCCGTGTCTCCAGCAAAGCATAGCAGTCGGCCACCAACTGGTGATTATTGTACGCATTTGGCACTGCCCCTTCGATGGCACAAGCATCCTGCAACGGGTGGCAGAACGGTAGACCGAGAGTGGCGAGGTCATTATCTAGCACCGCTTTCAAAGCGGCTGGTATGCATCCGGTCAACTGGTTTCCACCAATCCAGATTTCTCTCAGGTTAGACAACACGCCAAGCTCTGCGGGTATCGTCCCATCCAACTGGTTGCCAGAGAGATTTAGCGTCTCCAGTCTGGATAAGCTGCCAAGCTGAACTGGGATAGTCCCGGTCAAGCGGTTGTTTGACAGGTTCAATGATTGCAGGTTGACCAAGATGCCTAGTTCATTGGGCACGTTCTCCTTCAACCGGTTCTTCGACAAGTCTAGCGATTTCAGGTTGATTAAGTTGCCTAGCGAGTTGGGTATCGACTCATTCAACTGATTGCTGTTGAGCCATAGGTTCTGCAATTTGGTCAGGTTCCCCAACTCCGAGGGTATCGGCCCGGTCAGCTGGTTATAGTCGAGGGACAGAGATTCCAGGTTGGCGAGGCTACCCAGTTGAGTGGGTATCGTACCGGTGAGATCGTTGCCCCCTAGGGTCAGTTCCACCAGGTTTGAGAGGTTACCCAACTGAGAGGGTATTGGCCCGGTCAACTGATTCCCATGGAGCCAAAGTCTTGTCAACTTTGATAGACCCGCCAACTCCGAGGGCACTGCTCCACTCAACTGGTTGTAAGAAAGATTGAGCCAAACCAAACCGGATAGGTTTCCCAATTCCCTCGGTATTGGGCCGCTCAATCCAGAGTTGGTAAGGTCTAGGAATTGCAACTTGGACAGGAGGCCCAACTCTTCCGGTATCGAACCGTTTAGTTGATTGTAAGAGAGGTCAAGATCGTACAGCATAGTCAGCCGACTGAGATCCGAAGGAATATGGCCGATCAGCCGATTGCCTCTGAGATAAAGAAACACCAGATTAGGCAAACTGCCCAGTTCTGAAGGGATAGGCCCACTCAATTGGTTCTGAGTGAGAGACAGCCATAACAGCGTCGACAATCGACCCAGCTCTGGGGGTATAGGACCGTCCAACCGATTCTCGGAAAGTCGGAGGACTTTCAAGCTGGATAGGTTGCCCAGTTCCGCAGGAATTGCACCAGTCAACTGGTTCGAGTTAAGCACCAGCACTTGCAAATCAGCAAGGTTACCCAGTTCGGGTGGAATCGGGCCTGTTAGGTGATTTCCTGCCAGATTCAATTCTTCCAACTTATCAAGCCTGCCCAATTCGGCGGGTATCGAGCCGGTCAACTTCGCTCCGATGCCTATCAGCTTTGTCGCCCTTGGCGGCATGCCATCGAGAGCGATCCCATCCCAGTCTCCCATGGGGATGTCCTGAGACCAATTAAGAGTCGCCTGACCGGACCAAGTGTCCCGGGACGCCAGCAACGCTTCGCAGTCGGACACCAGCCCCGGGTTGCTGGCTGCGTTGGGTACAGCGATGCCAGAGGAGCAGTCGCCTGAGGACGGATCGTGCGCCAGGACCTTCGGGATGGAGAGGATCCCAATTGCCGCAGCGGCCACCCAAAAGGCAATTGCGGCGACAACAATCGTTGGAATCCCAACCCTTTCGACTTTCATAGTGAATGACTTCAATTATTCAGGTATTACAACTCACCCAATAATAGCAGATGACAATTCGTCACAAAAACACGGTCAGCGTGATCGGAACGAATGAGGCACAGGTAGGGAAGTTGAGCCGCCCTGGAAGGCGGCGGCGCTAGGCGGTGACTTGGTAGGCCCAGATGCGGTGGATTACGTCGGGCTCGCCCTTGGGGAGCGCGTAGTAGGGCTCGGATAGCTCGGCCAGCTTCCACTTGCCGGCTTCTTCCATGCCCTCCTGGTATTCCTTGAAGCCGCCTTCTTCGAACAGGTCAACCCGCAAGCTGAACACAATGAACCCGCCGGGCTTGGTGATGCGGGCCAACTCGTCGAAGGCATGGGCCGGGGCGTGGCCCGTGGTGAACACCCCAACACTTATGACCGCGTCGAATGAGTCGGTTTCGTAGCCCAGCTCCTCACCAAGGGTCATCTGGCGGAAATCTTTGTAGAGGTCCTTTTGCCGGGCCTCCTCCAGCATTCTCAGAGACAGGTCCATGGCGTAGAGGTCACGGTAGCCCGACTGGGCTAGACATTCACCCACAAGGCCGGTGCCGGCTCCAGCGTCCAGGATTTTCGCTCCGGCGGGGACGTGTTTCGCGAACAGGTCAGCCGCCGTCTGTGGGGCGTTCCACTCGAACTCCTCGGACAGGTCCTTGTCGTATTCGGCGGCCCATTGGTCGTAGCGTTCCTCCAACTCCTGGTTGGAGTTGGAGGAATAGACCCATTGAACTCTGTTATGACTGTCCGGCATGTTACTTCCGGCAGATGTAGAGACCCCAGCCCAGCTCGTTTTTGTCCACAGCGGCGGCGGTCTCGATGTATGCTTTGGTGAGCCACTTGTAATGTTCGGCTTCGTCCAACGTTTCGTCCTTGGGAGTGCGCTCGGACAGGCACAGGTAGCTCTGCCTCAGGTGGGGGGAAATGTCCAAGGCTTCAAGCAGTTCGAAACCCTGGTCCTTGAGAGCCTGCTGATAAGACTCGAAACTGAACTCTGTGTCGTACAGCAGCCGGTCGTATACGTAGGTCTGGGCTTCAGGCGTAATGTCCCGCTTTGGCCTGAGGAGGTCATCGAACACCATGATGCCGCCCTCTGCCAGGACGCGGTAGGCCTCGCTCAGGACCGTGCGTTTATCCGGCACGTGGTAGATCACTGCTTGGCTCCAGACGTGGGTGAAGGAGCCGTCAGCGAAGGGAAGTTCGGTGGCCGAGGCCTTCTCGAAAGCCACTCTGTCCCCGAGACCGGGGTCTAGCGCGGCCTTTTTGTCCAATGCGTTGGCCACTCGGACGCCGCTGAGGTCAATGCCAGTCACGTGCGCACCGCTGGCTCCGGCGAGCCATATGGCCGTCGTCCCGTTGCCGCAGCCCAAGTCCAGCACCGAAGAGTCCTGGTTAATGCCGCCTTTGGCGACCATCGTCCGGTTCAGCCTGTCGCAGGCCTTGAGGAAGTCCTTGTCGCCGCTTTCGTCAAAGAGGCCCCAGTGGACGCTCCCGTCTTCGTCCCAGACCGACCGGTATATGACGTCTTCCGAGTCGTAGTAGGACTCGGTTTCTTGTTCAGAAAACTTGCTGACCATGTTTGGCTCCCTCGAGGTATTCAACGAATTGGTTGTCCTGGTCCACCAGAATCATCTGCGGGTCCGGCCTGTCGTCCGTGACTTCGAAGGACATGATGATTATGCAGTTGCCAGTGGCGCTGAGGCGGGCTGCCGCGCCCTGAACGGCGACGACGCCCGAGCCGCGTTCGCCCGCGATGGCGTAGGTCTCAAACCGGTTGCCATTATTGATGTCACAGACCAGGACCTTTTCAAAGTCCCACAGGTCCACCCGGTCCATCAGGTCCTCGTCGATGAGGATGCTCCCAACATAGTCCGGGTTCGCGTCGGTAACCCACGCTCGATGAATCTTCGACCTAAGCACTTCTCGCATTGTCAACCTCCTGATTTTCTTGCTTTACGCAAAGCGCTGCCCGCAACGGCGGGACTATTTGAGCAGAGTGTTTCGTGGTCTCCCCAAGGAAAATCGAACAATGCTTTTGGCAATACGATTCCCCTGGACATTTATGTTGGTTTTTGCCTCGCGTTCGCGGCTTCGCCCTCGCACCCCCGAAATGCCAAAGCATCAATAAAGCGTTGGCTTTGGGGTGGGTGAAGAAGCCGACGAACTCGGCGGCAAGGTTAAGGCCAGAGGACCTAAGGGAGAGGGGTCAGAGAACCCCGATTAGATTGGACGGGTAAGTTAAGGCTCGCAGGGAAGGCTGTATCGCTGTCTGTTGCGATAAGTCACTTCTCTCAGGTCTGTATTCCCCATTCGGGGGCTGTTAGAGTATATCTGCATGGCGCACGTCCAGATGACTAGGCGCGGAGGCCGCGCAATATCCACACCACACCAACCACATCCCACTCGACTCTGCGGGAGTTTAGCAGCGTCCAACGGAGCTGGTCAAGGCGCCGAAACAGCCGACGGTACAGGCTGTCATGACCTTGATTGCCCCAAAACCTATATGGGATGGACGTATTCGGTCATCGCTTTCGCTTGACTCTGACCGATGTGGGGCAAATAAAACCCAGCCTGACGATTTAGTAGAAAAATTTAAAGCTTATGACCCGGCTCTGTGACGGTCGTCATGCAGTGTAGTCACCGGTTCCATAGGCAGCTACCCGGCTTGACTCACTTCAGGAGGCCAACTATATTTTAGCCCGCCGTAGTTTACGGCGCTTGTTCAGCTAGCCGGAAGGACTTGGATGAAGGAGTTTCCCCGGCTCTTCGCCCCGATGCTGCAGAGGACCCTCGGTTCTCTGCGGGACTTGGCGCCTATCATCATCGTCATCGCGTTCTTCCAGATAGCGGTGCTGCAACAGCCATTCCCCGACCTCGTAGACGTTATCGTAGGTTTGGTCTTCGTGGTCGTCGGGCTGGCTCTTTTCGTCGAGGGCCTGGAAAGCGGCCTCTTTCCCATTGGCGACGCGTTAGCACGGGGGTTCGCCAACAAGGGAAGCCTGACGGCGTTGCTGGCCTTCGCTTTTTGCCTGGGATTCGGCGCCACGGTCGCTGAACCGGCGCTGATTGCCATAGCCTCCGAGGCCGCCGATGTCGCGGCTGAAGCCGGGGCCATCCCTAACAACGAGAACGCCCGATCTTCCTACGCCTTCGAGTTGCGCCTGGTCGTGGCGTTGTCTGTAGGAGCCGCCATCGTATTGGGTGTCGTCCGCATCTTGAAGGGTTGGCCCATACACTACTTGATAATCGGCGGCTATGTGCTAGTGACGGCTCTGACCGCATTCGCCCCAGAGGAGATCATCGGCGTCGCCTACGATTCAGGGGGAGTCACCACCAGCACCATCACGGTGCCTCTGGTCACCGCGTTGGGCGTCGGGCTGGCAGCTTCAATCCGGGGGCGCAATCCAATGCTTGACGGATTCGGGCTCATCGCCTTCGCCAGTTTGACCCCTATGATCTGTGTACTCATTTACGGAATGGTGACCTGAAATTGGAATTCCTCGACACATTCGGAACAACCGTCCGGTCCACTCTCGTAGACGTGGCTCCCATAGTCGGAGTCCTGGTCTTTTTCCAGCTCATAATCCTGCGCCGCAAACTGCCGAACCCCCGCCGGATGGCAATGGGGGTTGTGTTCGTCCTTCTGGGGCTCGCCTTCTTTCTTGTAGGCCTGGAAGAGGCGCTCTTCCCCATCGGAGAGACCATGGAGCGCCAACTCACCGGGCCCGAAACTGTTGGATATCAGAGCCTGATAGGCGGCATAGACTGGCGCGACTACTGGCTCGTCTACGTTTTCGCCGCAGCCATCGGTTTCGCCACCACGGTCGCCGAACCTGCGCTCATAGCGGTGGCCCTGAAGGCCGAGGAGGTCTCGGGCGGCTCCGTCCGCTCCTGGGGATTGAGATTGGCCGTAGCAGTGGGGGTGGCGGCGGGAGTGGCGCTTGGCTGCTTCCGCATCGTCACAGGCACCCCCCTCCCCTGGTACATCATGGCGGCTTACGTAGTCGTCATAGTCCAGACCTTCCGGTCCAGCAAAACCATCGTGCCTCTGGCCTATGACAGCGGAGGGGTGACGACCTCAACCGTGACGGTGCCTGTCGTGGCGGCTCTGGGACTGGGCCTAGCCGCGAACGTTCCGGGACGCAGCCCACTGATCGACGGGTTCGGACTGATTGCTTTCGCCAGCGTCTTTCCTATAATGACGGTGTTGGGCTACGCCATGGTTGCGTCTTGGTTGAACCGCAGACGAGCGGCCAGGGATTCCAAGGAGGCTTAAAGCCATGAGGATGAAGCTGATTGTAGCCTTAGTCAACGACGAGAAGACCAAGATCGTGGTAGACGCCGCCCGCGCCGGCGGAGCCACCGGCGCGACGATAGTCAGCAGCGTTCGAGGTGAGGGACTGGTCCCTGAAAAGACCTTCCTGGGCCTCGGCCTGGCCGCCCAACGAGACATCGTTCTGTTTCTGGTGGTCGAAACTCGAGCCCGGCACATTCTGGAACGCATCCGGGACGCCGCTCACATGGAGACGGAGCACGGTTCTGGAATCGCGTTCCAACTGGACATTGAGGACGCCGTTGGCCTCACCACCCAACTGCCTACCATTCGAGAGGAGCTGGAGTACGAGATATGAGCGAGACAGGTCATAGCAAGGTTGGAGACCTCATGACTTCTGAACTCCACAGTATCGATGGTCTGGCGACTGTAGCCGAGGCCATCGAGCTTATGCGACAGCACGGGGTAAACTCGCTGGCCGTAAGCCGGCGGGACGACACCGACGAGGCGGGACTGGTGCTGGTCTCCGACATCGCACGCCAGGTGATAGCCCGGGACCGTTCCCCGGAACGGGTCAACATCTATGAAATCATGTCCAAGCCGGTGTTGACCCTGCCTGTCGAAATGGCGTCGCGATATGCGGTGCGACTGCTGGTGCGGTTTGAAGTCTCCCGCGCCATCGTTGTAGACCACGACCGCAACCCTCTGGGGATCGTGACACTGCGCGATCTCGTGATGGGCCACACAGCCCCGGAGTAACCGGCCGTTCCAAGCGTATTCCGGAACCGGGCCCGTTCAGGACACTCCAAGCCCTCCGAGGGAACCTGGAAGCGCATAGCCGCGAGCGCCGTTGACCCAGTCTCGGATAGACGGCGCCTAAAGCGGCTCAGTTCATGGTAGACTATGCCCACAAAATACGGCAGCCGGGGAGAATAGCAGTAGGCCATCCGCTGATGCAGAGCGTCACAGCAGACGAACTCGAATCCCATACGAGGTCTGCTCCAACCACTGAACAGGACATGCTCAAGATACTGACCTAACGGACCTCCACCAGCACGTCCTTACAAATTGAGACGCTCAGTCGGGTCTTCCGCATCCTCTGGCCTTGCCAGGGCAGGTGATGCGTGACCGTCAAAATCGTAACCGACAGCACATCGGACATACCCAGCGACGTAGCCCAGGGCCTTGGCGTTGTCGTTGTGGCCCAGAACGTCCACTTCGGCACTGAGACTTACAAGGACAATGTCACTATAACGCCCGACGACTTCTATTCGATGCTGGTGAGCAGCCCGGAACTCCCCAAGACCTCGCAAGCATCCCCCGGAGATTTCAAGGAAGTGTACGATGCCCTTGGTTCGGACGCCGACGGCATTGTTTCTCTCCACGTTTCCTCCAAACTCAGCGGCACCTACAACTCCGCCGTCCAGGCATCGACAATGACTTCGGCCTCCTGCCCGGTAGAGGTCATTGACACCGCCCAGGCTTCCATGGCGCTCGGCCTCGTGGTTGAAGCGGCGGCGCAAGCAGCGAACCGGGGCGCAGGCTATGATGAAGTGGTGTCAATTGCCCATGACGCAACGGCCCGGGCCCAATGCATTTGTCTGTTTGAGACACTGGAGTTCCTGCAGAAGGGCGGACGCATCGGCAAAGCTCGCGCGATGATAGGCACCGCTCTCCAACTGAAGCCCATGATTATCGTGAAGGACGGAGAGGTGCACGAACTCGGCAAGGGTCGGACGTTCGCCAAAGCCCTGGCAAAACTGAAGCAGGCGGCGCGAGATTTTGGGCCGCTGGAGGGCTTGGCAATCATGTACAGCACCACCCCGGACCGGGCGCATGAGGTGGCCGGCGACCTCAAGGACATGCTCCCAGAGGGCGTCGAACCTTACGTCACATCCTTCGGCCCTGCCCTGGGCGTATACACCGGCCCCGGCGCCATCGGCATAGCCCTGCTTCAGGCGAAATCGTAGGGACGTAACTCACACCCAGCCAGTACGGTCACGGTAAAGCGTTGCCTCGATGGGTTATCCAGGGATGGCAGCTATGAACCCTATGCCCTACTTATCTCGGCGGCAGCGAGACGCCCAAGCCATTTTATGCGTGCCTTTTCTCGCCAGGCAGCGTCTCTTTCTAACACTTGCGGTCCTTACCGGATTATTGTGCCTATTGCTTACGTCCGGAGCTATCTCCAAATCCGTCTCGGCTCAGACTGCGACCGAAGTTGAGTACAGTGTCACGTTCAAGGGAATGTGGAACCTTCAAAGCACTCCCGGTGGGGTAGTGTCGGGCGGGCATTTCACCACGCTTATCGGCGCTGTCCACAACAGCAGCGTCACCTATTGGAGCAGCGGCGGCCTGGCCACCCCAGGGGTTGAGAACGTCGCCGAGCTCGGCGCCACGGGCACTTTCCGGGGTGAAATCAACGCCAGCGGAAACAACAAACTGTCGATCATACAGCAGAGTCCCGGAAGCGGCCCGGAAGGCTCAAATACGTTCGACATCGAAGTCACGTCTGACTATCCCCTGGTGACCCTTCTCTCCATGATTGGACCCAGCCCGGACTGGTTCGTGGGCATTTCAGGACTCTCCCTGCTGGACGGCGACGGGAACTGGAAAGACGAGCTTGTAGTCAACCTCTATCCCTACGATGCAGGCACGGAGGAGGGGACTGAGTTCACCTTGAACAATTCCCCCACCAGCCCTCAGGAGGCTATCAGCAGCATTAGAAACACAGGCAAGTTTTCCAACTCGCCTATGGCGACGTTGACCTTTACCCTCGAATCCGCGACGACGGCGACCGAGGGCCTGATCGCGGTGCCTCCGTTCGAACCCGCCACCTTCTTCGTTGACATGATCGAGGACGTACCGCCGTCACAGAAACTGCAAGTGTGGAACAGCCGCACAGGACCAATGAGCTTCAATGTTTCAGACAACGCCGATTGGCTGACCCTCGACCCGCTATCCGGCTTCTCCAGCGGGCCAACCGACATTCAGGAAATCGACGTAAGTGTGGACTCGTCTAATCTAGATTTGGGATACCATCGCGGTACGGTAGAGATATCCGGCACGGGAATCGAAAATTCTCCCCAGAAGGTGCGAGTGCAGCTGGCGATAGGGGCATCCGGCTTTTCTGGATCTACGTCTTCCGGCGGCGCATCGACCCATGTTTACATCTCGAGAGATTTCGCCAAACGCCTGGTAATCCCCCAGGATTCCCTTCCCAGCGGCACCACGATCATAGTAGCCGAATTAGATGTCCTGCCTGAGGGAGCGCCGCCGTCGGACGTCGCTTCCGAGGTCGTGTGGTCGGTGAACGTTAAGGCCTATCCGTCTGAGAGCGACATTCCCTATATGGACTTCACCGCACCGGATGTGGAGTTGTGGTTGGGCATCCCCCAGGACGACCAACCAGCGTGCAGCGAGGACCGTGCGAATTTGTACTCAGTCGCCGACGGAAGTTGGGAGCTTGTAGAACATCGCTGTGGCACCTACGAGGACCGCACCTACGTCATAATCTCACTGATGTCGGTCAAAACATTAGCGTTGGCAGTTGAAACGAACTACGACGCCAACAGAGACGGTAGAATCGACAAAGACGAAATCCTCAGGGCGATAAGCGACTACTTTGACGGTCTTATTGACAGGGACCATGTGCTGAGACTAATCCAGCGTTATTTCTCCGACCCAGAGAGCTAGCTGAAAAATCTACAGCGTTTAGTCGCTGTCCAACCGTTTGAAGCATGGGTCTAAAGCTAGTTCGCAGTGAATGACACGACGGCGTCCCCGGCGCCGATGACGCATTACTCCACTGACTATGCGGGATAAGCTTCCTGATGTTGCCGCAACTGATGCCCAAAGTGTCCTACACCGGCGACATCCTGTACAATGCCCTCAAATGTCTATCTGGGGAGGTCGAAATGGCCAGAACACCCACAGTAACCAGAGAATCCGTGCCTGAACATGAACGGGAAGCTTTCGACGCAATAGTGGCCTCTCGAGGCGGCGTTCCTACCACGGGACCTGGATCGGTAATGCTCAACGCTCCCGAAGTCGCCCAACGCGCCCTGGGCCTGGCCCAGTACCTGCGCACCGACACCTCGCTTTCACCCCGTATCAGGGAGTTGGCGATGCTTTTAGCCGCCCGTGAGAACGATTGCCAGTTCATCTGGAACGCACACGCTCCGGCGGCGCGGCGTGAAGGTCTGCGCGACGAGATAGTCGATGCCCTGCGTGACAAACAGGACCTGCCAGGACTGGCCGAGGACGAGGCCGCTGTCGTGAACTATGGCCGCGAGTTCTTCCGCACCCGCCGGGTCAGCCAGGAAGCTTTCGACACAGTGCTTGCCCAGTTCGGGACCAACGGCGCCACCGAGCTAACTACGCTATTGGGCTGCTACGCCATGCTGGCCTTCAACGTGAACGCTTTCGGAGTGGAGCTGCCGGAAGGCCACGCCGAAAAAGCGCTGCCGATTTAGGGACGCCGACCCCCGGGAGGTCTTGCCGTAAGTCACAGGCATGCAGGCCTCCACCGAGATCAGGCTTCGTCTTCTTCCCTGTCCTGGTCGGTCCTGCCCAGAAACACCTCGGTTAGGATGTCGGTGTCTCGGATGGACTGGGGGTCTCCATGGAAGGCCACCCGGCCCTTGTCCAGCACGTAGGCGCGGTCCACGATGTTCAGGACGCCCTTGATGTTGTGCTCCACCACCATGATGGTGGTATCCAGACGCTCACTTATCTCAGCGACCTTTTCAAACACCTCACTGACTATGATGGGAGCAAGGCCCAGCGTTGGTTCGTCCAGCAACAGGGCCTCCGGAGCCGCCATGAGCCCACGTCCCAGGGCCAGCATCTGCTGTTGACCCCCCGACATGGCGCTGGCCAGGTCGCGCCGCTTTTCTTGCAGCACAGGGAATAGCTCCATAACCGAGTCCATGCGCCGCTCTTTTTCCGCCTTGTCGTTCAGGTGAAGGCAGCCCATCTCCAGGTTTTCCTGGATGGTGAGGTGAGTGAAGACTCGCCTGCCCTGGGGAACGAAGGAGATGCCCTCTTTCACAATCTCGTGGGTGGCGGAGGCCAACAGCCGGTTGCGCCAGTAGACCTCTCCGGCGACGACGGGGGCCAAACCCATGACGGCTTTGAGGACGGTGGACTTGCCAGCCCCGTTGGGACCCATCACGGCCACCACTTCACCCTTACGGACTCCCAGAGACACGTCGTCCAGGGCGGTCACGACCCCGTATTGCACGGATATTCCCGACAACTCAAGCAGCATCCCTCCGTCAGGGCGGTCCTCGTCTCCGTCGGGTACGGCCTCTACGAGCTCTGAGTTCTGTTGTTGGTCAGCTTCATTCAAAGTGTTCATGCATTCATTCCACGATAAGCCGTAAGCCGTAAGAGGACTATACGCCCAGGTACGCCTCTATCACCTCCGGGCGGCTCAGCACCTCGTGCACGTCTCCCTGGGCAAGGAGCTTTCCGCTGTCCAGGACGATCAGGTGGTCCGGCAGTTCCCGGACGATGTCCATGTTGTGAGAGATGAGGATGATGGTATTCCCCTCTTCCCGCATCTGGTTCATGAGCCCTTTCATCTTCTCCAACATCTGGGGGAAGAGTCCGGCAAAGGGCTCGTCGAACATCAAGGTCTTCACTCCCATTGCCATGGCGCGCCCGATGCCCAGCAGCTTCCTCTGTCCGTAGGAGAGGTTCATGGCCAGGTCGTTCCGTTTTTCCCACAAGCCCACGTCCTCCAGAACTGCCGCAGTCTTCTCCCTGTATGCGGGCTTGGTCCGTTCGAACAGAGCGGGGAAAAGCTTGCGCTTGGTCAAGACCACCATGACGTTATTCCACACGGTCATCTGGTCGAAGAGCCGCACCTCCTGGAATGTCCGGGTGATGCCGTGTGCGGGGTTCTCGTGGGCCTTCACCTCAGTGAGGACGGTCCCGTCGATAATTACCATGCCTCCGTCGAGTGGCAATGTGCCGGTCAGCAGGTTGATGAGTGTGGACTTCCCCGACCCGTTGGGACCCACGATGCTGGTCATTCCCTTCTTGGGAATAGACACGGTGAGCTCGTCGACCGCGTGAACCGCGCCGAAGTGCTTGGAGATTTCAACTGTCTCAATGGCATAAGAGTCGCCCGATTGGACGAGTTCTTCGCTCATAGCCTGTACCTCCCGACCAGACCCTGGGGCCTGAACAGCATGAGCAACGCCAGGAGTATTCCCAGGATGACCAGCCTGGCTTGACCGATATATTCGGTGGGCAGGCCTGGGATGAAGCGCATCCCCTCTTCCAGCAGTACGAAGGCCATTGCCCCCAAGAGGGACCCCCATATAGTGGCCAAGCCTCCGAGTATGACTATGGCTACCAGGAGCATGGACTCCAGCAGGATGAAGGAGTTGGGGTCCACGAAGCTGGTCCACGCAGAGAACAGACCTCCGGCCAGACCCGCCATCATGGCCGAGATGGTCCACACGGCAAGCTTGTATTGGGTCGCCTGGTAGCCGAACACTCCAATGGCCTGCTCGTCCTCTCTTATGGCTGTAAGCACTCGCCCGAAAGACGACGTGACTATGAACCAGGAAATGAGCATGATGATGGCCAGGAACACCAGAACAAGAACAAGAAATTCCAATTCTCCGTTGAATGTCCATCCGCCTATGACGGGACGGGGCACCTCGTGGATGCCGAATGCGCCCCGGGTGAGGTCCCGCCAGTTCAGGAAGACGTTGAAGCTGATAATGGCGAATCCAAAGGAGACGAGGACGAAGATGTCGTCCCTGAACCGGTTGAACACGACTCCCACTACAATGGCCACCAGACCGGCCAGGACCATGCCGACCGGCAGAGCCGCAAAGAACGGCCAATCGAATGTGGGTATCGCCCCGGTGCGCAGTTGGTCGTACGACGCTTCCGAGGTGAGAATCGCCGTAGTGTAGGCGCCGATTCCGAAGAAGCCTATATGGCCCACCGACAACAGCCCAGTGAAGCCCACCACCAGGTTAAGGCTCACCGCCAGTATCGCCCAGATGCCGAACACTGTTCCAATGGCTATGGCGAATCCGACACCCTGCCACAGCATGAACCCGATGGCCCACGAGACGATAAGCAGGTTCGCCCAAAGCTCTATGTTGCCCCTGGCGGCCGCCAGAAGCTCCTGGCGGTCAAGCCGAAGATTCGTCAGCGCTCCTAATCTCCTCGATTCCGTCTTCACGCTATCACTTTCTGGGCAACAGACCCCGGGGCCAGAATGACAAGAACAAGATCAGTACCATAAAGGCAATGACGTCCTTCCATTCCCCAGCCAAGTCCCAGATGCCAAACTGCTCGATCATCCCCAGAGCGAATCCGCCGACGATGGCCCCATAGAGGTTTCCGATGCCTCCGACCACAGAGGCAATCCAGCCTTTCAAGAGGAGCAGCAGGCCCATTCTTGGCTGGATGGCGGTGTCGTGGCCGGTCAGAATTCCTGCCATTGCCGCATATACGGCGCCTATAAAGAACACTGCTGCGATTATCACGGTGGTGTTTATTCCCACCACCTTCGACACCTCTTCGTCGTCGCCGATGGCTCGCACAGCCTTTCCGAACGCTGTCAACTTGAGAACCAGCAACAAGACCACAAAGCCCGCCAGGGCCACCCCGATGGTGAATACGTTGAACCCCTTGATATGTGCCCCCCCAAGGGTCCAGGGGTCACCTCCGAACGCCTCGGGCAGGGGACGAGCGGCGGTCTGGAATACGATGGTGATTGCTGCGGTCAGCGCCAGCAGGACCCCCAGGGACGCCACCAGCATGATTAGGGGAGATCTCGCCCGCACCCTCATGTACACGTACATCCCCTTGTAGAGACCGAGGCCGACGGTTCCCGCCAGCACGCACGACACTCCCCAGCTCAGGTAGAGCTGGGAACCGGGGGCATTGGCCACCAGGTACCCACAATACCCTCCGAGTGCAGCGGCTCCAATTCCGCCGACGGCGGTTATGAACCCCCAGGCGCCTCCCCTGTCGGAAATGAGCCCGAATCCTCGGTGCAGCATCCAGAGGACCACAACTCCCGTCAAAGCGCCGACGGCAGGAGCGAGCAACAGGTTCAATTCGCCTGGGTAGGAAAGCACGAAACCCGTGTAGACCCCCACGCCTGCGGCCAGCAGTCCGATGCCCGGACGCACAGCGGACTTAAATCGGTCCCTGATGCGGGTTGGCAGGCCGGCGTTTATGGCCCAGGCGGCGACTCCGGCTACCGTGGCGGCGAACAACACGTTAACGTAGATCTCGTTAACTTCGTACTGGCCCCCCAGTGTGTCGTGGGACCTCAGGTAGAAAACGCCGTAGGCGCCTATAGCCGCTGCGGCTCCATAGTACAGGTCAAAGAACCAGACGGTGCTGTACACCAGGGTGAACCCCATGGCAAGCAGAGCGTACACCGCCCCGACGGACAGCCCGTTAAAGGCGAATTGAGTGGCCTGTTCGGGGGACTGGGTTATCTTCCAGACGACATAGGCCGCCGCCATCGTTGCCAGTGTGACGGCGAGGAGCCTGCCCGAACCGACACCGCGTACAATCAAGCGGACCCCCAAAGGAACTTTAGCTGGACGCTTCCGGAATATGCCGCTGGGCCAGTCCCGGCCCAGCGGCTATGCTTGGATTCTACTGGGTAGGAGCCGGTCCCAACACCTTGTACCCCTGGTTCTCCTCAGTCCTTTCGGCAAGAGGCAGGATCTCTACAACGACGTTGGACAGGCCGACAACCTCGCCCTTATCGTCGAAGCTGTAATTGTCTCCTATGGTCCCGCTCCAGGTTATGCCGTACATGCAGTCCCTGAAGCCGTCTGCGTCCTGGTCGTCCTCGGTCTGCTTCAGACACTCGGCTGCAATGTACACGTCATCGTAGGCGGAACCCAGATACCAGGCCAGGGTGACGTAGTCGTATTTTGCCCGGAAGTTTGCGAGCACTTCCTGGGCCTTGGTGTTATTGGGGTCGAGGTCGGTCTGGATGGCCTTGAGGCCAGTAGCCGCCTCGCCGGCGATCTCCAGTGCGGTGGCGCCCACTGGGACGACCTCGGAGTACATCGGCCCTTCGTAGCCCACCTCTCGAGCTTGCTTGACAATCGTGCCTCCGGAGGACTCGGACTGAGCCGCTATGTGCAACGCATCCGGGTTCGCGTTCAACAGCTTGGTCAATTGGGTCCTGAAGTCGGTGACGTCGGAGGCGTAGCGTTCCTCCGCGACCAATTCGCCGCCCAGCTTCTGGAACTGCTCGACTGTCGTCCGCCTGACGCCCTCTGCGTAGTCGGTCGCCTCGGTAATGGTGGCCAGCCTGCGGGCGCCGTCCGCCCACATGACATTGCCGGTGTCGATGCCCAACTGGACGTCGCTCAACGAGGTCCGGAAGATGTAGTCGCCGGCGTCGGCGATGTCGGGGTTGGTGGCCAGGCCGGAGAACATTATCACTCCGTCCGCTTCAGCCAGGGGGGCTGCGCCCAGCATGGCTCCGCTGCAGGAAGTTCCCAGGATGATTTTGACCCCGTCCACGTCGGTAAGCTTTCTGTAAGCGGTTATCGAGTCCTGGGCGGCGCACTTGGAGTCTTCGACGATGAGTTCCAACATGCGTCCGTTGATGCCGCCTGCCGCGTTAATCTCTTCAACGGCCATCTCTTTTGCCTGAACGGCCACAGTCCCGTAGGTCTGGCCTGGTCCAGTGAGAGATTCCATCACGCCTATCACTAAGGGATCATCGTCCCCGTCCCCACCGCAAGCCATGGCCGCCGACAAAATAATCGCCAGCAACCCCAGCAAGACAATCCGCGTCAAAGATAAGAGTCGCAAGGCACACCTCCTACTACGCAGAATGCTCATTGCATCGCCTTCCGAGTATGTTAGCGCTATTTGGGCGTTTCTTGAATACCTGCCAGTCAATGCGTTTTGGATGAACACACTCCCTTGCAGATGAGGTTCTGCCCTGATAAGATTCCTCTCAACCAAGAAAATCGAATAGTCGGAAGCCAATCCTTTAAATCAGTCCGGTGAGGCTGGCAAGGCGGCTGCTCTTAACTCATACCCCTTCCCCTGGGGAGCAATGCAACCCTTGTCAGCGCAGGCAAGGGTTTTTTGATGGCCGAGAGAGCGGCAAAACATGCGGCAAGCGTGGTCCTGGACGCCAACGGCGTCCGGAGAATCCTCTCCCGCATCGCCCACGAAATCGTGGAACGCCACCAGGGGGTTGAGGACCTCGCGCTTGTGGGGATACGCACGCGGGGTCTTCCACTGGCCCAACGGATCACCGACGCCATCCTGAGTTTCGAGAACGCAGAAACTCCGGTGTACGAGCTGGACATCCGTCCCTACAGGGACGACATTCCCAGGCCCAGACTCAGGGCCGTGGCCGAAGGTTCGCCTATGGAAGTGGAGGGCAGGCGCATCGTGCTCGTCGACGATGTCCTCTACACCGGGAGGACGGCCCGAGCGGCCCTGGACGCGCTGACCGACCTGGGCAGGCCACAGCGAGTGCAGCTGGCTGTGCTGGTGGACAGGGGGCACAGAGAGCTTCCGATAAGGGCCGACTACGTGGGGAAGAACATCCCCACAAGCCGCGGCGAAACGGTGCGAGTCAGGGTGGCCGAAGTGGACGGCAGCGACGAGGTGGTCCTCGACTCCAACTCAGTCGCCCAACGGCAGTGGGGAGGCGCCGCTAATGTATAAAGGCAGCCTTGTCTCCATCGACGACCTGTCTGTGGGCCAGATCGAAGACATCCTGGACCTGGCCTTGGCGGTAGAAACCGACAGGGACAGCTTCTATGGTATGGCTTCCAAGAAAATCATGGGAAGCCTGTTCCTGGAGCCCAGCACCCGCACACGCGGCTCCTTCGAGGCGGCCATGAAACGACTGGGCGGCTCGGCGGTCACTGTAGCCGACCCCCGCACGTCATCTGTCGAAAAGGGCGAGACGCTGGCCGACACTATCCGCATATGGAGCGGGTACTCCGACTTCATAGTCCTGCGCCACCCGTGGGAAGGCGCCAGCCGTCTTGCAGCCGACTACAGCGATGTTCCTGTCATCAACGCGGGCGACGGAGGCCACGAGCATCCTACCCAGACCTTGCTTGACCTCTACACCCTGCGCAAGCAATTCGGCACACTGGAAGGTAGAAAAATCGTCCTGTGCGGAGACCTGAAGAACGGCCGCACGGTCCACTCCCTGGTGTACGCGCTTCTCCGGTTCGGGTCAGGGGTGATTTGTCTACCCGGCGAAGGGTTGGGGTTGCCGGAGCACGTAGTCGACAAGATAGAGACCGAATATGGAATACCCACTCAAGAGGTCCGCCACGCCGGGCTGTCTGCCCTCTATGGCGAGGACTCAAGCGCTGAAGGAGGCATCGTAGACGCCATTTACATGACTCCAAGCGAACCACACAGTCTGACGCTGTTCGGGTCCGCTGAGTTGGAGCTGGGCCAGGACGATTCCCTGGCCTTCTACGTGACCCGGAGACAGGCCGAAAGGGACGCGGATGGAAAGGGGCAGGCTTCCCCAGGGCGCTACCCGCGAATCAACGCCGATGTTCTGAAGCAGCCAGATTTTTCCAAAGCCGTCGTGCTGCATCCCCTGCCCAGGGTGGACGAAATATCCCCCGACGTGGACACCGACAGCCGGAGCAAATATTTCGAGCAGGCCCGGAACGGAGTGCCGGTCCGAATGGCCCTGATCGCGCTAATGCTTGGGCTTCACCCCTGGAGAACAAGAGGAGAGAACGAACATCGGATTGTTGAGGCGCCCATGGAAGTGTCCGGGAACATCAGATGCGACAATCCGTCCTGTGCCGTGAACAACGAGCCAATGAGTACGACGGCCCGGTTTTCGTTGCGCACGGCTCCGGTGACGCGGTTCATCTGCTGTTACTGTGAGCGGGCCGTCCGCCCCTCTCATTTCGCCCATCCGGGCGAGGACGCTCGGCGCCCTATCGAAGAGTTTCCCGCTGAGGAGCCGGACCTCCAGAGGTACACCTTCTACACAGAAGAACAGGCAGCTCCGGCGCAAGCCTTGGAGCCCTCTCATGGTAAGGTCCACAGCTAAAAAATGGGAAGGGTGTAGCTGTTATTGACTGAAACGGCTTATTTGACGTTGGAAGACGGGTCGTCCTTCCGGGGCGAGGCCCTAGGGGCGGCCATTCTCGGGCACGGAGAAGTCGTATTCAACACTTCCATGACCGGCTACCAGGAGGTCCTGACCGACCCGTCCTACGCCGGGCAAATCGTGGTGTTGACCTATCCGTTGGCCGGCAACTACGGCATCAACCCCCAAGACTTCGAGTCCCGGCAGATTCAGGTGGCCGGGCTGGTGGTCAGAGAGCACTGCGACTATCCAAGCCACGGCCTGAGCAACATGAGCCTTCACAGTTTCCTGGAGTCTCAGAACATTCCGGCCATTCAGGGAGTGGACACCAGGGCCATAACCCGCCGACTCCGTACTCGGGGGGTGATGATGGGGATAGTCCAGCCCGGCGATGGGGGCGTCACGGGTGCGGGGCGAGAGGCGTCGTCGTTTCTCACGGAAATCGCTCCTGAAGGCGCCCTGGCGCGAATCAGGGACTTGCCCAGGTACGACAGCCAGGACTTCGTGTCCAGGGTGTCAACTCGCGAACCCTACTCCTGGGACCATAACGCCACCCCAGCTTCTGGGAACGAACGGCGCATCGTAGTCACCGACATGGGCCTCAAGTACAACATTCTGCGGCTACTGAACCGCCGGGGTTGCCAGGTTATCGCAGTCCCAGGGTCCTCCACTGCCGAGGAAATCATGGCGCTGAATCCCTCAGGCGTGCTCTTCTCTCCCGGACCCGGTGACCCAGCCCTGCTGGACGAGTTGGTCGGGACTGCTAGGAGCTTAGTTGGGAAGGTCCCTTTGATGGGGATATGCCTCGGCCACCAGGTCATAGCCCGTGCCTTTGGGGCCGACACCTTCAAACTCAAGTTCGGGCACCGGGGAGCAAACCACCCGGTGAAGGACCTCCTCACCGGACGGGTGCACATTACCGCCCAGAACCACGGCTATGCCGTCGACCCTCGCTCACTTCCGCCAGGGTTAGAGGTTACCCAGGTGAACCTCCACGACGGCACGGTCGAGGGGTTGAAGCACGCAGAATTGCCCGTGTTGACCATCCAGTACCACTCGGAAGCTTCTCCCGGCCCACGGGACAACGAGGAAGTCTTCGACCGCTTCCTGGATATGGTTCCCGAGTAGCCATTTTCACTCCCATCTCAATCTTCCCCCTCGAGAAGGGGAAGAGATGTTGCATAGGCCCACCATAGGCGCCGTCAGCCAGCAGGGTTGACTAGACTGGGCAGCGGTGGGAAACTACCACCAGACCCCAAGGCTTGGAGCCCCGTTGATCATCGACCTCCATACCCACTCCTTCCCGCGTTCGGATGATAGCTTCGTCAGCCCCGATGAGCTTATCGAAAAAGCCAAGTCAATAGGACTGGATGCCATCTGTTTCACCGAGCACGACTACTTCTGGGACGCAAATTCCATACGTGACCTCAGCGCCCGCCATGACTTCCTGGTCCTCTCGGGGTCCGAAATCAACACCGATTCGGGGCACGTGCTGGTCTATGGCCTGACCGAGTACCGGTTCGGGATGCACAAAGTGCATGTCCTCAACGAGCTGACACGGAAGGCGGGAGGCGCGTTGATAGCCGCCCATCCCTATCGCAGGCGGTTCCAGCCTGAGCACGCCCATAAGCCCGACTACTACCGGCAGATGATTGACGACGCCTGCGCCGATCCTGTATTCGGGGTCTGTGACGCTGTCGAAGGGATTAACGGAAGGGCCACCGAGGGCGAGACAAAGTTTTCTCTGGACCTCAGCGTTCGGCTAGAGATGAGGACAGTCGGAGGAAGCGACGCCCACCGGCTCCACACGCTGGGCGCCGCCGCCACCGAGTTTCACCGCAGGGTGGACTCGGTGGAGACTCTCGTGCAGGAAATAAAAGCCGGACGCTTCCACCACCTGGCGCTGGTGGAAGACCCGGCGGCCGAGGCCAAGCTGGCCTAACCCACGGAGTATGAAGAGGGTGTGATGGCAACCCCAGTGCTCCACGCAGAAGACCTGAAGGTCCGGTTCTACACCAAGGAAGGCGTCGTGACCGCCGTCAACGGAGTCAGCTTTGACCTCGAACAGGACTCCATCCTGTGTCTTGTGGGTGAAAGCGGCGCCGGCAAGAGCACCATCGCCCTTACGCTGCTGGGCCTCTTGCCCCGGGCAGCCAGAGAGGTCTCGGGAGCTGTGGAGTTCGGCGGTCAGGACATCATGTCGCTGGACCAGGCGTCGCTCCGCCGAATCCGGGGCAAGGACATTGCGATGATACCCCAGGAGCCGGTGGCGGCTCTGAACCCGATTCTCACCATCGGCGCACAGTTGGAAGAGCAGATCCTGACTCACACCGACATGACAAAAAGGGCCGCCGAGGACCTGTCCGCGGACCTTCTGGCTGACATGGGGCTGCCCGACCCCAAAGACACTTTGAAGCGGTACCCTTTCCAGTTGAGCGGCGGGATGTGCCAGCGGGTCATGATTTCCATGGCTATGGCCCTTGGGCCAAAGGTGTTGATTGCCGACGAGCCCACGTCCAACCTGGACGTCACCCTTCAGGCGGAGATTCTGGACCGGCTGAAGCGTTTCTGCAGAGACCGCCACTCCTCCATGATATTAATCACCCACGACATGGGAGTGGTGGCCCGGATGGCCGACAACGTGGCTGTAATGTATGCAGGTAAAGTCGTCGAGTACGCCGGAGTGCATGAGCTTTTCAGGAACCACGTCCATCCCTACACCTGGGGGCTGTTCCGCTCCGTGCCCAGGCTCGACAGGCCCGACGTGCGTTTCGAACCTATCCACGGGACTCCTCCGGACCTGATGACTAAAGAAGACACGTGCCCCTTCATTCCCCGCTGCCACAAGGCTACAAGTCAGTGCAGGAGCAATCCGGCGCCTGCCTTGGAAAACCTCACCCCTGCCCACAGCGTGGCCTGCTTCAACACCATGGACATCCGCTGGACGGCTGGCTACGAGGAATAACCGACCCGACAGGCGAAGTGTCAACGGCGCCCGGAAACCCCTCGGGAACGAACTCACCCGCATCCGTCAGTTCAGGCTGGCCAGGAGCTCCAGGGCCACGTCTTCATCCAAACGGCCTTCTTTCACGGCAAGGTCGGTCTCCAGCAGTTTTCCATAGAGCTGCCGTATGCCGCTCCATGACCTCTTCCGGGCCTGGTCGGCTGTGCGCCTGACCGCAAAGTCCTGCCGTATTCCCAGCTTACCGCCAAGCTCCGCCTGCTTATGACCCCGATCCAAGAGGTCCTTCGCCAGGGCCACTAAGCGCAGCTGACGGGCTGTCATGGCCACTATGTAGGAGAAGTCCGCCCCGTCGCTTCTAAGCTGCTGGATGTTTTGAAGCGCCGCCCCGGAGCGGCCATCCATCAGCGCGTCCACTCCGGCGAATATGTTGGCCTCCCTTGCCTGAGAGACAAGAGCCCTCACGTCGGAGTCTTCTATGGGACGTTCCACAGGCCGCCTAGCGTACAGTGAGAGCTTCTCCAGCTCTCCATCCAGGACCCGCAGGTTCCCTCCCACGAACTGGGACAAGAGGCGGATGGCTCCGGGGGTAATCTGGGCGCCCTTGGCTGAGGCGCGCTCCTTTATCCAGCGGGCCAGGGCTTCTCCAGCAGGAGTGGCCAGCTCTTTCACTTCCGCAGCCGGTCTGAGGATGGCCAGCATTGGGTTGTTCCTCATAACCCGCTCGTCCACAAAGGCCAACACGGTTGTCGGAGGCATATCGGAGGCTATATACCGGGCCAAATCGTCCCAACCGGCGGTGGAGGTTCTCGACGATTGAGACCCCTGCCTGCCTCCCCTGGAGCCTCTGCGGGGCGGCGACGACGACTCGAAACGCCCAAGCAGTCCCTCCACGATCACAAGCCGGTATGATGCAAGAAAGGGAACGGCGTTGCATACGGCCTGGATGTCCTGGGGAGACACGTCGGCCCCGGCCAGACGGTGGCTGTTGGCGTCCCGCAGTTCGTCGGGGCCCACACCGTCGCGCAGCTCCCTCAGGGCTTCTGAAACTAAGAAGTCATCTCCGTAGAGGACTTGAGCCGGCGCCGTCACACACCTCCCGCCGCTTCCAAGACTGTTATGATTCCCTAGTTGACCGAATTTCTGTGGGAATTATAAACGACTGAACCCTGTTGAGGAGACCGAACGAGGATTGTTATCCCAGTTAGGATTTGCTACAGTGAAGATGGTCAAAAGGTTCCCCCCCAATGACAAGAGCCCAAGGGGCTCTCTCCCGTAAGGGAGTAGTTGGGGGGGTCATTTTTTCAGTCTAAGGTCAATAGTAATACTTTGTCCCCCTCCTGAAGATGTCAAACTCGCTCCCCATTGCGGGACGGAGGCGGTCAAAGGCAACCTGGTCTCCCTTTTCATGCTTTCGGAAGATTGCCCAGCAACAGTAGTCCGCAATCTGCAGCCCATGATGGGACCGGGAATCGTGGTGTAGGACACGATACCTTGTACCGCTGGGAACCATTCTTGCCAGGGCGCTCTTGATGGCTTTTTCTATAGCTTGACGTCTCCTATGCAACGGAACTGTGTCGGTAATGATAATGACTTCATCGGCTTCCATGTGGGAGGGTCTGGAGAGTACGAACTTGACGAGATTGCCCAGCATCTCCGGGTAAAAACGATGTTCGGACTGTAACGCGGGACTGGTCTTGCGTTTGTCTACGATCAGGCTGTTTACCTCTATGCCATCGAGGTGCGCACAGATGATGTCAAACACCCTGGTGCGTACATGCGCATTGTCGTCGGCGCAGTGGAAGTATTCCTGTGATAAACCATAGTCGAGACAGTCATATTTGTAGGCTTCGAGAGCTTCGGTGACTTGGAAGGGCCTCGTCATGCTGACACTGGTCAACACAAAATGCCGTGTGCCGCGAGAGCTAAAGTCCAAATTACCCGATTCATCTAGAAATACATACATAGAGTGGCTTCAGGACACCCGGCCATTGCGCTCTTTCGGGGCGCGTCTTCAAAGATAGCACACCTCTGGGATATAATGGAGATTGAGGCATGGCCATGATATGGCGCTTGGCATATCCGTTCCTTCTCTTGTTCGGCCCGATTATTCTCCCGAGGCTGATACGGACTGTCTATGTGGTCTGGAAGCTCATCACCGACAAGAGGGTGAACATTCTATTGAAACTCTTGATTCCGGGAACCCTCATCTACTTCCTGACACCCGTTTCCCGGGTCCCTCTGATTGGGTACGCTGGATACTTCATCGTGTTGTCGGTGGCTGTATACATGCTGTTGAATCTTGCTCCACGGGAAGTTGTCGAAGAGTATGCCCCGTGGAGAGTCAGGCGTGATTACAGGAGGGGGCCCCGAGACGGTGACAGAGTTGTTGACGGCAGCGGGCGGATTATAGACGAGGACGAGCCGCCCCAGTAGCGGCCTCCGTCATCGAGACAGCCCCTATGGAACTGGCTTTAATCGGCCTGCCTCAGAGCGGAAAAACCACTCTACTGCGAGCGCTGACGCGAGGTCGCGCCGAAGCCGCATCCCACGGCTCCTCCCGCATGGAAATCAACACCGGCGTTACTCACATGGCCGACCCCAGGCTGGATACGCTGGCCGGAATATTTAACCCACTCAAAATCGTGCCAGTGGAAATGCGATTCCTGGATGTTCCATCTCCCTATGGCGAAGACAGGCAGGGAATTGCGGGCCAGTTCCTGAACGCAGTCCAGGGCGTCGACGCGCTGGTGCACGTCGTGCGCCGCTTCGAAGACCCTGCCGTGCCCCACTCCAAGGGCAGCGTAGACCCCCGGAGAGACATGGAGGAGATGGAGGCCGAACTGCTCTTTTCCGACCAGGCTATTCTCGAACGCAGGCGGGAGCGCATCCAGGCGTCTATGAAGGGAGCCAAGGGCCACGAGCGTGACATGCTGGTGCGGGAGGACGCCCTGGCGGCTAAGCTGGCGGGCGCCCTGGACCAGGGGGTCCCAGTACGGGGGCAGAACCTGGAACCGGACGATCTCGCCTTTATGAACAACTACCAGTTGCTCACGGCCAAGCCCCTGCTTGTCGCGTTGAACATAGGTGAAGACGAGGCTGCTTCAAGCCCTGGCGTTGACGGTGTCCCCGGAGACGCACCAGCGGTGACGGTGTGCGCCAAGCTGGAGGAAGAGTTGTCCATGCTGGAGCCGGAGGAGGAGAGGCAGTTTCGGGAGTCGTTGGGCGTTGGGGAATCGGGCCTCGATCGACTTGCGGCCAAGTGCCATGAGCTTCTCAATCTGGTTTCCTTCTTCACTTACGGCCCCAAGGAGGTCCGGGCCTGGTCCGTCCCCTCAGGAACGCCCGCTCCGGCCGCGGCTGGTCAGATACACTCGGACATCGAGAGGGGATTCATACGAGCCGAGGTGGTGGCCTATGACGACCTGGCCGCCTGCGGCTCCATAGCCCAGTGCAAGAAGCAGGGAGTGTTCCGCCTTGAGGGGAAAGGCTACCCGGTCAAGGACGGCGACGTAATCATCTTCCTGTTCAACGTGTGAACGTTTGCAGAGCGCCAGCAGGATGAATAAGACTTCACTCTCCATTGCCGACACAGGCATCTCCCTGTACGTTCACGTTCCCTTCTGCCTGTCAAAGTGCCCCTACTGCGACTTCAACACCTACCAGGGCATCGAAGGTCTGATGGAGCCTTACGCAAACGCCCTGTCCACCGAGTTGACGCTGTGGGGCGGGGTCTTGGACAGTCGTCGAGTCAACACCGTGTTCTTTGGAGGAGGCACCCCTTCTTATCTTGGCCCCGCATCCCTGGGCCGCATCCTGGAGACCATATCTTCCGGCTTTGAGTTGACCGAAGACGCAGAGGTGACCATCGAGGCCAATCCCGGAGACCTGACCCCAGAAACCCTGGACGCCCTGAAGTCTATCGGAGCTACGCGGCTCAGCATCGGGGTGCAGAGCCTGGACGATGGCCTGCTGAAGATGCTGGGCCGTCGCCACAGCGCGGACGAGGCGTTGGCAGCCCATTCAGCCGCCAGGGAAGCGGGATTCGACCAAGTGAACCTGGACTTGATATACGGGCTTCCCGGCCAGACTCTGGGTCAATGGCGAGACACAGTGGAGACGGCGGCCGGAGCCGAGCCCGGACACCTGTCTTTGTACGCCCTGACCCTGGAAGAGGGCACACCCATGGAGCAGTGGGTCGGCCGGGGAACTCTGCCCGAGCCTGACCCGGACCTGGCCGCCGACATGTATGAACTGGCCAGCGGACGTCTGGGCGACGCAGGGTACGTCCGCTACGAGATTTCGAACTGGGCGTTGTCGGGGCACGAGAGTCTCCACAACAAGGCATACTGGCGCAACCTCCCGTATCTGGGCGTCGGCCCCGGGGCCCACTCGCGGCTGGGCAGCCGACGGTTCTGGACGGTGAAGCCGCCCAGGGACTACATCAGGCTTGCTGAGCGATGGAACGAAAACTGGCGAGGCGGCTCCAGCGAAATCCCGGAGATTGACGACGCCCTGCTGGGTTCGGCATTGACCGTGGACGGCTGGGAGGAGATTTCTCCCGAGCTGGATATGGCAGAGACCATGATACTGGGCCTGCGACTTACCGAGGGGATTGACGTTCAAGCTTTCAAAGACCGGTTTTCGGTGGACCCGTTTGCACTATACGCCTCCCAGATCAAGGCGTTGACTCGGCAGGGGCTCCTGGAGTGCGCCGACGGCCGGCTGCGTCTCACCGATAAGGGCATGCTGCTCTCGAATCAAGCGTTCGTAGAATTCCTGTAAACCCAACGTGCCAAATGGGAGCCATCCGACTAGAATATGGCAAGCTCAGAGTGTTCGGTCAGCATGGCGTAGACGTCCCAAAAACAGGTTTGAAGGCTTCCTCATGTACGTAATTGGCACCGCAGGCCACGTGGACCACGGCAAGTCCACCTTGGTGAAGGCTCTCACCAGCATCGACCCCGACCGTCTTCCTCAAGAGAAGGAGCGGGAGATGACCATCGACCTGGGATTCGCCTGGATGACACTGCCTTCCGGCCGGGAGGTCAGCATAGTGGACGTGCCGGGCCACGAACGGTTCATCAAGAACATGCTGGCCGGCGTGGGCGGAATCGATTTGGCCCTGCTCATCGTAGCCGCCGACGAAAGCGTAATGCCCCAGACCAGGGAACACCTGACCATCCTGGACATACTTCGCATCAAGCGCGGCATGGTGGCCATAACAAAGTGCGACCTGGTGGAAGAGGAGTTGGTGGAGCTGGTGGAGGCAGAGGTCGAGGACGCCCTTCAGGGAACTTCTTTTGAGGGTGCGCCGATGCATCCTGTCTCGGCCTACACCGGGCAAGGGCTGGACGAGCTGAAGGAAGCCATCGACTCCATGCTGGACGAGACGGACACCCGGAAAGACCTGGGCCGTCCAAGGCTGCCCGTGGACCGGTCTTTCACCGTGGCCGGTTTCGGCACCGTGGTCACCGGCACGCTGATAGACGGGACGTTGAACGTGGGCCAGGAGGTGCAGCTGGCGCCCTCGGGGGAACGCGGCAGGATACGGGGCCTGCAGAGCCACAGGAAGAAGCTGGATGAAGCAGACCCGGGACGAAGGCTTGCGGTGAACCTATCGGGCATCGAACGGGATGAAGTCCACCGAGGTGAGGTCCTGACCACGTCGGGCTGGCTCCAGCCCACGTCCCGCGTAGACGCCCTGTTGAGGCTCAGTCCTGACTCTCCTCGATCCCTCAAGCACAACGAAACGGTCTCTTTCCACGTATTCACCAACGAGGCCTTTGCCCGCGTGAGGCTTTTGGACGCCGACCGCATAGACCCTGGCGAAGAGGGCTGGGCCCAGCTCCATCTTACTGACCCGGTCCCCGTGGTCAAAGGAGACCTGTTCGTGCTCAGGTCGTCCGACTCGACCCTGGGCGGCGGCAAGGTCGTGGACCCCTATCCGGCTCGCAGGCACCGCCGCTTCATCGAGTCCGTCATAAGCCGCCTGTCGGATATGGAGCAGGGCACGGGAGAGGGCGCTCTGTTGGACGCCGCCGACCATTTCGGGCCCATGCCGTTGTCATCCCTGGCCCAGAGGGCCAACCTGTCCCAGGACGAGGCTTCGGCGCAGTCCGCCGAGTTGGAATCCGAAGGACGCCTGATAGCTCTGGGCGCCAACCCGCCCGGCCCCAACACGCTGGTCTACTCAGCCCATGCATGGGCCATGCTGCAGGAAAAGGTGCGGCAAACTCTTTCGGACTACCATGGCCAGCACCCCCTCAGAAAGGGGATGCCCAGGGAAGAGCTGAGAAACCGCCTGGGCCTTCCCCCCGATGCATTTCAGGCGGCCATGGACAGGCTATCAGCCGAGGGAGCGTTGACCCAGGACGGTCAATCCGCAAACCTGCCGGATCATGAACCGACACTTAGTCCGGCCCAGGCTAAGCAGGCGGACCAATATCTACGCGCCCTGGAGTCCGACCCCTTCTCTCCACCTACCGATCAGCCAGTCGACTCCGAACTGATCGCTTATCTCATCGACACAGGGAAGGTAGTGAGGGTGAGCGAATCGGTTGTTTTCTCAGCGTCCGCGTACAAGGAGATGGTGGACCGGATCGTGTCCTACGCAAGAGACCACGGCAAGATAACCGTGGCGGAAGGCCGCGACCTGCTGGACGCCAGCCGAAAATATGTCCTGCCCCTGATGGAGCACCTGGACCAGCAGCGTGTGACCCGGCGGGTGGGCGACGAACGGTTCCTGCGTTAACGGTCAAGAAGGCGTCTAGCGGCGCACAAAGAAGCGCCCCGAGCAACTCCGCTCCTGCGGCCCTTCGACCTTTCCGCTGCCCGGAGGCCCGGTCGCCCGGACCCTCGTTCACATACTCGGCCCCACCTGCCAGTCCCTCGGTTGCTTGGGGCAATTCGTAGACTATCATACCTGTATAGGCTTGTCAATACCTTTTTTCTTCGAGATTTATTTCACAACTTATCGTGATATCCTTCACAATAGTCATAATTCGTAACTATTATAAGCGAACTATGTCCCGTTTTTCGACGTCCATCCTCCAGAGACGAACAAGTCAGGACGCCCAATGCCAACTTATGTAATGGACACGACAGGAAAAATCGGACTAATTTCGTGAGGGTTCGCCGTGGGCTACCCAGGGCAAAGAGCGATGAAGCCGGCGATATCGGATGTTATATGACGCCGGTCTCCTTCAATTTGACCAATTGTTCCCTGCTGAGGTCCAGGAGGCCCATATAGACGTCTTCGTTGTGCTCCCCAATTTTGGGGGCGGCGCGGCGCAGCTTGATGGGGCTTTCACCCATCTTGATATACGGCCCCAAGTAGGTGACCATTGCATCGACTTCAGGATGGTAAAGCTCCAGCCAGAAGTCCCTGGCCTCAAGCTGGACGCTTTCCCGGATGTCCTTAACCGTGTTGCATGGGCTCATAAACAGTCGGTGACTGACGGCCCGTGCATAGATTTCTCCCTTGGTCTTGGTGGACAGGAAGTCGGAAAAGGCTTGCTGGGTCGCCTGCTGGAGCTTGGCTCCATCCTCTCCTGAAAGCGCCGTGTCAATGGCGCTGTACCGGCTGTAGTCCACGTCGGCCATGAAGTCCGGCTTCACCCCGTCCTCCTCCATCCACTGGATGAGGCCCGGCACGGTGGTGTCTCTGCCGGCGGTGCCGCCTCCCCCGATGTTGGCCACTACGTAGCCGTCCTGGCATTGGAAGATCGCCCTGAAAAGGTGGCCGTTCCGTTTACGGGCGCCTCCGGCCCGCTCCATGTTGTTGCCCATGATGGGCGGGTGGTGAGTGGCGTTCATCAAAGTCCATATCACCGACGTCTGCATGGACACGTCGACCTGCTGCCCCTCTCCCGACTTGGTGCGCTGCCACAACGCGGTCATGGCGCCTGCGGCTCCCTGGGCGCCGCCGTGGAGCTCCGCCTGGGGAAAGCTCACCCTCACCGGCGGCCGGTCATCGTCCCCGCTGGCGTACTGTTGGCCTCCCATGGACCACGCCACGATGTCCGTCGCCTTGAAGTGGGCGTAGGGGCCGGTCTGTCCGAAGGGAGTCATGGAGGTCATGATGAGGCCGGGATTGATGGTCGACAGGGCCTCGTAGCCCAGTCCGATGCTGTCCATGTACCCGGGCTTGAAAGACTCCAGGATGAAGTCGGACCTGGCGGCAAGTTTCTTGAGAAGCTCCCTCCCGTCGGCGGACTCTATGTCCAGCGTGATCCCACGCTTGTTCACGCAATAGGCCCACCAGAAGAGGCTCTTCTCGGGATGCGGATCGTCCTTGTAGAAGGGGCCCCTGAAGCGCGCGTTGGAGCCGCCCACTGGCTCCACCTTGATGACATCGGCGCCCATGTCGGCCAGCACCTTGCCGCACCAGTTGAACCCGCCCTCGGTTAGGTCCAGTGCGCGGTAGGGCGTCAGGGGAGCGTCGTCAGGTTGTTGATTGGATGACATAGCCGCCTCGTGGGCCCAGGGAACGAAAAAGGCCGGGCACCGGATTGGAAAATGCCTGAGCCATTATATTCAAGCCGTAGGCGCCTATCAACCGGATTTCCCCCCTCCCCCTGGGAGGGGGCTGGGGTGAGGGCCGTCTCAACCTCCCAAACTTGCATCGATGTCCATTCGGGGCTAAGCTAGGGCTATCCCAATCCCTACGCCGGGAGGCGTTTTAGAGGTGAACGATGGAGTATAGGCGCCTGGGCAACTCCGGCCTCAAGGTGTCCGTGCTGGGCCTGGGCTGCAACAACTTTGGCGGCCGGACCGACGAACGCCAGTCCAACCTTGTGCTAGACCGGGCCCTGGAGATTGGCGTCAACTTCATCGACACGGCCAACCAGTACAGCAAGGGCGAGTCGGAAGAAATCATCGGACGAGCCCTGAAAAGCCGACGCCGGAGCGATATCGTGCTGGCCACCAAAGGCGGGAGCTTATGGGCATCGGGACCAAACGAGAGCGGAGCTTCCCGGAAGCACATAACCGACTGCGTCGAGGACAGCCTTAGCCGTCTCGACACGGACTACATCGACCTCTACTACATCCACCGCCCAGACCCGAACACCCCCATCGAAGAGACCCTGAGGGCGTTGGACGACCTGGTCCGCCAAGGGAAGATACGCTACATCGGCTCTTCCAACTACGCGGCGTGGCAGGCCTGTGAAGCGCTGTTCACGTCCAAGGCGTCAGGCCTGTCCAACTTCATCTGCGCCCAAAATGAGTACAGCATGCTCAACCGAAGCGTTGAAAAGGAACTCATCCCCTTCTGCAGCGCATACGGTGTTGGACTTGTTCCCTACTGGCCCTTGTCAGGAGGCTTCCTCACCGGAAAGTACCGCCAGGGAGAGGGCATCCCCCAGGGGAGCCGTTTTGACGACGCCAGCAAGACCCGGCCTGCACAAGTAGCCCTGGCCAAGTCCTACCAGGAGCGCTTCCTGACCGAGAGCAACTTCAGTCTCATGGCCCAGTTGGAGGAGTTCGCCGGGGGGCATGGACACACCGTCGGCGAGATGGCTCTGGCGTGGCTCGCGTCGAACCCGGCGGTAAGCTCGATAATCGCAGGGGCCAGCCGGCCCGAGCAGGTGGACGCCAACGCAAAGGGCGTCGAATGGGCCATGTCCCCTCAAGAAATATCAGAGGTGAACGAAATATTGGACTCAGCTTGACCCTGCCCCCCGCACCCTGCCCTTTAGGAGGCAGACATGACGTCTCAAGACCGAGTTGGCTTCACCCCCGTCCCTGGCGCGTCGGACCTCTTCACAGCCGAATTCTGCGACTACTTGGCATCCCTCTATGACCGGTTCACGTCCAGGGTCCACGAGCTTCGTGCGAAACGGATCGAGGTGCTGGAGCAGGCCCTAAAATGCGGCAAGCTGCCGGGCCACCTGCCCACATCGGAGATAAACACCGGCGACTGGCGGACCCCAGAGCCTCCTGAGGAACTAATGAGGCCTGGGATCGAGATTTCGGGCCCGGCCTCCCTGACCGCCATGTTCATCAACGCTCTGAACCCCGGACCTGAAGGGGAGAGGGCCGTGGGGGACCTGGACGACGACGAGGACTCGGGAGGGCACAGGTTCGAGGACACCGTAGCCGCGGCCCTCAACCGGCTGCACGCCGTACAACGGACTTTGACCTTCCACAACCCGGAGCGTCAGCGGGACTACTCCATCCAGGAAGGCGAGATTCCCTTCTTCATGCACCGGGAACGGGGGCTGCACCTGGACGAGCCCGAAGTGACGATCGACGGCCAGCCCGTTTCGGCGACCATCCTGGGAACGGCGTTGACCATCTACCATGCAGGGAGAGCGCAGATAGAGCGGGGCCAGGGTCTCTATTTCTATATACCCAAGATGGAGTCAGCCGAGGAGGCGGCCCTCTATCGGGACATTTTCGACGCATCCTTCCAGATCCTCGACCTCCCGGACGACGCTGTCATAAGAGCCATTCCCCTGGTAGAGTCGCTTCCCGCCGTCTACCAGATGGAGGAGATGCTCCATGCCCTGGGTCCATACGCCGCGGGGCTGAACGCGGCCCGCTGGGACCTGAAGGCTTCCATACTGGAGTTCGTCATGGCCGACCCGAACTCGGTGTGGCCTGACCGCTTCGGTGTGGACATAAAGACGACTCCCTTCCTGGGCAACATCTTCCGTAGGCTGGTCGCTGTCTGCCTCAAGCGGGGCGGAGCGCCCATCGGAGGCATGGCCACCGCCCTTCCGGCCCGGGACGACGAGACCAACCGGGCAGCCGCCGAGACCATCAGGACTGACAAGGTATGGGAGGCGGAGCAGGGTTTCCTGCGAGGCTGGGTGGCCCATATCTTCCACATGAAAACCGCCGCCGACCCCTTCAAAGAACTCCGAGCCACGGGATGGCAGCCCACTCCCGAAATGGGAGACCCGGACAACTACCCGGTGTCTATAGACGTGCCCGAAGGCCCTGTAACGATGGAAGGCACCCGGCGGAACGCCCGTATGATAATCGAGTACCTTGAAGGTTGGCTCAACGGCCGGGGAGCCAAGGGCATCGACAGCCTGGCTGGAAGGCCCGGAATCCACCCGCCTCTAATGGAGGACCTAGCCACAGGCCGCATATCGGTGGCCCAGGTCGCCCAACGCATCATTCATGCGACCGTGGCCCAGGACACAGAGGAGGTCCATGACCTGCCCGTCGTGCGACGGGTGCTGCTGGACGAGATGGGGGACATCCTCGATCAGGCCAAGCGGTCACTCCCGTCTGACGACCTGGACGCCCAGCAAGCTTTCCGAGAGGCCGAGGTCCGCTACAGGAAGGCCACGAAGATAGCACTCCGGTGGATAAAGAACTACACGGAATTCAACTTCCGCAGCCTGGGTTCGTACACCCGCGCCGAGCTGGAAGCCATAGCCGCCGCGCCCGACGCCTTCTAGCCGCAAGCGTTGACCTGTCGGAGTCCGGGGGATAGAATCCCAAGACGACGCCCGGCGATGCTGCGGGCGTCCGCCGCCCATCTTGATACGCTCATTCCGAGGGGGAAAGAATGGCCCGCAAACTGAACATCAACGTAGACCACAACGTGTGTGTGGGCAACAACATGTGTGTTGGAATCGCCACAAACACCTTCAGCCTGACGGAAGAACGGCAGTCCCAGGTGGAAAATCCCGAGGGAGACACTGAAGAGCTGATAATGGAAGCTGCCGAGAACTGCCCCGTCAGCGCCATTACCGTGGTCGACGCTGAGACCGGCGAACAGCTTTTCCCTTAGGCGAGCTATGTCTTGCGTTAAGGCGCCCAGCACAGCCTCTTCAACCTCGCTAGGTCTGCGGCGCCGGAACCCAGGAATAACCTCCCCATAAACCTCGCCCCAAGGAGCGTCCCAATGCCCTACGTTCAGGTCAACGGCCACGACATCCACTACGTTGTAGACGATCACACTGACGCCGGAGCCGTGCCGGAGACGGTGTTCATGCAGCACTTCATATTCGGCAGCGCCCAGCAGTTCCATCGTTGGACACCCACTCTGTCCCGCAACTACCGGCTCATACGCATGGACCGTTGGGGCAATGGCCTCTCCTCGACCCCGCCTATGGGCCATGAATTCACCTTGGAAGGAGTCCTGTCCGACTTCGACGCTTTCCTGGACGCCATGTACCTGGACAAGGTCCACTATGTCGGGGTGTCGCTGGGAGGAGTTTTGGGAGCGGCCTTTGCCGCATCCCGGCCGGAACGGGTCAAAAGCCTGGTGCTGACATCCACGCCATGCTGGATAAAGCCCCCTACCCAAAACAGTTGGGCCAGAGAGGGCTATCCCGACGGAGCGTCCTCCGTTCATGCCCTGGGTTCTGAGACGTGGGCGCTGCTGGGCTGGATACGGGGCATGCCGCCCGATGCCTCACCCGCCCGGGTGATGACAGCCCAGAAGCTGGCCCAGCAGACGGGTCTGATGCAGCCTCACACCATCGCGGCCCTGCAGAAGATGGTCAGCCAGCGGAGCTTCGACATCACTCCCATGCTGGCGGACATAAAGGCGCCAACGCTGCTCTTGTCTCCGGACAACAGCGCCAATACCTCGATTGATGAACAATACATGATGCGGGACACGATCCCCAACTGTGAACAGATCGTTTTCGAGGATGCTTCCCACTACATCGCCAACGACCAGCCCGACCGCTGCGCCAAGGCGGCGTTGGAGTTCATACGCCGCCATTCGGGCTAGGTCTGGGAAAGCTGAGTCAACGACAACCCTGGATATCGAGGGCCGAGCGTTGAAGATAGGTCCGACACGGAAACAATGGGTCCTGTTGGCTATTCTCGCGGCAGCGGTGAGCCTGCTAATCAGGTGGGTGTGGAAGCGGCGCTCCGAGCCGGGGGCCTGATATCCCGCCAGCCTTAGGGAAAGGGTTGGTCAGCCCGACTCTCCCGCCCGCCGCATGGCCTCCATGCCGTCTTCATTGGTCATAAGGACCGTGGTCTTGAGGCTCTTCAACGAACCACCGGCGGACGCCGCCGCCGAAAGGGCGATCATCGAAACGTCGTCAGGCATGTCGAAGATAGCCACCGCGTCGATGTCTCCGAAGGCAAAATACAGCAGCTCCAGCGAGCCTCCCAAAGCCTCGGCAGCCGCTCTCACGGCGGCCACGCAGTCCTCCGGGTTAGCCATCAGTTCGGCAGTCCCCACATCCGTGTAGGCGCCTTCCACTAAATACTTAGGCATAACATCCCTCCTAATTCCGGCACACGGATTAACCGGCCACTTCAGACGATGCCGCCCCGAGACTGGCAGCCAGTTTCATTCCTGCCACTGCGTCTTCAGGGGGAATCAAGACGGTCGTCTTGAGTTTGGTGACTCCGCCCCTGGACCTGACCCCCATGACAGCCTGGGCTATGGTGATGTGGTCGGGAAGCTGCAGTATCACTACGATGTCATAGTCGCCAAAGGTAAAGTACGTGGCCTCGACCTTCCCTCCGAACTTCTCGACGGCCTGTTTCATTGCTGTCCCGCCCGGACCGGGACTCGCCACAAGCCTTGCCAACGCTTCCTGTGAATAGGACGCCTGGACCATATAGTGCGCCATTTTCTGCGCTCCTCTCTATCGGACCTCCGATTCCAACAGGTTCTCCAACTGAAAACGCCCCTGGTATATCAACTCGCTGTCCAAGCTCTTGGCCAGGTGAATGAACACGATTTGCATGATTCTGGCGTTCTGCCGGACTCTCCATCCATGCGGATTGTACACCGTGAGCAGCGCCTGGGAGCGTCCCTTGTACCCGGCGTCCCACACGGCAGTGTGAATGGCCACCCCACTGCGTAGCAGGCTGGAACGCGGTCTGGCGAAAGCCATCAGATCCGGTGGCAGGTGCACCACCTCGTTGAGAGCAATCAGGTAGGGGCCGGGCACCAGGGTTGCGTAGCCGTCATCGTCGTACTCCAGAGGCGTTGTTTCCGACAGGCTTGATCGGGCCGAGCCGTTGGGCATGACGCCGGGGGAAACGAAAGCGGAGACTTCTTTCAGGGTGAGGTCAAACCCGTTGGGCTGCAGTTGGGACTCCAGGTCGACGATGCCGTCTATCAGGGGCTCAGGCCCTTGGACCAGCTCCATGATGCTCTCCCGGTCCAGCACGCCCGCTCCCATTGGCAACCCTCACGCAAAAGATGGGCAATTCTAACACGCCCGCGGCGGCTTGGGTGCGCCATCGGTCTCCGACATGCCCACGGGTCCTGGCTAGCTGCGGACGTTGTGGCAGACCATGCGCAGAGATACAATGGGAGCAATGAGGCCGCAGGCGAGCGGACCTCGCGTGTCACAGGAGACGCTGGGCCGAGAAGGGGGCAGGTATGAAGTTCGGATTCGGATTGCCCAACCATTGGGGCGTAGAAGACTCCAAGGCTCTAATCAGAATGGCCGTTCAAGCGGAGGAATTGGGGTACAAGTCCCTGTGGGTGGCGGACCACGTCTTCAACGTCAGCTACGTGCGCGAGAGGCTCGACAACCGCCCCTACTACGACCCCATGTCCACGTTAGCGTACGTGGCCGCAGTGACCGACTCCATAGAGCTGGCCACATCGGTGCTCGTCCTCCCCTATCACAACGCCATACGCCTTGCCAAGGTCTCCGCAACCATTGACCAGATGTCCGGCGGCAGGCTGAAGCTCGGCGTCGGGGTTGGAGTCATCCCGGAGGAGCTGGATGCTATGGGAGCGTCGATGGCAACGCGGGGCGAGCTCTCCGACGAGTCCATCGAAGTGATGAAGGCCCTGTGGACGCAGGAGGAGCCGAGCTTCGAGGGTAAGCACTACAGCTTCTCCCGCATGAAGTTTTCACCGAAGCCCGTACAGAAACCCTATGTTCCCCTGCTCATAGGAGGCACCAGCAAGGCAGCCCTGCGGCGGGCCGCACGGGTGGGCGACGGATGGCATGGGGCCAACATGACCCCTCAGGAGATGGCAACCAGCCTGGACTACCTGAAAGAACAAGCTGCCGCCCACGGGCGGAATTACGACGACCTCGACATCTCCATCAGGCTCTCTGCAGGGGTGGTGCGGGACCCCCGCACCATGGGCAACCCATCGGGCTACAGCCTTGGCGACACCCCTGAAGACATAGTCCTGAGCGTCAAAGATTTCCAGGCGCTGGGCGTGAGCGAAATCTGCATATCCATAAACACCCTGGACTCCGGCCAGATCACCCGAGTCATGGAGATGGCCGCGAAAGAGGTCTTTCCGGCCTTCGACTGACGGCGCATCTCCGGTTCTAGACGACCGTTTGTAGCGGACTACCTCACGGGGGAGATCATCATCTCTCACACGGTGGTGGCCTCCCATGCCCTTCACGTTCACCGGACTTCTTCATCAGACATGGACAGGGATCTGGTTTTCCCTATTAGCATGACCATCTGCTCTGCCAAACAATCTGTCAAATAAGTTGACATATAACGGGGAGTAGTTTTAGTATTTAGCTAGAATTACACATATATATCAAGTCAGATAACGCGTCATATATAACGCCAAATAATGTGTCATCATACGGAGAACTAGCATGGATGCACGGAGTTTCTGGGAAAAATTCAGCTTTGACTACTCCGTTGATTACAGCAATCTACGGACCACTCTCATCGCTGTAGAAGCCCATAGGCAAGCGGCCGACAAGCTCATACTGGCGCCCGAATGGAACGTACAACTGGACAAGCTGAACATAGTTAAGGCAGTCCACGGCACGACTGCCCTGGAAGGGAATCCGTTGTCGGAAGCGGAAGTCGCCCATCAAATGGACCTCGTCGACCAAGAGGGAGACAGTCCGTCGGAGAGACTGTCCAGGGAGCAAATCCAAATCAGGAACGCAGCCCGGGCTCAGGCTTGGGTAAAGGACCGATTCCTACCGGGGACGACTCCGGTAGGAATAAGCGACCTTCTGACAATTCACCGGATGCTCACTGAGAGTTCTGACGAAAGGGATAATGTTCCCGGCTCCTTTCGATCCCAATCCGTGCAAGTAGGCTCACCGGACCTGGGAGGCGTTCATATCGGCGCTCCCTACGATGCGATGGGCGGCCTCATGGAGGAATTCATATCGTTTGTAAATTCGCGAAAGCTGCATAGTGAACATCCTGTCGTACGAGCTCTCGTGGCCCATTTCTTCTTAGTAACCATCCACCCGTTCGGAGATGGCAACGGCAGGGTGTCCAGGCTGCTTGAGGCTGGGATCCTTTTCCAACATGGCTACAATGTTCACGGGTTCTATGGCCTCTCGAACTACTTCTACAGGAACGGAGACGAATACAAGACCCTCCTTCAGAGGACTAGGCGCGTACTGAATCCATTCGACGTCACAGAATTTGCTGCATTTGGAGTCAAGGGCTTTGCCGTAGAGTTGGACGGCATAAACAATTTCATCAAAGCCAAACTAAATCGGGTGATGTATCGCCAGATGTTGGCGGCCAATTTCAATACGCGGGTCAGTGAGCGTCGTAGGATGTTGAACGAGCGGGAACGCCAACTGTTGCTCTATCTACTGGATGAGACTGAACCTGTAGACCCCTTCTCAGAGAACGCGTCTCGAAGGATTCACCTTGACGAGTTGCTTAGTTGGGGATACGTGAAGGGCGCATACGGCAACGTGACCACACGGACTTTCGTTAGGGAACTCGTTAGATTGCATGGTCTGGGGTTCATTAAACTTCATGACGAGAAGCCAAGGGAACTATCAATGGAGATAGACTTCGGAGCAATTTCCAAGTATCCGATTTCATAGGGCTAGGTAAGGAACGCCCTTTGCTAGGTCCTCCCAACGCCCCAGGGGAGAGGGTCGGGGATGTTAGTCCACACATACCCGCTTCTCACGCCCGTTGCCCGTGGCTGGTGCCTATGATATACTCAGGCATAAGTTCCGCACGGGCGGAGCGGTTTTATTTGTCCGCAATCAGGCGACGATGACGGCCCCGCTCCCGACGGAACTGAGTTAGAAAGGCAGGGTGTATGGTACAAGAGACTGAGCAAGTTGCTGTAAGCGCACCGCCTCCTCCCCCTCCAGCCCAGGCGGCCCAGCGCGAGCCCGTCACCATGAAATCATTGCTGGAAGCCGGAGTCCATTTCGGGCACCAGACCCGGCGGTGGAACCCCCACATGAAGAGGTACATCTTCACCCACCGCAACGGCATCCACATTATCGACCTCCAGCAAACACTTGCGCTTCTCGGAGAAGCCTGTAAGAAGGTTACGCAGATAGTCGCCGAGGGAGGCGACGTTCTCTTTGTCGGCACCAAGAAGCAGGCCCAGGAAGCCATCTCGACCGAAGCTTCACGCTGCGGGATGCCCTACGTAAACCAGCGTTGGCTTGGCGGAACGCTGACCAATTTCCAGACCATCCGAGGGCGGGTCGACCACATGATCCAACTGGACGACCGCCGGGAAAAGGGCCATTTCCAGTCGTTGACCAAAAAGGAAGGACTTAAGCTGGAAGAGGAGCTAGCCCGCCTTGAGAAATACTTCCTGGGCATACGCGACATGCGGAAGATTCCAGCGGCGCTCTTCGTCGTGGACATCGAGAAAGAGGACATCTGCGTATCCGAAGCCCGCCGCATGGGTGTCAAGATATGCGCAGTCGTGGACAGCAACACTGACCCCGACCTGGTGGATATACCCATCCCAGGCAACGATGACGCCATAAGGTCCATTCGGCTGATGTCGGGGCGAATCGCTGACGCCATCCTGGAAGGCGTTGCCACTCGGGGAGAGTTGGACGGCGCCGAAGACGGTGAGATGGACGAGACCGAAGGCTGGGTCCCCGAACAGCGGGGCATGAGGGCGTACTCCTCA
>DAOUJI010000065.1:0-4587 GCA_034422875.1 Dehalococcoidia bacterium | reverse complement strand
TGGCCTTCTCATCGGTGTCGGCGCAGAACACCTTCAGAAGGTAGCCAAAGTGCTCAGGCCCGGGCTTGTACCCGGCTTCTTGTGCCGTCTCGATGTAGATGTCCTTTAGCCATTGGGTGATTTCCAACAGCGCCCCCAGGTTCATGTAGGGGTGGCCGTGGCTGGCGGCCCAGACGACGCTCTCGGGGCTGCCCGTGCCGGGGAACCAGATGTCAGGCCGCGGCTCCTGCATCGGCAGGACCCAGGGGTTGACGACCCTGTACTGGTAGTGCTTGCCTTCGAAACGGAAGGGGCCGGGCTCCGTCCAGCATTTGATTATGAGGTCGTGGGCCTCTTCGAACCGCTCCCGGTTCTCGGAGGGGTCTATGCCCCCCTGAAGGCTCTCCACCGCGCCGCCCCGCACGAACCCGGATATGATTCTGCCGCCGGAGTAGCAGTCCAGCATTGCGATCTCTTCCGCCATCCTGACAGGGTCGTTGATGGCAATCACATTCCCCAGAATTGCTATCTTGACCTTCCGGGTCACCTTGGATATGACTGCGGCGTCCAGGTTCACGGCAGGCTTCATGCACCAGTAGGCCGAGTGGTGTTCGTTGCTCATGATGCCGTCGAAGTCCACCTCGTCGGCGTATGCGTACTGGTCGTGATACTGGGAATAGAGCACGTGGGCCTTTTCCCTGTCGAAATGGCTGTTGGGGAATCCCAGCCGGCCCGACGGGTACTTCTCCAGGTCGTTGTCGGTGATGTAACCGTTAGGCTGCTCCGAGAACCAGTAGACTTCCACCTTGTCCTTGGGTCGCGCTAGCTGCTCTACCATAGCGAACCTCCCGCCAGTCTATTGTCCGCAGTTATTGGACGATCTGTCTGCCTTTTAGCAGTGTCTTGGAGGCGTCCGAATCGAACTGTTGGGGCACAGTGGGGTCAATGGCGTACGCACGGGTCCAATCAGACTGGAGCACCCTGTGCTTCACGCGCCATACATCGCCCTCCCGTACCATGGTGTCGCGGTATCTGAGGCCGTGGGTGGACTGGTAGGGGACGCCGTCGATGGTATAGTTCAAATAGTCCACGGCGTAGGTCTCCACCTCGGCAGTGTCACCGTCGAGCTTGACTTCCTGGTCTCCCCTCAAATGGGTGGAGGCGCCGAAGCAACGTACGATCGTCCCGAGGACTTCTTTGATGCGGGCACGTCCAATGGCCTCGAACGTGCCGTATCGGGCGTAGGCGTCCTCCGTAAAGCAGTCGCCTATCAACTCCACGTCTTTTCTGTCTATGCCCCGGTAATACCGGGCCATCAGGTCCCGTATCCCCTGTCGGTCCAACATCTCTGAAATCGCCTTGTCCATCGTCATACCCGCCTCCTAGTTGAGAAAGTCTTTCGTCCACGAGGAGTATTCAGGCTGCTTCATGGATATATCCAGCAGCTCTCCAGCGGCCACGTTACCCTGTATGTCGCCCGGAGCCCCTCCGTCTGCCAGGTGCTTGAGGGTGTCGTAGACTGCCTTGGCAGCGGCGTAGAAGGGCAGGTGGCCTTGCAGGGCAATTCTGACCCTATTTTTTGCCAGTTCTTCCTTGCCTCCGAGAGACGCGGGAGCTGACCCCAAGAGCAACGGAACGGTCGTGACGCTTAGGATGGCGTCCAGCTCCTCGGCGGTGCTGAGGCCCGCAACGAATATGCCGTCGATGCCCGTAGCCTCATAGGCTTTGGCCCTCTCGGCCAACTCGTCCGGTCCTGAGCAGGCCCGTGAGTTGGTCCGCCCGACTATGACGAGAGTCGGGTCCTGCCTGGCGGACAGCCCAGCCTTCAGCTTGCCGACCATCTCATCCTGGGAGATCAGCTCCTCGCCGCTGCGGAAGCCCCTGGGAAGCACGGTGTCCTCTATGGTGAGACAGGAAACGCCCGATGCTTCCATCTCCTCCACAGTCCGCATGACGTTCAGGGCGTTGCCGTAGCCGTGGTCGGCGTCGACCATGAGGCTGATGTCGCAGGAGCGGGTCACCCGGCGGGCCTGCTGGGCAAATTCGGTCAAGGTCAGAACGATAAGGTCAGGCGCGCCAAGCACAGTGCCGGAGGCTATCGACCCCGACAACATCCCCACCTCAAACCCAAGGGATTCGGCCATTCGGGCCGACATGGCGTCAAAGACTGACGCGGGGTGGACGCACTGGTCACCTTCCAGGATGTTCCGGTAGCGCTGGCGACGTTCTGAGAGCAGCATTGAGCTCCTTTCGAGTATAGGGGGTTGAGCAGGAAGTGATTAGAATTTTAACACAGACCCTTCGACAGGCTCAGGGCGGGCCGGCGTCACTGGGCTGTGAACCCTCCGTCGATGACCAGCTCGGTTCCTGTGACGTAGGACGATTCGTCGGAAGCCAGGTAAAGGACTCCCTTGGCTATATCCTCGGGCACACCAAGTCTCCCGATAGGGGTGTTCGCTATCAGCCGTTCCCTATGTTCCTCGTCGGAGAAGGATGCCTGGGTCATGGGGGTTTGGATGAAACCCGGGTGCACCGAGTTGCACCGTATGTTCTCGGAAGCGTGCTGTATGGCCGTGGCTTTTGTGAGCAGCCGCACGGCGCCTTTTGATGCATGATAAGCCGCCGACGTCCGGCTGCCTATGAGTCCGTATATGGATGAGATGTTGATAATTGAGCCTCCGCCGGAATCCCGCATGGCCGGTATAGCATGGCGAGTTCCCAGGAACACCCCCTTCGCGTTGATGTCCAACATCCGGTCCCATGCTTCGTCGGAAGTGTCTTCCAGGGTAGCCCGGTTGGAAATTCCGGCGTTGTTCACCAGGACGTGCAGACCTCCGAACCGCTGGACCGCAAGGTCTACCGCCGCTTGCCAGTCCGACGACGCCGTAACATCCAGCCTGATGAAGATACACTCTCCCCCGGACTCGTTGACCTCAGCCTCGGTTTCTTTGCCCTCCGCTTCCAGCACGTCGCCGATAACCACCTTGGCGCCTTCCTCAGCGAACAGCTTGGCCTCCACAGCGCCCATGCCCCTGGCTCCTCCGCTTATCAGGGCCACCTTGCCCTCTAGCCGCATTACCGCCTCCTTGGAATGAGTCTCCGGGTTGACTGGGTACTCGTGAACAAATCAATTGGAGTATAGCACGGTGCGTAGACCAGGGTTGAGACGCCGCAGGACAGCCTTTATAATCCTCTCAGGCGTAGTGGACGCGGTTTCAACTCAAGTGGACCCTGCGCCTGACCTCTCAATTCAATCTGCTGTAAAGGCATCGCTCCATGACCATAAACCCTTCGACAAGCTCAGGGCAGGCTCTTACACCCAACATGCAGGACTACGAAGCGGCCCGCCGAGAGTTCAGGCTGGACGTCCCGGAACTGCACAACTTCGGCTTTGACGTGGTGGACAAATGGGCCGACGACCACACCAAGCTGGCTCTGGTGTCGGTTCACCCGGCAGGCGACACCGCAGACAAGCACACCTTCTATGACCTCAAGGTACTCTCCAACAAGTTCGCCAACATGCTGCTCGGCTTGGGAGTGGAAAAGGGTGAGCGGGCCTTCATAATGGCTCCGCGCATTCCCGAATGGTACGTAGCCAACCTGGGCATGATGAAGCTGGGAGTCGTCCCTATGCCGGCCACGGTGCTGTGCACTCCCCACGACATCGAATACCGGGTAAACAGGGCCGAGGCCAGTGTCGCGATAGTGGACTCCGAGAACGCTTACAAGGTGGACGAAATCATCGCCTCGTGCCCCACGTTGAAGCACGTCATTCTAATCGACGGCGAACGCCGGGGCTGGACAAGCTGGACTGCAGAGAGAGAACTGCAGCCATCAACACTGGGAGACGTTGAACCCACACGAAGCGACGACCCGCTGGTCATCTACTTCACCTCAGGCACCGTGGGCCCGCCCAAGATGGTGCTCCACACCCAGGCCTCATACGCCATCGCCCACGTGATCACGGCCAAATTCTGGCATGACCTGAAACCCACCGACCTCCACTGGGCCATCTCCGACACGGGTTGGGCCAAGACGGCTTACGGCAAGCTGTTCGGTCAGTGGATACAAGGCGCGGCCATCATGCAGCACAACGCTGTGGGGCGTTTCGACGCCGACCTGACGCTCAGAATCCTGGAACGTTATGGCGTAACCAGCTTCTGTGCGCCTCCCACAGCTTTCCGCATGTTGGTGTTGGAAGACCTGACAAAATACGACTTGAACAGCTTGCGCCACTGCACCGGCGCGGGCGAGCCATTGAACCCGGAAGTCATGAAGCTCTGGCAGGAAGGCACGGGCCTGGACATATACGACGGGTACGGCCAGACCGAGACCACGCTGCTCGTGGGCAACTACCGGTGCATGGACATAAAGCCCGGCTCGATGGGAAAGCCGACCCCCGGATTTGAAGTTTCCATTGTGGACGAGGACGGCGACGAGCTTCCCCCGGGCGAGGAGGGCCAAATCGCCGTGAAGGTGAAGCCGGAGCGGCCTGTGGGACTGATGAAGGAGTATTGGAAGGACGAGGACGCCATGGCCTCCTGCTTCCAGGGAGACTGGTATCTGACCGGGGACAAGGGGTACAAGGACGACGACGGGTACTTCTGG
>DAOUJI010000064.1:0-1868 GCA_034422875.1 Dehalococcoidia bacterium | reverse complement strand
GGCAGGGCTATGGTGCGCGTTCCTCGCTGGCCTTCACGATCTGGGGAAGGCGTCCCCCGCATTTCAACTGCGGGTGGAGAAAGTCCGGGCTGACGTTGGAGCCAGGCTCCAGCACAGCGGGTTGCGCGTCCCGGTCCAGCACGTCCCCACACGCGCCTTGGCTGCCCACGGAACGGTGACTGCAGCCACATTGCCCGACGTCTTGGTATCCGACTTTGGCCTTTCTCCTCCAGTGGCCCGTGATCTGGGAACCATCGGGGGCGGTCATCACGGAACGCTCACCCAAAGCTCCGATATCCAGAAGGCCAAAACCGCGGACCGGGACCTCGGCGGACCAGAGTGGTCATTCCTCCGGCGGGACCTGGTGGCCAGGCTGTCCGAAGCCCTTGGGCTCTCGGAACGCCGAGTACCCAAGGGCATCACAAATGGGGCCGCGATGACCATCGCAGGTCTGGTTTCCGTGTCCGACTGGATAGGGTCAAACACCGACTTCTTTCCGCACGACACCTCGGCGGACATTGCGGCGTACCTGATCCGCAGTCGGAGTCAGGCTCGTAAGGCACTGGACGGACTTGGGTGGAGACTCAACTTCCATCCCTCAGGGCGACGCAGCTTTTCTGATCTATTCCCGGCCATTCAGACACCCAACAGCCTGCAGCGGGAAGTCGAAGAGCTTGCATCGACCCTGAGGGGCCCCGGCATAGTAATCATCGAGGCTCCCATGGGCGAGGGGAAGACCGAAGCAGCGCTGTACCTGGCTGACCAATGGAGCCAGGACGGTGGACTGCGCGGATTCTACTTCGCGCTGCCAACCCAGGCGACCAGCAACCAGATGTTTGCCCGAGTCAGGGATTTCCTGGAAAGCAGCAGACAAGACGAATCGGTGCAGCTACAACTTCTTCATGGGCACGCCTCGCTGTCAGCCGAGTTCGAGGTCCTGCGCCGGAACGGCGACCGCATCTTCTCTCCAAGCTATCAAGGAGTCGAAGCGGACATTGCCCCGCCGGGGGTGGTCGCCGCCGAGTGGTTCACCCACCGCAGGCGTGGTCTGCTGTCCCCCTTCGGTGTGGGGACCATCGACCAGGTACTCCTCGCCAGTCTTCAGACGCGGCACGTCTTCGTGAGGCTGTTTGGCCTTTCCGGAAAGATGGTGGTAGTGGACGAGGTCCATGCCTACGACACCTATATGACGACGCTGCTGGAACGTCTGCTGGAATGGCTCGCGGCCTTGGGATCGCCGGTAGTGTTGCTCTCGGCGACATTGCCTCGCGCCCGGAGGGCAGCGCTAATCGACGCCTACCGAAGAGGCCTGGGACATGAACCCTCTCCCGAACACGCAGAGGCGGAATACCCCCGTGTCTTACGTGCACTGGGAAGCTCCGAGATCATCTCCCGGTCCGTCGGGGTATCCCGGTTGAGCAAGAAAGTCGTCCGGCTGGAAGCGGTGGGCTACCCACCCGCATCCCAGAAAGAGGACATCCCCGGACTGGGCGAACTGCTGTCGGAGGTCCTGGCTCAAGGTGGCTGCGCCGCCGTCATATGCAACACCGTCAGGAGAGCTCAAGAGGTCTACCAGCACCTCAGGCCCAGGTTCCAGGGCTTGGCGACTGACGGCTACCCCAAGCTGGAGCTGCTCCATTCCCAGTACCCCTTCCATGCCAGAGAGGCGCGGGAACAACGGACACTGGCGCGTTTTGGACGCCCTGGAGACTCCCAGACACACCGCCCCCGCCGCGCCATCCTGGTGGCCACCCAGGTCGTCGAGCAAAGCCTTGACCTAGACTTCGACCTGATGGTCACGGAAATGGCTCCAGCCGACCTGCTGCTCCAGAGGGCGGGCCGGCTGCACCGCCACCAGCGCACCTCCC
>DAOUJI010000063.1:0-17285 GCA_034422875.1 Dehalococcoidia bacterium | reverse complement strand
CGGTGTTCCTGTTGCTGTCCGGAAAGATGGCCCTCACGAAACCAGAGGCCGACGGGAGAGCGGCTGGTTCCAAGAGGTTGTATCTCTATTCGCTGCTATACCTTGCGTTGGTTTTCGTATTCGTGACGGTTGACAGCATGGTGAATCTGTGAGAAATTTCACTAGCCCATTTTGTGGTTGGGTCGGTGCCACAACGCCCCTTGAATGTCGGAAGCGCCTTTTGATATAGTGCTCCAGCGTCGTTAGATGGAAACGTTCAAGCATAGCCTACAGCGTTCCCAGGGACTGTTGAGAAAAGGATTCGGGTTCCGGCCCAAAACGGTAATCGGGCTGGCGCTAGTCCTTGGAACTCTAGCCCTTATAGCGTGCACCCCTGACAACGCCCAATCCACATTTGACCCCAAAGGTCCCGTCGCTCAAAAGCAGGCTGACCTCTTCTACCTCATCTTCTGGGCTGCCGTAGCCGTTTTCGTCATAGTCGTAGGCGCTCTTCTATACGCCATGGTCCGCTACCGGGCCAGGCCCGGACAGACCGAGATTCCGAAACAGACTCACGGGCACACTCCTCTTGAGATTGCCTGGACCGTCTTCCCGGTCATCGTATTGGCCATTATCGCGGTCCCCACCGTGATAGTCTTGTTCGAGATCTCTGCAGACCCGAAACCGGAAGAAAACGCTCTGGAGGTCAACGTCATAGGCCACCAGTGGTGGTTTGAGTTTGAGTACCCGGAGCAGGGTGTAGTCACCGCCAACCAGTTGCATATACCCGTGGACCGGAAGGTACAATTCAACCTCCTGTCGGACGACGTGATCCACAGCTTCTGGATTCCCAAGCTGGGAGGAAAGGTGGACGTCGTACCCAACAACGACAACCGCCTGTGGCTTCTGGCTGACTCATCCTATTTCGACGAACCATTCCCCCAGACGTTGTACGCCCAATGCGCGGAATTCTGCGGAGTGGCCCATGCCCACATGAAGTTCAGGGTAGTGGTGGAGACCCAGGAGGGGTTTGACCGCTGGGTGGAGGAATACCATGCTCTTGCCGACGGCCCCGAACAGTCGTCGGACTTGGCTGACCAGGGCAAGGCGCTTTTCGCTGACAAAGGATGCCTGCTGTGCCATGACATTGCAGGGGCCGGGATCGAAGCGGTCCGTAAAGCCCGTCAGACCAGCTTCGAAAGCGGGGCTGCCCAGTTCCCTGGCCCGAACCTGACAAACCTGGGCACTCGTCAGATCCTTGCGGCTGGCGCTCTCGAACTGGACCGGGAGAGCCTGATTCGCTGGCTAACTGATCCTGACGACGTGAAACCTGGAAACCGCATGGGAGAGCTGGCCGACGTCTACAACAACCCGGACTTGGAGATGCAACCCAACGAAATCCTGGCGCTGGCCGAGTACTTGCTTAACCAGCGGTGATTCAGTGCGATAGAATGATGCCCTTTTATTATATAAAACCGGGTACCTTGCCCCTTACCTTAAACAAGGGGGGGCCGGTGCGGCAACTAGAGGCCCTTTTGTTGGAGCAACGATGGTGACATTGACTGAAACCATTAGCGGCGCACTAAAGAGACCCACCTCTTACGAAGGGATATGGGGCTGGGTCACCACTGTCGACCACAAGAGGATAGGAATCCTCTATGGTGTGACGGCCTTCATATTCTTCCTGCTGGCCGGAGTCGAAGCCCTGATGATGAGGGTGCAGCTGGCCAGGCCGGAACAGGCCATCGTCAGTCCCGAAGTCTTCAGCCAGCTGTTCACGATGCATGCCCTGAGCATGATCTTCCTGGCCATCATGCCCATGGGAGCCGCCTTCTTCAACTACATGATTCCTCTGATGATTGGGGCCAGGGACGTAGCGTTCCCCAGGATGAACGCGCTTTCCTACTGGATGTTCCTGGGCGGCGGCATCGTACTGAACACGGGCTGGCTGGCAGGAGCCGTGTCGCCCGACGCCGGATGGTTCGGCTACGCCAACCTGACGGGGGACACCTACAACCCGGGGCCAGGCATGGACTTCTACACCGTCGGTCTCGGGACGCTGGGGACCGCGTCCATGATAGCGGCCTTCAACTTTATCGTGACCATCGTCAACATGCGGGCTCCAGGCATGAGCTTGATGCGCATGCCGGTATTCGTATGGATGACGCTGGTCACCTCGCTGCTGATCATGCTTGCAATGCCGGTCATCACCGTCGGGCTTATAGAACTCTACATGGACCGGAATTTCGGTTTCAATTTCTTTGAGCCAACGGCCAACGGAGACCCGATTCTGTGGCAGCACATCTTCTGGGTGTTCGGACATCCTGAGGTGTACATACTAATCCTTCCTGCTATGGGAATCGTGACGGAGATTATTCCTACGTTCTCCCGGAAGCCCCTGTTCGGCTATCCGGTGGTTGTTCTTTCAGGAGTGATCATAGGTTTCCTGGGATGGGGTGTATGGAGCCACCATATGTTCACGGTGGGCTTGGGCCCCTACGCCAACGCCGCCTTTGCCCTGGGCACAATGACCATCGCCATTCCCACCGGTGTGAAAATTTTCAACTGGATTGCCACCATGTGGGGAGGCCAGATTAAGTTCACTACACCTATGCTTTTCGCCATAGGGTTCGTGATACTGTTCATCATCGGGGGACTGAGCGGCATCATGCACTCGTCCGCTCCTTCGGACAATCAACAGCAGGACACCTACTTCATCGTCGCTCACCTGCACTACGTGCTGTTTGGAGGAGCCATCTGGGCCCTGTTCGGGGGAATCTACTACTGGTTCCCCAAGTTCACCGGCAAGATGCTCAGCGACCGTCTGGGCAAGGTCCATTTCTGGATCATGTTCCTGGGCATGAACCTGACCTTCTTCCCGATGCACAACCTGGGCATGGACGGAATGCCTCGCAGGATTTACACCTACGCCGAGAACATGGGATGGGACAGTCTGAACCTGCTGGCCAGTGTCGGTGCGTTCATCTTGGCCTCGTCCACCTTGATCTTCATGCATAACGTGTTCCGCAGTCTCAGGAAGGGTGAGAAGGCCCCCAACGACCCCTGGGACGGCAGGACCCTGGAGTGGTCCATATCCTCTCCGCCGCCCCACTACAACTTCGAAAAGATTCCCACGGTGCACGCCCGCGACGCCTTCTGGGAAGAGAAGTATGGGTCGGGAGAACACGGTGAAGCCCCGGCCCCGGTTGCCGGCGGTTCGCCTGAAGCGGACGCCCACGAGCATCATGCAGAAGGGCACGGTGACGGACACGGCGGAGGCCACGGAATTCACATGCCGGGCCTGTCCTACTGGCCTTTCATGGTGGCTGGAGGCATGACTGTCGCTGCTTACGGCGCCATCTTTCATGAGGCGACAACCTGGGCCCTGGGCGCCATTGGGATGTTCATGGCGATGGTGTCCGTATACGCCTGGTCTTTCGAACCGGCGTCAGAGCCGGAAGAACCCGACGAGTAACAACGGTTAGTCAGATAGGGAGCGTGTAGTTGCAGGAACAGCAGGGACACCACGTAGTGGTGGAGGACACCACTACCGGGCTAAACCACAGGAAGATGCTCATGTGGCTCTTCCTGGGCTCCGACTGCTTGTTCTTCGGCAGCCTCATAGCCACCTACTTGATCTACCGGGGCCAGAGCATAGTGGGGCCCTACCCCATAGACGTCTTCGACATTCCCACCACCTCCGTAAGCACGTTCGTTCTTCTGGTGTCCAGCATGTCCATGGTGCTGGCTTACGCCGCCATCAACCGGGGCGATATGAGGGCCTTCCGGGTATGGCTGCTTTCCACAGCGCTGCTGGGGGCCACCTTCCTGGGCTTCCAGACCTTCGAGTTCTATGAGTTCGCCAATCACCATCAGACGGTTGAATGTCCCGTGCAGGCCGACAAGATTCCCGTGCACCCTGAAGAGGCGTGCATGCATGGAGAGGCGGAATACGAGGCCAAGTACGGTCTCACACCAAGGACCAACCTCTTTGGGACCACGTTCTTCACCTTGACCGGGTTCCATGGCGCCCACGTAACGGTCGGAGTGATATGGCTGCTGTCGATTTTGGGTTACTCCCTGTGGGGAGGGAAGAAAGCCCAGCGGGAACTGACCGACCGGCAGGCCCTGAGCGTCGACCTGGCGGCCCTGTACTGGCACTTTGTTGACATCGTCTGGATTGTCATTTTCGCCGTGGTCTATCTAATCGGAGTCGGAGTAACTTAGCACGGCATGAGGGACAGGCATGGCTCACAACCCTAGTCAGAATCACGACGCTGGGCACGGGGCGCACCCCACGCCGGCCACCTACGTCAAGGTAGCCGCGGCGCTAGCCATATTGACCGCCATCGAGGTTGCGGTCTTCTACGTCGAGGTCCTTGAGCCCGCATTCCTGCCCATATTCATCATCCTGTCGATAGCCAAGTTCGCTCTCGTGATAATGTTCTACATGCACCTCAAGTTCGATCACCGCCTCTTCTCGACAGTCTTTATCGGCGGAGCGCTCCTGGCGTTGATCATCACCGTCGCATTGCTGGCTTTATTCCAGGTGCTCTCGGCCAAAGCCAATCCGCCGGGTGTAGAAGGAGGCCACGGCTCCATCATCAGGGAAGAGCCAAATGGCCTTGCCTCCGCCTCCATTGACCTGGGCGACCTACGTTGGAATGGCCCATTCTCCAATCGCTCCTAGGGCAAGCCACGTCCTCAGCCCGGCCACTGTTTAACCTATCCGACGGAAGTTGTTGAGGATACGCTGTTGCCTGCCGAGGTCCAATTCTCCTGGACGGAATGGCACGCCCACCCCAGCGTCGTCATTGGGCTTATAACTTTCACGGTCCTTTACCTTCTCGGTGTAGGTCCGCTTAGGAAGCGTTTTACCGGCTCAGAGGACCTGACCTCGGGGGAAGTGGCGCTGTTTCTCACCGGAGTCCTGGTCCTCTTCGTCGCCTTGCTGTCTCCCATCCACGAGCTGGGAGACAAGTACCTCTTCTCGGCCCATATGGTCCAGCACCTGCTGCTCACCCTGGTCTCGCCTCCCCTCTTGCTGGCAGGGGCGCCACCCTGGCTGATACGGCCGCTGGTCAGGGGCCGCAGGATATTCCCGACGCTGCGCTTGATCACGCGGCCGATACCCTCGTTCTTGATCTTCAACTTCATTTTCGCCGTATGGCACGTACCGGCCCTGTACGACGGGGCGTTGAGGGACAGAGGAATCCACATCCTGGAGCACATCCTGTTCATAGGGGGCGGCATTCTTCTCTGGTGGCCGATCATGAGCCGGATGCGAGAGCTTCCCCGGCCCTCTTACATTGTCCAGATGGTCTACCTGGTGGCCCAGCCCACGGTCCCGACCATCCTCGGAGCGCTTATCGCCTTCAGTGACGCCGGGATATACGAATGGTACGCAGAGGCCCCAAGGATTTGGGGAACGTCGGTGGTGTCCGACCAGCAGATAGGCGGCATCATCATGTGGGTGCCGGGAGGACTCTTCTTCGTGGGCGCTCTCGCCGTCGTCTTCCTGATATGGGCCAACCAGGAAGACGCATCCAACCGCTCCACCGCCAGGGGCGCGGACTCGGAAACCTGAAGCGGTTTACCGCCCGGAGCGGTGGAAAGATGAGGCCGTATGTGGTATCTTTTTGGACGCCGAACCGGATATTGTTCAATGCCCGTAACGGAGTGTAAACGAACGTAATGCAACGACCGCCACTGTCAATGGCTCTGCCCCTGCTGGCCGCCCTAGTCGTAATCGTTTGGGGAGGCGGAATAGGGGTCATATTCATAGTGTTGAATGAGACCGGGGCCGGGGTCTGGGGGGCCATCATCATCGGCATGGCCCTGGTTTTGGGTGTCCCCGCGCTGGCGGCGATACACGGGCCAATCCTGGACACCATCGGACCGCCGGTGGAAGCGGCGGTTAGACCGATGGTGGAACTAGCCGAGCTGGTATCGGCCTCCCTGACACGCCCGTCTATGGCAATGGTCCTTCCCCTGTTGGCCGCTCTAATCATCATCGTGTGGGGAGGCGGCGTAGGGGTCGTATTCATAGTGTTGAATGAGACCGGGGCCGGGGTCTGGGGAGCCATCATAATCGGCATGGCCCTGGTACTGGGAATACCGTCCGTGGCGGCCCTGTTGGCTGTTTCCAGACGCTAACGCAACCGTCATGAATCTCGGCGCCTTAATCAGAGCCGGAGCGCTTACGGCTCTGATTTTTTTGTTCGCAGGGGCCTGCTCCGGCGCTTCCTCCCCGGAATTTCTCGGAACCGAGCTCAATCCCGAACCGGCGCCCAAGTTCACTCTGATTGACCACACCGGAGAGTCCGTGTCTCTAGTGGACTTCAGCGGTGAGGTGGTCTTGCTGACCTTCCTCTACACCAACTGCCCAGACGTCTGCCCCCTCGTCACAGCCAATCTGCAACAGGCCCACATGATGCTCGCTCCGGAAGAGGTCGATAGAGTCAACTTCCTGACCATATCCGTAGACCCTCGTGGGGACACCATGGACCAAGTGCGGGAGTACACCAGGTACATGGGCATGGAGGGGCGGTGGCGCTACTTGATAGGGTCAGAGGAGGAGTTGAGTCCCATATGGAGGCAGTACTGGCTGGCTCCGGTGGTCACGGAGGTGGACCCGGACGCTGACACAGAAGCAGGCATCACCTACCGGTACGGCCCCCATGAACACCCAGAGGGGTACGAGCATGCCCTGGACGAGGAGACGCTGGCATCTTTGGACTCCGGCTACCTGGTGGGCCATACGGCTCCCATCTTCCTGATAGACGCTTCTGGCGTCAGACGTGTGTTGTTCAACAACCTCTTCCTGGACCCTGGCGACGTGGTCAACGACCTGCGCATCCTGATGGAAGAGGCGTCATAAGAAAAGACCCCTTTGTAAGGGGTCCTCTTTTTGAACTGAGTCTCTGACCCTGTCTGCTAGATGTTGGCCTTGGCCACTACGACCAGGTCGTCGAAAGCCTTGGGGTCCCTCACGGCCAGGTCAGCCAGCATCTTCCGGTTGATTTCCATGTTGGCTACACGTAGTCCGTGCATGAACTCGTGATAGGTGATTCCGGCTTGCCGTGCGGCGGCGTTTATTCTAAGTATCCAGAGTCGCCGGAAGTCGCCCTTTCGCTCCCTGCGGTGGCGGTACGCGTGGGCCCATGCGTGTATGACGGCTTCCTTGGCCCACTTGTAGTTCCGGCTTGACGACCCGCGGTAGCCGCGTGCCAGGGCCATTATTTTCTTGTGACGGCGTCGTTTGGTGACTCCGCGTTTGACTCTTGCCACAATGCACTCCTGCGGGCGCGTCTAGCCGCTGTAGGGCAGAAGCTTCTGGATTCGAGGGGCGTCGGCCTGGTCCAGTGGGAGCTTACCTACGAACTGACGGCGAACTTTCTTGGGTTTCTTTCTGCGGAGGTGGCTGCTCATCCGCTTCCGGCGCATCAGCTTTCCGGAGCCGGTTACGTAGAAGCGGGCGCTAGCTCCCTTGTGTGTTTTCTGCTTGGGCATCAGTACCGTTGGTCGTCTCTTTCTTGATTTTCTTGGCCCCCGGGGCCAGCACTACGGACAGGAACCTTCCTTCGAGGGATGGAGGCCCTTCAACCCTGGCCACCTCCTCCACCTCGTCGGCCACCCTTTTCAACAGGGCCACTCCCAAGTCCCGGTGAGTGACTTCCCTGCCCCTAAAGACGACGGCCACCTTCACCTTGGAGCCGTCGCCGATGAACTCCTTGACCTTTCGCAGCTTCGAGTGGAAGTCGTGGTCTCCAATCCGGGTGCGGAACCTGACTTCTTTGAAGGGCGTGTTCTTATGGGTCTTCTTGGCTTCCCGTTCTTTTTTGGAGGAGAGGTATCGGAGCTTCCCGTAGTCCAGAATCCGGCACACAGGGGGTTCTCCGTTGGGCTGCACTTCCACCAGGTCCAGCCCACGCCCTCTGGCCAGAGTCAGGGCTTGAGGCACGGTCATGGTCCCTACCTGCTCGCCGTCATCGGCGATCACCATAACTTCCGGCGCTCGGATTCTTTCGTTTACTCTATAGTCGCGGGCTATTCGCTCTATCCTCCAAAAAGAATAACGGCGGAACGCAAGATTCCGCATTGAAAAATATAGCATAGGCGTCAATGGGTGTCAACCAAGCCTGTGGCCGCGGCGCTTTTTCGGAGTTAACAAAGCCTGGCCGACTAAGGATTCTCGAAGAAGACGAATCGACCCCCGAAGCATTTTGTGGAGCCGGTCGTTATGCCGCTTCTACGTCGGTGAGCTGGAAGTCATCACCCTTGAATAGAAGGGGTTCGCGTGCGGTTTGCGCCAGTGCGTAGGCGAAGCAATCGCCTAAGTTCAGGCCCGCAGGGTGGTTGCCTTTGCCGAACCGTCGCCAGGCGCGTCGGGCTGCCTGCGCCTGGTCAAGTGTAACGGGCTCCAACTCAATCCCCGCTTCTTCAAGGTAGGAATCAAGCTCGCGCCCAACTGCTGCGCCTCGTCGGCCCTCGAGGACCATGGCCGCCTCCAGAAAACTGACAACCGACATGCGGCAATGTGGAGCATCGGCGATCGCGTCGTCGAAACGCTCAGAACCGTTTTCGTCGAATAGAATCGTAACAATCGCCGACGTATCCACTATCACTTTGGCAGTCCTCGTTCGTCATACAGTAAGTCGCCGTGATCTATAGGCGGCCCTCCGTCACGCAGCAACTTGGCGACTCGCTTTGAGATGGCCCGCATCTTTTGGAGCCGGGTCTCGACGCTGCGCTCACGTTTCTCGCGCTCCAGCCGTTCCTTCAGGGCCACTGTAATGGCGCCGGTCATGGTCTCTCCTGTAAGCTGCGCCAACTCGCTGGCTAGCCGACAGGTCTCTTCGTTTTTGATGTTGAGGCTCACCGGACTCTCCGCAGGGTAGAAGTGAAGTAGACAAATCTACCATACCATCGTTCAATCGCCTCGTGCAATGTAGTCCAGATGTTGGAACCTGTCTCTGTAGGCTGACCACGGGTTGGCAAATGTCTTTTGGTTGGCCTGGTCTCTTAAATCCAAGCCCTATAACTGCACGGTGGTTTCAACAGTTCAGGCCAGCGCCGGTGGCAAATTATGCCTCGTTAGTCTATGATGTCCCCACCTCTACTACTCGCCCCTCATCTTTAATCCAGGGAGGTTCAGCGATGGCAAAAGATTACTCCATACTTATTGGGACCGTGGGCCAGGGCCTCGGGGTCAGTTCCGATTGTGGTGAGACCTGGACCAAAATCAGGCAGCCCATCCCGACGGAGGGCACAGTAAGGACCGTTGCGGTGTATCCCGGAAACTCCGACCGCGTCCTGGCTGGTTCGGACGTGGGCATATTCCGCAGCGAAGACAAGGGCGTTACTTGGGAGAAGCTGGAATCGCCCATGGACAGCCTTCAAATATGGTCGGTGGCCGTAGACCCTATGGACCCCAACACAATTTTCGCCGGCACTCGACCGGAGGGGTTCCGGTCCATGGACGATGGCAAGACCTGGACCAAGATGAATATGGGAGTCAACATGGACTGCCCTATCGGGACTCCCCGCACCACCAACATAATCGTGGACCCGCGAGACAACCGCACCGTCTGGGCCGGAATCGAGGTGGACGGGGTCTACAAAAGCCTGGACCGGGGCGACTCCTGGATTCACCTTCCTGACCTGGGGCCAGACCCCTTCCACGGAGACGTCCACGGGATGGCCCTCAGGGCCGGTCCTGAATCCGCCGTGTACGCCACCAGCCCCTTCGGCGTCGCCACCAGCAGGGACGAGGGCGAGAGTTGGGACTACCACTACTTCCCCAAGTTCAACGAAAGTGACGCCCGCTCCTACTGCCGCGGTGTGCTCATCAAGCGGGACAACCCTGACGTGGTGTTCGTGGGCAACGGCGACTTCATCCCCGGTGTGACCGGCGCCGTTCAGCGGACCAAAGACGGCGGCCAGAGCTGGGAAGCGGCGCCGCTGCCTGTGGAACCCAACTCGGTCATCTACTGGCTGGGCAGCCACGCCGAGGTCCCCGACGTGATAGTGGCCGTGAGCCTCTTTGGCTACGTATATGTAAGCGAGGATGGCGGAGACTCCTGGCGGAAGCTGAAGAAGGAGTTTGGCGAAATCCGCTCTGTGGCGGTCCTTCCCAACTAGGGCCTGCCCAGGTTGGTCCCGGGTTGAGGGTCTTTAGGCTAGTCGTTCCTGCAGCGTCTATCAACTAGTCGACTACAAGTCGTTGTGTCCTCAGGGAAGGCTTGCGGTATCCGCACCCAGCTTTGGCGGAGGCAAACTCAGAACGGGTAGGGTCGAGGGCCCAAGCCAGGATAGACGCCTATCTCCAGGATTTGACGCACCCTGGCTCCAAGGGCCTCCATCTCCTCCGGGAAGACCAACTCTTCCAGGTCGAGGACACATCCTGTGCGACCTTCCAGCGCCAGGAGGAACTCCTTCAGGTCAGCCAGAAGGCTCTCGGGCATCGACTGCCACCCAAAGTCCCATATCACCGTGCGGAGCTTGGGCTGCCAGTGAAAAGTGAGGCCGTGGTCAATTCCCCACACCTTGCCCGCAGGGTCCAGGATGCAGTGGGAGGCCTTGCGGTCCGCGTTGTTTGTCACAAGGTCGTAGAGGGCGATCATCCGCAGGTCTTCCGGCGACTTTTCCCGTATGTAGTAGTAGTTGGCCCGGGGGTGATGGTCTACGCAAAGTTGAAGGGATCCGACCCCGTAGGGGCCGTCCCTGACCAGGGTCAGCGGAATAAAGTCCCACCCCAGGATTCTGCTCAGCAGATATGCTGCGTACTCTCTCTTGTAGAGGGTGCCGCTGGGGAAGTCCCAAAGGGGCGCCTCTCCGTCCTTGGGCTTGTAGATTGCTTTGCAGGTCTTGTCCCCGTCGGAGACGTTCACCAGAAAGGTGTAGTTGGAGCCGAGGGGCGTAAGCTGAGGGTCTGAGACCGTGCCGTTGAGGAGGAGGCGGTAGACCTCGTCATCCGCACTCATAGGATCGTTGTTCATGGGCATGGGAGCTTTGTGAGCGCCGACTTGCGGCCCGGAGCTAACCTCGTATTGGAGCGTGGCCATTGGCCCGGGGGCACATGTGCCCTTCCGGGTCAATGGGTTGGCCGCACAGGAAACATTCCGGTCTGCCCGCCGCGCAGACTGCGAGGGCTTCTTTGGACAACTCCCTACCCTGGTCCATCGTAATCCAGAAGCTCAGCGTGGCCGTATCCGAGTCATCGTCCTCCACGTCGTAGGCGACCAGCAGGAAGCAGTTGCTCTCCTGGTCGTGGCCCAATGCCAGCCTTCCGACTTTGAACTCGACGGAGGCGGAGTCATGGGACCAGGGCGGCTCCGGGGGCGGGTTGGAGCCTCCGGAGCTTTCTTGGGAATTCGCCACTTCCTCGATATAGGTCGCCAACTGGTAGAGTTGCTGCTTCTCAAGCCACATGGAGGCCAACGCTATATTGGGGACGGCGCCGGACTCCATCTTCAGGCGGAAGGTGCGCTTTCCCGGCTCACCGAAAGCCTCCGCCAGGATGCTGGAGAGCGCGCCGAACTGGTATCTTGCAGGATTGTACTCCATATTTTCTGCTGCGCAACGGCCTTTAGCTGGACTTATCCGAAGGGCCGGCGGTGGGAAAACGCTGTCTCCTCCGACGTGATGATCTCCAGTAGGGCGGCTTTGCCTTCCAGGTTGGCCTCCCGCGCCCTGAGTATGGCCGGACCCACCTCGGAGGGATCGGTGACCCGCTCGGCGTAACCTCCCATGGCCCGGCCCATGTCCGCGTAGGCGCCGCCCACGTCGCGGGTGCCGTACAACTCATGAGACACGGCCATCTGGTTTATCTCAATGGCCATGGAGGAGTTGTTGGAGACAATGGTGGTTATCGGCAGGCCGCACCTGACCGCTGTCTCGAAGTCCAGCCCCACCATCCCGAATGCCGCGTCACCCATCCAGTTGATTGCCATCTTGTCCGGGGCCGCCATCTTGGCGCCTATTGCGAGCCCCAGTCCAGTGCCCAGCCCGTGGGACTTGCCCCATCCCAGATAGCTCCTGGGAGCCGTGGCCCTGTAGAAGGGCACCATCTGGTCCCTGGGGCTGCCTGAGTCGTGGGTCACGATGGCATTGGCAGGGTCCAGGTTCTGCATAAGCTCCCAGATGACCCGGTAGGGAGTTATCGGGACTTCGTCAGAGGTGAGCTTGGGCATCCACTGGTTGAGCCACTCCGTGCGGGACTGCTCGATTTCTGCGGCGACCGAGCCGTCCCTCGTGGCGCCGCCTAGGCGGTCCTTGACGGCTTCAAGGAGGCTCTGGGCCACCAGCTTGGCGTCTCCGATTATCGGGTGGTCGATGAAGTAGTCCTTGTGAATGTCGCGAGGGTCGTTGGTGGCCTGAATCATCACCTTGCCCGCCGCCGGGATCGTCATGTTCATGCCGTGGCGGGTAAAGCTGGTGCCTATCCCCAACACCACGTCGGCCTTGGTCATGAAATGGACCACCGGGCCTGCGACTGATCCAGCCCCCGTTCCCAGGGACAGCGGATGGTCTTCCGGGAAAGCGCTCTTTCCCTCCAGGGTGGTCATGACTGGCGCCTGAAGCGCCTCTGCCAGGGCCACCACGTCCTGGGTTGCTCCGGCATACAACACACCCTGTCCTGCCACGATGACCGGTGTGTCCGCCCCGATCAACGCGGCCGCGGCCTGGTCCACGTCCCTGGAATCAGGCGCCGCAAGGGGGGCTTTTACGGGTCGGTAAGCTTGGACTACGGACTCGTCCACCTCTTCTGCGGCCACGTCGGCTGGAATTTCTATCAGGACCGGTCCTTTTCGCCCGGTCTTCAGGGCTGAGAAGGCGCGTCTCATTACGTCGGTCACGCTGCCGCTGACGCTGATAGACTCGGAGTATTTGGTCACCGTGTCGTAAGCCTTCATGGAGGAGAAGTGGGGGAACACTCCCTGCCTGTTTCGGGGGTGTCCAAGGGGAAGAAGCAGGATTGGGACAGAATCGGAGAAGGCAGTGGCCACACCCGAAAAAGCGTTCTCGGCGCCGGGGCCGTACTGCATGGCAAACGCCCCGACGGGCGAGCCGTTCTTAACCCTGGCATAGCCGTCGGCGATGCCGACGCCCACCCGCTCCTGGCGGCACACAACTGGGCGAATCCCCGACGCAGCCGCCGCTTCGATCACTGTTGTGGTGGGGTAGCTGGGGAGCCATTCGATCTGCTCCAGCTTCAGGATTTCAGCGATGGCGTCAACAACTCGCATTCGCAGCCTCTCGATGCTCTAAATCCGCCGGATGCCCACCATTGTACGGCCTGGAGGGGTCTATCACAAGCTGGGTTGCTGGTATACTTTCTTGTGAGCCTAGGAGCAGGTACGAATAGCAACCCCCCACGTTTTCGTTTATCGAGACCGGCGAACATGAGCAGCGCAGACCCCAAAACAGTCCAACGGCTTGAAGAGCTTCGGAAGGAAATCAACTTCCACGCCTACCGTTATTACGCGCTGGACGATCCGGTGATAGCTGACGGACAGTACGACGCGCTGGTGCGGGAGCTTCAAGCTCTGGAGGAGGCCCACCCCGACCTGGTGACCGCCGATTCCCCAACTCGCAGGGTCGGCGCCCCGCCTCTGGAAGGGTTTAACCAGGTGGTGCACGCTTTGCCCATGCTGAGCCTATCCAACGCATTCGACTTCCAGGAGCTCTCCGCCTGGCATCGCAGGGTCGTGAATTTATTGGAAGGGGCGCCTATCCAGATGGTGTGCGAGCTGAAAATCGACGGCCTCGCCGTGTCCCTCACATACCGCGACGGGGTCCTGGAAACGGGCGCCACACGAGGGGACGGCTACCGGGGCGAAGACGTCACGGAGAACCTGCGCACCATAAATAGCATCCCTCTGAGGTTGCAAGGAGCCCCGCCTCCGGTTCTAGAAGCCCGGGGTGAGGTTTATTTCCCCATAGCCGACTTCGATGCGCTGAACAGAGAGCGAATTGAGCGAGGCGAGCCGACGTACGCCAATCCCAGGAACACGGCGGCTGGCTCGCTGCGGCAGCTCGACTCCCGCATAACCGCAACCAGAAACCTGGACATCTACGTATACTCCCTGGGCCACTACGAGGACGGGGCCTTGCCCGACACCCACTGGGAGGCTCTATCCAGCTTGAGGGATATGGGCTTTCGCATTAACCCGGAAAACCGCCTATGCACCAACCTGGAGGAGGTGGAGGAACTTTACGCACACTGGCTGGAAAGACGGCACGACTTGCCCTATCAAACCGACGGCATCGTGGTGAAGGTGAACTCGCTGGCCCAACAGGAGGCCTTGGGGTCCGTGGGTCGGGAGCCCCGTTGGGCCATCGCCTACAAGTTCCCGGCGGAGCAGGCGGTCACCCGGCTGCTGGACATAGGCATAAACGTGGGACGGACGGGCAGCCTCAATCCTTTTGCGATGCTGGAGCCGGTGAATGTGTCCGGAGCCGTGGTCAAACTGGCTAACCTGCATAATGAAGAAGACATCCGCCGGAAGGATATACGTAAAGGCGACTGGGTAGTTGTAGAGAGGGCCGGAGAGGTGATTCCTCAAATCGTTGGCCCCGTTGTGGAGAGGCGCACCGGTGAGGAGCAAGAGTTCTCCATGCCGGAGAGGTGCCCGGTGTGCGGCTCCCAGGTCGTCAAACCGGAGACCGAGGCCATGCACAGGTGCCCCAATTCCGCCTGCCCTGCCCAATTCTTTGAACTGCTGAAGCATTTCGTTTCCAAGGGAGCCATGGACATCGACGGCCTGGGCGAGAAGTGGTGCCGCATCCTGATAGACGAAGGCCTGCTGAGGGACGTGGCCGACCTTTACGGTTTGGAAGTCGAGCAACTGACGAAGCTGGACCGCATGGGCGAGATATTGGCGAGCAAGATAGTGCGGAACGTCGAGGCGAGCAAGGACCGCTCTCTTGCCAGGACCATCTATGCGTTGGGAATTCTTCACGTGGGCTCGGAGACGGCGGAGCTGCTGACCAGTAATTACTCAAGCCTGGACCAACTGGCCCAGGCAACCGCTGAAGACCTGACCGCCATCGAGGGAATTGGAACGGTCATAGCCGACTCGGTAGTCGACTACTTCCAGGACCCGTCCAACCTGATGGTCATCGAAAAACTGCGGCAGGCGGGAGTCAAGCTGGAGGAGGAAACGCCCGACCTGTTGGAAGCGGGGCCGCAGCCTTTGGCCGGAGTCACGTTTGTCGTGACAGGCACCCTGGACTCCATGAGCCGGTCCCAGGCTGAAGGACGAATCAAAGAGCTCGGAGGAAGCGCCGGCTCGTCGGTTACCAGGAAGACAGCATACCTGGTGGCTGGCGCCTCCCCGGGCTCCAAGCTGGAGGCTGCCAGAAAGCTGGACACGCCCATCCTGGACGAGGACGAGTTTCTGGAGCTGCTGGAAAAAGCCGCCTCCGAGGCGCTTTAACGGGTCGTTGGCCATCCCATGAATCCTGTCAGACTGTTGGTAGGCTTGGGAACCCCCGGCCTCAGGTATTCGAACACCCGCCACAACATCGGGTTCAAGTGCGTCGACCACATGGCCCGCAAGTGGGACGTCAAGCTGAAGGACCGCAGGGCCAAGGCCGTCATCGGACAGGGCCTTGTGTGCGACACCGACATAGCGTTGGCCAAGCCCCGCACCTACATGAACGACAGCGGCGCCGCCGTGGAATACCTGATGACCCGGTTCGCCGTCTCCCCTGAGGGCCTGCTGGTGGTCTACGACGACATAGCCCTCCCTCTGGGAACGATACGCGTCCGCAGGTCTGGAGGCGACGGTGGGCACAACGGAGTGGGATCCATCATAGAGCATTTGGGGTCCAAGGAGTTCCCCAGAATTCGGATCGGGATCGGGGAGCCTGACGAGGGGGTCTCCTACGTGGAGTATGTGCTGGGGAAGTTTCAAAAGCATGAGGAAAAGGCGATCAAGCCCATCATCGCCGTTGTGTCCGACGCCGTGGAAGTCCTGCTCACAGAGGGCATAGACACAGCCATGAACCGCTTCAACTGACATCGGGCGTCTGTATGGTCCCGTTCGTGGTGAGCCAGTCGGATCACCCTTCGACAAGCTCAGGGCGAACGAAAGGGAAAGTCCTCAGACAGTCGGGAAACTGCGGGCCTCCTACGCCCTTGCTGGCGGCGCCGCCGGTCTCTTGAGGAACAGGCACAGCACCGCCCCCAAAGCGTAGAGCGGAGCGAAGGCGACCAGCACCAGCGTGTAGCTCTCGTCGTGGGTGTCCCTTATCCAGCCTGCGAAAATGGGCGTGAAGAACATTCCCACGTTGAAGGCGCCCGACATGATGCCAAAGAGAGTGGCGTAGCTCTTACGCCCGAAAAACTGGCCCAGAGCCGCCCACTGGACTGCGTTTCCTCCTTCCGCCGCAGCCGTTCCCAGCACGAACAGGGTCACCGCTGTCATGCCGTCAAGGAAAATCAGGGCCGCCATTCCTGCGGCGGAGGCCAGGCCGGAGTAAAACAGGATGGACTGGACGCGAACTCGCTGGGCCAGCATCCCAGAGGCCAGCGTGGTTGGAACGGCCACGGCAAACATCAGGGAGAACATGAAACCGGCCGTGGTCTCTTCCAGTCCCTTCCACTGGAACATCTGGACTGCGTGGACTGCCAGCGCGCCCCAAACACTGATCCGTATGAAGGCCGACGCCAGCATGATCCAGTAGGCGCGGGTGGCCAATGCTTCCCGCACCGTATAGTCCGTGTCGTCGCTTTGAGACGCCCCCGGCAAACCCTGGGCCATCGCCCTGCGTCGGGCCTCCGCCGCGCCCTCAGGCTCCAGACCCATGCTCTCCGGCGAACTGCGTATAACCATAGCGAGGGGCACCAGAACGGCCGCCATGAATATCCCGCCTATGCGCATCACTTCCCGCCAGCCCAGCGTATCCACTCCGATGACGACTAGAGGCAGGATGACGGCGCCCCCAAGCTGGAACCCGGTTATCTGTATGGACAGGGCCAAGGCCTTCTTGCCCACAAACCACCGGTTGACCGACGCCAGCAGAGTGTGGCCCATGCCGGAACTCTTGCCAGTGGCCACTATCGCTACGAATACAAGAGCAAACAGCCAGTACGAGTGGACCCAGCTCAGTATGATGAATCCGGCGCAGGCTGCCAGCCCTCCAAAAAGTATCATCGGCCTGGCACCGAAACGGTCGACCATTCTGCCGAACACCGGTCCGGTCACCGAACCTTCCGCTCGTATCAGAGAGAAAATCAGGGAGGTCTGGGTGTTGTTGAGTCGCAGGTCACCCTTGATGGGGCCAAAGAACACTCC
>DAOUJI010000062.1:0-1989 GCA_034422875.1 Dehalococcoidia bacterium | reverse complement strand
GCGTTGGATTGACGCCCACTCCGCGCACTGTCACTTTTGCGTCAGGGTGGCAGGCCCCTGCCGCCAGCCAGAAAGCTGCTGAGCTTACGTCCCCCGGCACAGATACGTCCACGGCCTTCAGAGAGGCGGGCGTCACCCGTATAGAGAGTCCGTCTTCTTCTATGGAAGCTCCCATGGCGTTGAGCATGCGCTCGGTGTGGTCCCTCGACCGGGCGGGCTGGTGTATCAGGGTCTCCCCGTCGGCATAGATGCCTGCAAGGATTATCGCTGACTTCACCTGTCCGCTGGCCACGGGCATTGAGTATTCAACGCCTTTGAGGGAACCCCCTCGTATGGCCAGGGGGGCCAGTGTGTTTCCGTTCCTGCCGGAAATGGCGGCGCCCATCTGGGATAGAGGAGTTATGACCCGTCCCATTGGGCGAGTTCTGAGGGAGCCGTCTCCGGTCAGTATCGAGAAGATGGGCTGTCCGGCTAGCACCCCCGAAAGCAGCCGCATTGAAGTGCCGCTGTTGCCGGCGTCCAGGATGTCCGAGGACTCCTGCAGCAATCCGCCGGAGCCGTGAACAATGACCTGCCCATCGGAGCGCTCAAACTCGACCCCGAGACCGCTCAAGCAGCCCATCGTCGAAACTACGTCCTGACCAAAAGAAAGGCCCGCCACTGTAGCGGACCCACTCGCAAGTCCGTTGAACATCAACGCCCGGTGGGAGACGGACTTGTCGCCGGGTATGTCGAGCGCACCGCGCAGGGTCCGTGGCCGGCGCAGCGTCTGCATGGCCAATGACCTCTACCTCCTCCGTTTGTCGCCGTCGGAAGTGCGATCTCCGGTGATGCTCCGCCCAAATATCTTCTTCTGGGCTGACGGGTCGCCGGTGAACATGCGGCCCATAGCTTCCATAGCTGTGGGAGGACGTTCCCGGTTGGAGTTGAATCGCATCTCCGGGCTGACGGCTCCGGCCATCCACCGCGCCCTCTGGTGGGCCGCCTGGTAGAAGAGTTCCCTAAGGGCGGCGTCCTTGTCCTCGTGCTCCGTCAGGATTTTGCGGACTTCATAGAGATGCCCAATAAAGGAGTCAATCCACGAGACGACTCCCTCCTGATTGCTCAGGACCGAGTCGCTTGTTGACTGGGGGTCCAGGGCGGCGGGCTTGGTCATCTCCCTGTATTGATGGGAGGCCACCTGGGCTATGTCGTCCCAGGAGGGGCTTTGCGACGTGCAGCTTACCAGCGCCACTCCAAGCAGGGTTGGAAGCTGGTCCACGGCGCCGACGAAGGAGTCGTGTTCCGCTATATCGATGTAGTATGGCTTTCCCCCGATGGTGCGGATCAGGTCGGTAAGGGTTTGCACGTGGCTCTGGGAAGCCTTCCGGCTGGGGATGATGCAATAGGGGCGGTTGTTGAAGGCGTCGGCTGTTGCCCCTTCCGGCCCGGAGCCGCCGTTGCTGATGATTGGGTCTCCGCCAACGAAGTTGACTCTTGAGGGCAGGATTTCGTCAGCCCATTCGAGGACGACTCCCTTGGAACTGCCTGTGTCGGTCACAAGGCATCCAGGCTCCAAAGACGGCCCGATGATTTCCATCACTTCTTTTATAGCCATGACAGGGGTCGCTATGACCACAACCTGCGCGCCGTCCACAGCTCCCACCATGGAGCCGGAGGTCCTGTCCACAGCTCCCATGTTTTTCGCCTGGTTCGCGTGGCGGCGTTCCAGGTCGGTGCCGACGATTTCCAGGTCCTTCACTTTGGCCTGCTTTATGGCCAGCCCAAGGGAGGCGCCCACCATTCCGGTCCCGATGATTGCCAGTCTAGCCATTGCGTCCTCCCTGTCGGTCAGCCACTCGGCCGGCCCTTAGCTCGTCGAAATCTTCATCGTCGTGGTCGTGGTCGTCGGACCCGGAGCCGCCTACAGGAAGCAAAGCTCCCGGCCTGCCCTGAGGCTTGCGCTGCCTCCTCGAAAGGCCTTGCAGACGTTCCGTACATTGCTTGAGA
>DAOUJI010000061.1:0-7089 GCA_034422875.1 Dehalococcoidia bacterium | reverse complement strand
GTCGTTCGGCCCGCGGCTCTGCCACTATGAGAGTGCGGCCGTCCTGAGTGATGCACATGCCGTTGGGACCCATCATGTCACTGGCCACAACTCGGGCTTCACCGTCGGGAGACACCATGGCTACGTTGGAAGGCTGGAACTCTGTTGGAGGGTCGCTCCAGATTTCCGCGCCCGTGTTTCCTATGTATGCCCTGCCTTCTTGGCTCACCACCATGTCGTTGGCGTGACCGCTGAAGAAGGGCGCGAGGTCCGCCGCCTCTTCCAGACCGTCTGGGCCTAGACGCAGGAGCTTCTTGGTGAGCATGGAGACAATCAACATGCGTCCGTCGGGCAGCCACCCCAGACCCGACGGCTTGGTGGGGACGTCCGCGATTACCTCCAGGCGTCCCTCCATGTCTACGGCCTTGACTTGGTTGGCGTGGATGTCGGAGAAATAGAGCCTGCCGTCGTGCCAGCGCGGTCCTTCCGGGAATGTCAGTCCGTCTTTAAGAATCCGAGGCTCTTGTGCTGCCATGCCTATCCCTCCCTTGAACAACTTGACTTGGGAACATGCCACTATAGCGCCAACAAGCGGATTCCGCACCTATTGGGCAGCCGGGGGACGACTTGCTAATTGGTGACCGTGATTGTCCCCTGCATGGTTGGGTGGATGGTGCACATGTAGGGGAACTCTCCAGCTTGGTCGAAGGTGTGGGAAAAGGTCCCGTCAAACAGCAGATTGCCGCTGTCCCACAAGGCCCCGGCGTCGGCGTCTCCCGGCCTTCCCGAAGTGGTTGTATGGGAGGTGCCGTCCTGGTTGTGCCAAAGGACAGCGGTCCCGACCTTCACTGTGGCGTCCTGGTGGGCGAAGTTCAGTATCGCTAATTGATGGGTCTGTACGCCGCCCTCGACAGTCGGAAGTTCACGGGCGGCCCCTACTCCGTATCCGGCGCTGCCGGACTTCCCATCCTCGCTGCCGGAAGTCTCAGGCGCGGCCGTCGCGGCGCCGCCTCCTGAAACCGCCGCCGGGGTGTTCGTGGGCGGCTGAGTCGTGGGAGCGGGAGTGACAGTTGAATCTCCGGAGCCGCCGCCACAGGCGGCGACGATTCCAACCAACAGGAGGGCGACTACCCATAATCTCATGCCGACACCTCGCTAAGTAGTGACATACGGCCGTGTACGAGACAAAGCCAAAAATCTATGGCTCCTACGCTGGAATTATCGGTTGCGTACAAATTAAATGTCAAATAATTTACCGGCGGTGGGACGCAATGACGCTTCGACGCAACGGCCAAAGCGGCGACGCGTTGGGACACGGCAGTTAGACTGGGGTTGTTTGCGTTGACGGGGCAAGGCATATCGAATAGAATTCTGAAAACTTCCACCGTCGCCCATAGACATTCCCGCATGAAGGAGTGAACATGACGCAGCAGAGCGGACCGGTAAGCAGGCCCGTCCCCGAACCCGACGAGGAGTCCCTACCCTTCTTCCAAGGAGCCGCCGAGGGCAGACTGATGATTAAGCGGTGCGCCGTCTGCGGTACCTACCTAGACCCTATCCGAGTGATCTGCACGGAGTGTCTCGCGGAGGACCTGGAATGGGTGCAGGCATCCGGGGACGCGACCCTCTTTACCTACGCCATCATGCACCAGCGGTACCACCCTGGATTCGAGCCATACCTCCCCTACAACGTGGCGGTCGTGGAGCTTGAAGAAGGCCCCAGGCTCAACACCAACCTCGTGGACATCGCCAACGAGGACATCAAGGTTGGCATGAAGGTCAAAGTCACTTTCGAAGTCCAGGGTGTCCACGACGGCAAGGAAGTATACCTTCCAAAGTTTCGCCCCGCCTGATTTCTGCACACCGTAGACTGGGCTGAGACCTCCAGCTAGCCGCCAGTAGAGACGGGCGGGGAGCGACCCTTGAAGCGCAACAGGAGGAGACGCATGTCTGCCACCAGCAGGGAGAAAGCCTTCCGCGACCAGACGGCCGTGGCCGGGATAGGGTACAGCAGGAGCCCCGGCGTGCCAGGCGGGTTCACCAGACGCTCCGGTGAGGCCGTCCAGACTCTGGTAGTACGGGCGGCTGTGGACGCCTGCAAGAACGCCGGCCTGGACCCCAAGGAGCTGGACGGCGCCGTATGCTACGGCCTCCAGGACACCGTCAGGCCCAGGCAGGTGCTCACCGCACTGAGCGTCAAGAACGTTAACTGGGACTGCATGCTGGAAGGGGGCGGCAACTGCTCCACCTTCACCTATCTGCAGGCGGCCCAGGCAGTCTATCACGGAATCTGCAACTACGTACTGGCCTACCGGGGCATGAACGGCCGCACGGGAGTGCGCATGGGGCAGTACGGCGGATGGAGCTCCAACGTGGGAGGAGCCCAGCGGGTGGGAGGCCCCTGGCAGTTCCTATCCACCTACGGACTGGCCGGAGCGCCCCATCAGTTCGGCCTTGAGGCCCGCCGCTGGATGGACACCTACGGAGTGACCAGCGCCGACTTGGGCGAATACTGCGTCCACGCGCGGTCCAACGCCGTCAAGAACCCCCGCGCCATCATGAGAGACCCCATAACCGTCGAAGACCACCAGAACTCCCGTTGGATTGTGGACCCGTACCACATCCTGGACTGCTGTCTCGAGACCGACGTGGCCGGCGCTGTCATTATCACCACGCCCGAACGGGCCAGGGACTTGAAGAGGCGCCCCGTCTACATCTCTGCGGCCATGAACAGCCAGGCCCCAAAAGCGGACATCATGGACACAGGGTTCCCCAAGTTGATGCCACGGCTCCTCGACGCGGCCGGCATCGAACTGAAAGACATAGACATCTACGAACCCTACGACAACTTCTCCGACAGTCCCCTCAGGGCCGTGGAGGACATCGGATGGTGCAAGCGTGGGGAAGGGAAGGACTTCATCCTGGGAGGCAGGGTGAGCCTGGACGGCGAACTGCCCATGACCACCCACGGCGGCCTGATGAACGAGGGCTACGTTCACGGTTTCAACAACGGCATGGAAGCGATCCAGCAGCTCCGGGGAGAGGCCGAGGACCTGTGCCCCAACTGGGACGAAGGCGTCCACACCTATGATCGGACGGTATGCCGCCAGGTCAGAGACCCGGAAATCGCCCTGTTCACCTCATCAAGCGGAGGCGGCGGCGTAGTGTTCAAGAGGGGGTAAGCTTTGAGCGACGAGTACCAGTTTCTTCTGCCCCAGCCGGACAACGAGACCCAGGAATACTGGGACGCCGCCAACAACAAGGAACTCCGTATCCCCAGGTGCACCGACTGCCAGACTTACAGATGGCCTCCCCAGAAGACCTGCCCCAATTGCTACGGGGAAAACGTGGAGTGGGTCCCGGTCAGCGGACGCGGGACTCTCTACACCTACGTCATCGTCCACCAGGCCGTGCTGTCCCAGTGGCGGGAGGTCGCCCCTTACAACGTCGTACAGGTCTCCATCGAAGAAGCCCCCAATGTGATAATCACCGGCAACGCCATTGACATCGACAACTCGGAGTTGAAGGTCGGGCTGCCTATGGAGGTCGTCTTCGACCAGGTGACCCCCGAGGACACCCTGCCCCGCTGGAGGCTGCGGCGCGACTGACCCTACTACTAGAGGAGCCGCACTCCCCGCAGCGAAGCCATTCTCCGGTCCAGAGTCAACGTCTCCTCCAACCCGGCTCGTGAATAGTCGTCTGCGATGAGCCTATCCAGCAGACCAGGGCCGTTGGACGACCGGAGAGCCTCCAGGACGGACTGCCCGTTCAGTGGAGCCGCCAAGCCGCTGGTGAGAACGCTCAACAGCCCAGCGCGAACCTCGTGCCTATCCAGTTTGTAGTGATGTTGGACGGCAATGTACGCCTCGCCTATAACCTGGTTTGATGCGAACACTTCCGCTCCGTCGCCCTCCACCAATGCACTGAGTTCCCGTTCGCATCGCTCGAATTCCGTGGCTGGCGAACCGGTGAGCAGCAGCACCAGCACGGAAGTGTCAATCCCGCAGCGACGGATCATATCCATGCTCCCTGAACGCCTGGATATCGAACGAGGGCCAGTCAGCAGGGATTTTGTCCCTCAAAGGAGCAAGGCGGCTGCGTATTACACGCCTGGGCCTAAGTACAAAACCGTCGGGCCCTTCGGCCAGTTCCAATTGATCGCCCGGGCCGACGCCCAAGGCCTTCAATACTCTCGCCGGAAACGTGACCTGCCGCTTAGAAGTGATTTTGACAATCATGGAATTTCTCCTTACCGTTATACTATATCTGGTAAGGAACCATAGTCAAGCATAACGCACATGACTCCCGAGGACGTTAAGTATGGGGATGACTTGGACGATGCGGTTGAACTTATCGAACGTGACAGGGGAGGTCATGGGACCTGGGGGTTCTTTAACTCCGGAAAGTAGTTCGAGAAAAACCCTCTGTCTCGGGTGACGAAGACGTCGGCAACTGACACGGCATGAGCGCCAATCAGGAAGTCGGTGATTATCCGTTCGCGGGGACCTCCAGCCCCTCGGTAACGCTTCCAGCGCAAACCCGCCTCGTAGGCGATTGTGGAGTCGATGGGCGAGGTGGCGGCGCCCATCTCCCGCAACACACCGTCTAAGGCTGCCTTGTCACCGAAGAACGGAACCAGTTCTGCGTAGACGATGTCGCAGACGACTATGGCGCCCCTATCGTAGGCCTCTCGGAGCCATTCCCTGGATTGGGCATGGTGGGGTGAAGCCGATCGAAACATGTCCAGCAGGACGTTTGTGTCGACGGACGTGATCACCTTCCTCTGACCTCTTCGATATACTCGTCTATATCAAAATCGTGATCATCGAGGATTCCGCTGACCCGGTCTATAGGATGCATCACCGCAGTTCGCTTCTGAATCAGGAGCCCCTGGTCGGTGGGGGTGATTTCAACCTCTACGTTCTGATTCATCCCGAAGCGTTCCCTAAGATGCTTGGGGATAGTAATTTGGCCCCGTTCGGAGATGTGCATGTTTCACCAGTATGAATATCAGATACATTAAATCATACTATGCCAGACATCCTAATGGCAACCTGACTCCGTAGCCGGGGGCAGCGCCACCGTCATGAGTGCACATCGCATTAAGTCTCATCGGACGGGTCGATTACTGAAACGCTGGTCCAGCCCGAGATAACTTGGCATTGGGTTATTCAATACTCTGGCTTCTCGGGCAGTCTGTGAAAGGCGTAGTTGAATCCGCCGTCTAACTCTCGGTAGGCCCGGAAAGGTCCGGAGCTATCCCAATTGAAGTGGTGGGCCTGAGTGGACGGTAGATGGCACCGTCTTCGAGCTGTGGCTCGGGGGGCTTGCGATCCCACTGAGACTCGCTCTGGACGGTTGGTCAGTGCCTGCCCACGGTATGGATTCGCCAGCCGATGGACTTGGTGGCGAGCTCATTGTTCCCGCTGCTGCGCCGCGTCAGGTGAGACCAACGAACCGACAGTAATCGAACCAGCAGATGATGCGGGACCGATCTTCGGGCGGCGAAGTTGCTGCGTTCTGAGCAGCCCCCTTCTACTCACCATTGCCGCCACAGGCTGCCACGGCCAGGGCAATCGCCGCCGCCAAGGCCATACGGTGTAGGAACTCCGCGGGAATCGCCTTCATTGATGCTGAGGCTGGCCCCGCTCAGGACCGAGAGGCGCTCCCGCAGGGACTCGTTCTCTCGCATCAATTCATCCGGTCTCTTCAACTAGTCACCTCGATGGCCTGCTGATGGAGGGCCAATTGGCGTCCACAGGGGCAATTGTGCCGGATTCCGCCAATTGTTACAAGTTGTCACGATAAATGCGGTGTATTGTCACATCTCTGTTACACACCCTGTGGTAAAATTTCCGCGAAGGTTGTGCCCTCGAGACGGCGGGAAGTGATTGCTTGGCTCTCGCACAGAGTAGTCCTAAACAGGCAACGGCGTCGACACCGGTGGAATCCGCCGCCGCGATAGTCCATGCCCATCGCGCCAATCACAGCGTATCAGTTCTACCCCGATTTCACGCCCGCTTAGCCTCCGCAGTCCCGTAGGCGGGCTGACGCATGAGCCGCCGCCTGCCGTACACGCCCGTCTACTCGCCGCGCCGGTGGCTGCTGCGACGCCCCGCGACAGTGCTCCTCATCCTCGTTGTCATCGTCCTGCTGGCCCTGGACGCCGGGCCCGCGCGGTCGCAGTCCGGAAGCGACGCGCCGTCGCTCCAGACCGCAACGCTGAACGGGGCCACGCTCACACTGACGTATGACGCGGCGCTGGACGCCGATTCCACGCCGTCGGCGAGCGCCTTCACGGTAAAAGGAATCGGAACCGACCGAAACCCCACCCACGTGAGCGTCACCGGCATCGCCGTCACCCTGAGCCTGGACGCGGCGGCGACCGCCGCACAGACAGTGACGCTGACCTACACCAAGCCCGCTGCCAACCCCATCCAGGACTCCAATGGCTCCCACGCGCTCGCGTTCACGGATGAGCCGGTGACGAACAACACGCCGGACATCGCCCCCCCTCGACTGTTGAGGGCGGGGGTGAACGGGGCCACGCTGACGCTTACCTACGACGAGGAGCTGGATGCCGATTCGACGCCCCCGGCGAGCGCCTTCACCGTGAAGGGCGCGGGCGCCGACCAGCACCCGACCGGGGTGACTATCGGCGTCCAGGCGGTGAGGCTGACCCTGGGCCGGCCCGCCAATCACGGTGAAACGGTGACGCTGACCTACACGGCGCCGTCCACCAACCCCATCCAGGACACCAGCGGCAACGCCGCCCCCGGCCTCACCGACCAGGCCGTGACCGACAGGACGCCTGCGTCGATCAAATTGATCGGCAACACCGACCAAACGACGTTGCTTGATGGGACCCACATAACGCGTGACGCCGCCCAGGCATTCACCACCGGAAACAACCCCGGCGGCTACACGCTGACCAAGGCGGCCATCAAACTCTTCCTGGCGTTCACCAGCTCAAATCCTCCGAACTACACCGTGACCATTCGCAACGCGTCGGGCGGCGAACCGGGCGACACCATTCTCGGCACGCTCACCAAGCCGTCGTCGCGTTTGCCCGCCGTCGATGCCACTGCCGAGTTCACCGCGCCCGATGGC
>DAOUJI010000060.1:0-22767 GCA_034422875.1 Dehalococcoidia bacterium | reverse complement strand
GGAGAATCCCAATACATCAACGAAGACAATCTCGGGGCGTTGGCGGCTCTGCGGAGGGCCGCCATCAAGGCACGACGGCGGGCGTTGGAGGTTAGCGGCTCAGTACTAATACGTAAGGACGGGGAGTTCGTCTACGAGTCCGACCCTAACGTCCTCTTCCCTGACGGCGCCGACTACCAACCTTCACCCACCCCGGAGACCACATCCCCTACGAAGTCCCCATCCGAGCATCCGAATCCATCCGACGGAGAGCCTCTCGGCGGATGATAAAGCTCCGCGACTACCAACATGATTTGTTGAACCGGGTGAGAAACGCACTCGACAGCGGCCAGGACACCAGAGCCATGCTCCAACTGCCGACTGGAGGAGGGAAGACCCGCATCGGCGGGAGGGCCCTCAACGTCCGCGAATCCAACAAAGCCGCCCTGGACAAGCTCGCCCCTCAGATATGGGAAAGCCGAGTCTTCCGGGGGTAGGGTGCTATCCAGCCGTCTCTGCGGGCTCCTTTTTCTCGAGGTTACGAGCCAGGGCTAATCGATAATCAGCCTCGAGGTTGGTCCAGAAACGGGCGTCGATGCCCAGCTCCTTCTCTAATCCGATGGCGGTCTCCGGGGTAATGGCCTTCTTCCCTTTGATGATTTCGTTGATTGCTTGAATAGGTCTGCCCAGCCTTGCAGCGAGCTCCTTCTGAGTCATTCGGCGAGCATCCAACTCCTCCCGTAGCACGTCGCCCGGGGGTATCGGCATGTCGGAATACACACGGTCGTTCCTAGTCGTCATAATGATTGCTCACTTCGTTAACAATTACCTTTTCCTCAGTGTCTCCCTTCATCACGATGAGGCGCCACTTCCCTGTGAGATAGATGGACAACTCTCCCCTCCTCGATCCTCTCAACGGATGTAAGCGCATCGAACGGATGCTGTACGCGCCTTGGAAGTCTTTGATCGCGTAAAGTTCGTTGATACGAGTGATGTACTTCCGAGCGACCTCCGGACCCCATTGCTGGATTGCCCTGGTTGATTCTTGGTAGTTGCGTAGAAGGTGATTTGTCCTGAATATGACTTCCTATATTCACCCTATGGATGAATATATGCATCCACAGCGAAGTTTGTCAACAAAGAGGTCGTATGTATAATTGGGCGATTGGCCCACCGCTCGCTAACGGAGACAAGAGCGGCCGATGATAAGGCTCCGCGACTACAAACAAGAGCAATTGGAGACAGCGTCAAGTGCACTTTACGCTGACCCCAACTCCAGGCGGCTACTGCACTTCGTCCACTAAAGCCGTCCCTTCAACCCTCGCCAGAGCTCGATCAAAGGTGTAGAGGGGGCTGTAACCGTAACGCTGGCCTGCCGCGAGAATCATCAGGTCCGAGAAGCCGACTCCACCCTGACGGTAGCGGAAGGCCGCGTGGGCTACATCGTCCGCTGCCTCAATAACCAGGCTGTCTGTGGAGAGCAGTTCGACTAGCGCTTCTGCAATCTGGACTCGGGTGAACCGATATGCGCGCTCCAACACCCATACAGTCTCTACCACGACCTCTCGACAGAGAAACCCAGGACGCTCGGGAGCCAGTCCCTCCAACAGGATTCTAGCCGCTTCCGCCTGCTCAACATGGTCGCGGACTAAGTAGCGGATAAGCACGTTCGTATCAATGGAGATCATGTATTACTCGCCCCATCCACTACTGCTTGCTCCATTTCTTGCAAAGTAACAGAGGGACCCTCGTGCTTGAGCATGCCAAACAGCCGACTGATAGGACGCACAGGCATGATGCGGACTTCGCCGTCTTGGATGATGTATCGCACCCGATCTCCAGACTGTACTGAGAGAGCTTCCCGCACGACCTTGGGCAACGTGGTCTGTCCTTTGGAAGTAATTCCAGATTCGATCATTAAAACTGCACCTAAGACTTACAATTTAATCAGACTCCTTACAAAATAGATAATAGCAATGACAAGTAAGACATGCAAGCTTTACCCGTGATGTCCAATCTGCACGCGCGCATAATCAAGCTCACTTGCACCCTTGTCTACAGCAGTGCCAGCGAGAGCCTTGTGATACACTCTCAGCAATGAAATATCACCCTTCCTTGTCCAGGCTCACCGTCCGCCACGCCGACTGCACGTTAGGAGTCCCTTGACGGACAACGGCGCCCTCCACGCGCCCAAAGGACCGAGCACCTACGACCCTGCGCTGGAGCTTTTGGAGTTTCCGCTGATACTCCGGCGGCTGGCCGACTGCACCACGTTCGAACCGGCCCGTGTACTAGCTCTCTCCCTCTTGCCTTCGTCGGACCCAGAGATCGTCTCAATGGGCCAGGAGGAGACAGCCGAGGCGCGTCTGCTTCTTGAGCGAGGCTCGGAGCCCGACCTATCCAATGCTGTCGACGTGGGACAAGCCCTGGAGCGGGCGGCGCTTGGTGGAGTCTTGTCCGGGGCAGAGCTACGGGACCTGGGGACCACTCTCCGGGCCGCCCGCCAGGCGCGATACAGTCTCCACAGGCAGCATGACGCACCCCGGCTCCGGGCCATGACCCAGGAAATTCCCGTGATGGAGGACCTGGAGCGGGACATCGCCAAAACGGTCGGCTCACTGGGAGAAGTGTTGGACGGCGCCAGCCCCTTATTGGGAGAGTTGAGGCAACAGACCAGGGCTGCTCACCAGCGGCTGATGGATTCCATGGAGCGGGCCAAACGGCGTCTGGAACGGCAGGGAATCCTGCAGGAACCCATCATCACCCTGCGCAACAACCGGATGGTCCTGTTGGTCAAGACCGAGATGAAACACCGCTTGAACGGCATCGTCCACGACGTGTCCGACAGCGGAGCCACGCTGTTCATGGAACCGATGGCGTCGGTGCCCCTGGGCAACCAGTGGCGGGAGTTCCAACTGGCCCAGGAACGGGAGGAGGAGCGGATTCTAAGGACGCTGTCCATACAGGTTGAGTACCTGGCCGACGACATTCAACTCGCCTCCGACCTGCTGGCACGGTTGGACCTGGCCTTGGCCAAGGGCCGCTACGCCATCCGGCTCAAGGGCGTTCCGGTGACTCTGGCCGCCTCCGGGCAGAACACACCTCATCAACTAAAGCTGGTGGACGCCCGTCACCCGTTGCTGGAAGGAGAGGTGGTCCCTCTGACCGTCCAGTTGGGCGATTCCTGGTCTCTGCTGCTCATCACGGGCCCCAACGCCGGCGGCAAGACAGTAGCACTGAAGACTATGGGGCTGCTTGTTCTCATGGCACAGACAGGACTTCAGGTCCCGGCGAGAGAAGCCCAAACAAGCATGTTCGACCGGGTGTTCGTGGATATAGGCGACCAGCAGAGCATCCAACGTTCTCTGTCCACATTCAGTTCCCACATAACCAACCTCAAGTCCATCATGGATCAGGCGACTCCCAGGTCTCTTGTGCTAATCGACGAATTAGGCTCAAGCACCGACCCCGAGGAGGGCGCCGCTCTGGCAAAAGCCATTCTGCTCAGCTTTTTCGACAAAGGAGCAAGGGTTGTTGCCACCACCCACCAGCGGGACGTGGCCGCGTTTGTCCAGGAGCACGACGGGATGGCCAACGCATCGGTGGAACTGGACCCGCGTACCTTGGCACCTACGTACAAGCTGACCGTGGGCCTGCCGGGAAGCAGCTACGCCCTGGCAATAGCCTCGCGTCTGGGCCTGGAGGACGCAACGGTGGAACAAGCCCGGAGCTTCCTGGGACCCGTTCATCGTGAGACGGAAGGAATACTCAAGGAGTTGCACGAGGAGCGGCGGCTTGCGGCCCAACTGTCCAAGGACGCCGAAAAAGCCCTCCACGAAGCCACCGCGAAACAGACCCAATTGGACCAGAGGCTGGCCAACCTTCAGAACAGCGAGGCAACTATGCTGGAAGAGGCCCGCTTCCGGCTGAGGAGGCAGGTCGACGAAGTGGCCTCCAGGCTGCGGGGAGTGGAAAAGGCGTTGGAGAGACGGCTTGTCCAGCCTCCAGTCTCCATATCCACGCCAGACGAACAGTCCGTCTCTGAACCGGAGGAGCAAGTCCCAGAGTTCGAAGAAACCTCGAAGATAATCCAGGAGGTCCGGGCTGAGCTTGACGCTCCAAAGTGGGAACCGCCAGCCACTCCCAGGGGACATTGGATAGGCTCTCTAAAGCCAGGCGACCGGGTATACGTCAAGGGCGTGCCCCAGCCAGTGGAAGCCCTTAACCCTCCTGAAGGCGACACCATCGAGGTGCTGCTGGGATCGATGAGAGCGAGGCTTCCCGTGCACCAGCTGGACCGCCCTGCGCAGTCAAGGGCTGGTCCGGCGGTCAGTGTCCGCTATTCCAGACCACAGCGCGCATCGGTCGAGCGGGAGCTCGTCCTTCGTGGGATGCGAGTAGAGGAGGCCTCAGCCCGGGTCGACGGGTTCCTGGACGACGCCACTCTGGCGGGCCTGTCCACGGTGAAAATACTCCATGGAGCCGGGTCCGGGGCCCTCCGGTCGGCCATCAGGGAGCTCCTGGTCGGTCACCCTCTGGTCAAGTCCTTCGGGCCGGACCCGGAGCTCCGCACCGACTCTGTTACTGTGATCGAGCTTAACTAGCTGTCGACGAAGGCAGCGGGCCACTGACGTGCTGTATGAACTCCAGCCAGTTGCCGTCAGGGTCCCTGGCATAAGCGACCTTTATAACCATGTCGCCCCGTTCTAATGTCACTGGATCAGTAAGGAAATCGAGTCCCTTCGGAGCCATTGTAGAGGCGAACTCGTCGACGTCCTCCACGAAGAAGCACAGGTGGGTGGCGCCCAGAACGTGGCGGTCCAGATGCCGGTCGTCCCCTTCGGGATATAGGTACTGAATCAACTCAATCTGGTGGCCGGGATGGTCCGGGCTGATGGAGAAGAACGCCGCCAGCAGGTGCGCTCCCTGGATGCCCGACGAGCTGAGGCCCTGGGCCGGGCCGTTATCAACGCGGCGTACAAGGTTGAGTCCCATGCTGTCCCTGTAGAACTTCACCGACTCCTCTATGTCCTTCACCACGAAACCGGTGTGGAAGAAGGCGGCCAGCGGCCCGCCTTCAGGAGGCGGGTCCGTTTCCCATTGGATGACGGGTTCGATGAACTCCAGCCAGTTGCCGTCGGGGTCCTGAGAATAGACTATCTTACGGACCACTTTGCCGTTTTCGTCGGTGCGGTGGTTCACCGTGCCGGGGAATGTCAGGCCCTTCTGGGACATCTCAGCAACGTACCCGTCCACGTCCTTCGTAAAGAAAGCCACGTGAGTTGCTCCCTGGTCGTTGGGCCTGAAACCGCCCTCCTCCGGGCTTTCGGGATCGATGTACTGGATAAGCTCCAGGTTATGTCCGTTGCCCAGGCTGAGGAAAGCCATTTTCAGATGGGCGTGACTGAATCCCACGGGGCTTGGTCTATCGGGAGACGACACGCTCTCACCCTGCCGGAGAAGTTGAAGTCCCATCGTGTCCCTGTAATAGGTCATGGACTTTTCCAAGTCCTTCACTACAAAACCGGTGTGGTAGAAGTCCTTTACCATCTTTCCTCCTTCTTATTCGCCTTATTTATATGCGTACCGAGACCGGACCGTTCCCTCTCTCCCTCGACAGTACGTTTACCCGACCGTCATTCCTGCGCAGGCAGGAATCCAGGAATCTCGATTGCCGTATTCGTTCATCAAATGCTGAAACGTCATCATACGAACATCTCTATGGCACGGCAGAGTCAACTCAGCACCCTACTCCCCCGTATACTCCGGCGCCCGCTTCTCAATGAACGCTCGCACGCCTTCCTGGAAGTCATGGGTCAGGCCGCTGGCGCCCAGCATTTCAGCCTCCTCTTTCAGTTGTATGTGCAAGTCTTGGGTCCAGGAGCGGTCCATGAGGCCCTTGACCCTACCGTAGGCGGCCGTCGGGCCGGATGCAAGCTGATGGGCGATTTCCATCGTGTGCTCCCCTAACTTGTCCGCAGCGCACACCCGGTTGAACAGTCCTGCTTCCAGGCACGCCTGTGCGCTCATAGGCTGCTTCATCAGGTAGATTTCCATGGCCTTTGCCTGTCCCATCAGCCTGGGCAGGTAGTAGGTGGAACCGCTGTCGGCCGTCGCTCCGATGTTGGCGAAGGCCAGGAAGAACCTGGCCTCTTCAGAGGCGATACGAAAGTCACAAGCCAAGGCGATAGCCGCGCCCGCTCCGGCAGCTACACCATTCACCGAGGCTATGACCGGCTTGGGGAGACTGCGAATTCTTTCGATAACCTTGGTGTGAATTCGATCGGCGATGTCGTGCACTTGCGTCGAGAACTCTTCTTCACCCAACTCCAGCCAGGAGTAGAACTCCCGGAGGTCCGCCCCGGAGCAGAAAGCGTTCCCTGACCCGGTCAACACCACGGCACGCATCCTGCCGGAGCGGCATTCAGCGAGTGCTTCCGCAAGCTCATCGATGGTCTCATTGGTCAGCGCGTTGCGCGCTTCCGGCGCGTTTAGCGTGACCACCGCCACGCCGCCTTCTGTTGCCAGCGAAACCTTATCAGCCAATCCCGCCCCTCCTGAAACCACCGGTATAGTAGCACATCTTGCAGCCTTCAGGCGCCGAACTGCGCTCTTTCCCGCCTCGTACCGTCTGGTACAATCTACGCCAAGGTTACCCACTCAGTCAGGAGGGCCGCTATGACCTCGGAGCACCCCGAGGCGCAGGCTGTGCTGGAAGCCAACCGCCGTTTCTACGACGCCTTCGGAAGCCTGGACATCGACGTGATGGACCAGGTCTGGGAACATTCGGACCGGGTGCTGTGCACACACCCGGGTTGGCCGGTGCTGGTAGGTTGGGAGCGGGTGCGCCAAAGCTGGGCCAACATCTTCAACAACACCTCACTGATGCACTTCAACGTCACCAACGCCACCGTAGTCGTCGAAGGCGACGCCGCCTGGGTCAACTGCATCGAGAACATTAGCAGCGTGGTGGACGCACGCGCGTCCAACTTCGGCGTCCAGGCCACCAACATTTTCGCCCGCGGCCCAGACGGCTGGCGTATGGTCCACCACCACACATCCGGCTAGCCTTTCTTACAGCCCCCCTCTCCCGCTGGGAGAGGGTCGGGGTGAGGGCTGACCTCCTCTTTCAGAGAGACTCTTGATTCCGGCCTACGCCGGAATGACGGCACAAGGTCTACGCCGATGAGCCCGGGGGCTTAACCGCCACACCAGCCTCGATGAGGGCCGTGACCTCGGCTTCCGTATAGCCAGCTCCGGACAGGACTTCCTCCGTATGCTCACCGAGCTTTGGGGCGCGGGTGCGGACCCGTCCAGGAGTCTTGGACAGCTTGACCGGTATGCCTATGTTCTTCAGCGCGCCCAACTCAGGGTCGGAAAGCTCCACCAGCATCTCCCTGTCCAGCACGTGGGGGTCCGAGTAGACCTGGGCCATGTCCATGATAGGTCCCGCCGGGACTCCCGCCGCCTCCAGGACCTCAAGCCAGTGCTCCGTCGGCTTTGTGACGAAGGTCTCCTCCAGTATGGACGCCAGCTCCGTTTCCCTGACCTTCCGGTCGGCGTTGGTGGAGAACCTCGAGTCCTCCAGCAGGTCGGGCCTGCCGACGGCCTTGCACATGGCCTCCCAGGTGGACTGGTTTGCTCCACCCAGGTTCAGATGCCCGTCAGCGGTCCTCAATGCCTGGTAGGGGGCCGAAAGACGGTGGGCTGATCCCAGGGGTCCGGGTATCTCTCCCGTGGCAAAGTACACAGACGACTCCCAGAAAGTGTAGGCCACTCCGGCTTCCATCAACGACGTGTCTACCAGCTGGCCTTCACCTGTCTTGAGCCGGTGTATGTAGGCCGTGAGCACGCCGTAGGCTGCGTACATCCCTGCCGTCAGGTCCGTGATGGGCACTCCCACCTTCACCGGAGGGCCGTCGGGAGCCCCGGTCACGCTCATAATCCCGCTCATGCCCTGGGCCACAAGGTCGAATCCACCCCTGTGGCTGTATGGCCCTGTCTGGCCGAAGCCCGACACCGAGCAGTAGACCAGGCCCGGATTCAACCGTTTCAGGGCTTCATACCCCAGGCCCAGCCGGTCCATAGTCCCCGGACGGAAGTTCTCCGCCACCACGTCGGCCTCTTCCGCCAACCGCAGGAAAGCTTGTTTCCCGCCTTCCGACCGCAGATCCAGCGCGATGCTCCGCTTGTTGCGGTTAACGGCCAGGAAGGCGGCGGACCAGTCCTGGATGAAGGGCGGTCCCAGTCTCCGGGCGTCGTCACCGCCGTTGGGCTTCTCCACCTTGACCACGTCGGCGCCCATGTCAGCCAGGAGCAGCGTACAGAAGGGGCCGGCCATGATCTGGGTGCAATCAACCACCTTAACGCCGCTCAGAGGTCCTTCGTCGGGCATCGTTTTTCTCCATACCGAGTTTATGGCACGCCATTATATCAAGCAGCAAGGGAGGGAAGATCAGGAACCCAATGGCGCAGTGACGCGGTGACGCAAAGGCGCCGGGCCGGTGTCCCCAGATTTCAAGGCAACAGACGTGGAAGGCGTAGCGTGAAGAATATCCATGTCCGTATATAATGCGGTGGGCTGCGAAGCAGACCTTCCGTAAACGGCAGAGCACAAGGGAGCGACCTATGCCGGGCGTCAAAGAGGTAAAAGAGCTCATAGCCAGCGCCACTCAGCTCAAGGAACTTATAGACATGCCCCAACCGGGCTCGGGCGACTCTACGGCGCGCAAGGCTGTCTGTTCCACCCTCTACGAATCCCCGATTGTACGACTGTTACTGGGTGAGGCGCTTCATCCTGGGGGTCTCAAGCTCACCCGACGCTTGGTCGACCTCATGGAAGTCCATCAAGGCAGCGTTGTGCTGGACGTAGGATGCGCCAGAGGGGCCAGCGCCTCGGCAATGGCCCGCACTTTCCAATGCCGCATTGTCGGCATAGACATGAGTCACGGGTCTGTAACAGCGGCCACTCGGAGAGTGAGGGACAGGAAAACGTCTCACCTGGCAGGGTTCCTCCGCGCCGACGCCGAGCGTATTCCCATAGCGCCCGAGAGTTTCGACAACGCCATCTCCGAATGCGCCATGAGCCTGCTCCCGAACAAAGCCCGGTGCGTCGCCGAGATTGCAGAAGCCCTGAAGCCTGGAGGACGCCTGGGTGTAAGCGACGTTGCAGTGCAGAACGGCCATCTGCCAGAGACTCTTCAAGGCGCCCTCGGCCAGTTGCTGTGCGTGTCTTACGCACCGCCGGTGGAAGGCTACCGGGACCTACTGAACAGCAACGGCCTGCGCCTGGTCCACGAGGAAGAGACATCCGACTCGATCATCGCGCTGCTCAACGAAGTCCAGAGGAAGCTGTCTCCCTTGAAGCTGGTGCAGCGGTTCAGCCCAGTGGCCAAGGACCTGGGAGTCATGCTGCTGGACACCATCGCCGCCGTCGCCGAGCTAAAGGCCATGGTAAACGACGGCTCGGTCAGTTACCGCCTCTTCATCGCGGAGAAAGACTAACCGTACGCCCTCACCTCTTTGGGACCGATACCGTCCAAGTGCCCCACTATTGGGGTTCCCCTATTGAAGGCTTGACCAAGAACCCCTAACGCCATATTTTGTCAGGTATCCTACTACGTTTGAACAACAGAATCGATTTCGCATAATCATTGACATGTTTATATTCCTATTCACATGATTCGGATCAGAGTCAGTATCCCTTACGACGCTACGGGCAGGGAGTCTTGTTCTTTTTGAAGCTGGGCAACTCGACAATCTGGGTAGTCTTGGCTCTCTATCAGTCGCGGTGAGGAGGACGATCATGGCCGTTCGCATTATCCAGCCCGCCCTCGTATTAGCAGTGTTGATCCTCCTCGCTGCCTGCGACTCACCCCAAAGCAATGCAACGAAAGTTGATGTGAACGACTACCTAGCGGAAGAGATACCCCCTTGCACGCCCGTGCCCGACTCTTCCGTGGACCCGTGCGACCCCGATGCACCGCCGATAGAGATGGGCATAGGGCACCGTGACTTGGGAGATGAACCCTTAACCATACGCCAGATGCTCAACGACGATCCTAATCCTCCGCCACCGAGCTGGCCAACCCATCTGATGCTGCGCGGCACCTATCTTCCCCGTACAGTGCGCTGCACCAGCGGCGACCTCTTTCACCCGCCGTCCCATCTGCAAGATGAATTCGACTACGATGTCAATCCTCGTGCCATCAAGTGCTACGTCGATGTGCGTACAAACGCTTATATCGTGGGCTCCGGTCCGTCCACCTTAACCGTCATGGTGTTCAGGTGGGTCTACTGGGACTACGAGTACACTCCGTATCTAGAGGAGGGCCAGACAGAGCAAGACCTCATCGAAGAGGACAGACATCTATTCGAGACTGCCATGAACGGCTTGTTCCCTGGACGAGAGCATATTATTGGTCTGGCACCCTCGGTTGATCTCTCGTCCGAAGCGTGGCGGTTCCTGGGGTCCTGGGACGTGCAGCGACGGGAGGACGGCACCGTGATCGCGGTCCATCCCGACAGGGACCTGTGGCGGAGGCTCAGACCCGATGATTATCAGAGCCACCTTTCGGCGCTCGAGATGGAGCTGTCCGCCTTCACCCAGGCGGTGACGACAGCCAACCAGGAACGCGTCACCGAGTACGGCGGACGCATCGGCGCCGACTCCAGCCTGCCCATGCTGGTGACCAACGCCAACCAACTGCGAGAATACTACGTCGAGGTCGGCACCTACGATGACCCGGACAACCCGCCTGCCCAGCCCCCGCCGCCTTGCGGCCTCGCCGTTCCCGACCAGGTTAACAACCCGGGCCTCATGCGCGACTGCATCACCCTGCTCACCGCCAAGGACCGGCTTAGGGGGACGGGGACACTGAACTGGAGCGTGGACACGGCCATCGCCAGCTGGGACGGGATCACCACAGGCGGGACTCCCAGCCGGGTGACCAAGCTGCTCCTGTCCAGCAAGAGCCTGACGGGGACGATACCGGCGGAGTTGGGGAACCTGTTCGAGCTGACCCACCTGAACCTGAGCTCCAACTCGTTGACGGGGGACATACCCAATGAACTGGGCTGGCTGCAAAACCTGGAGGAAATCAGACTGTCAGGCAACAGCCTCACCGGGTGCATCCCGCTGGCCTTGAAGGATGTAACCACCAACGACCTGAGCTCGCTCAACCTGCTCTACTGTGCGCCCCCTGCGCCGGACGGCCTGAGTGCGGGGATCCCCGGGGAGAACAGCGTCCCCTTGAGTTGGTCCGCAGCGTCCGATGCAAGCCAGTACCGTGTGGAACGCTACGCTGGTGGACTGGATCCCTAATGCCCCATTGCAGGGGAAGGAGTTGCCTGTAGGCACCCCGGCTAAAACCTGGCGTTGCCGGGGGTGCGGGGGAAGGGGATTACGTCGCGGATGTTCTGGAGGCCGGTTATGAACTGCACCGTGCGCTCGAATCCCAGGCCAAACCCCGAATGGGGCACGGAGCCGTAGCGGCGCAGGTCTAAATACCACCAGTAGTCTTCCGGGTCCAGACCCAACTCACCCATCCGCTGCAAAAGAGCTTCCTGGCTGTCCTCGCGCTGGCTGCCGCCGATGATTTCCCCGATTCGAGGCACCAGCACGTCCATTGCCCGAACCGTCCTGCCATCGCCGTTCTGCTTCATGTAGAAGGCCTTGATTTCCCTGGGGTAGTCGGTGAGGACCACGGGCCTGCCGACGTGCTTCTCTGTGAGATACCGTTCGTGCTCAGACTGGAGGTCCAGGCCCCACTGCACGGGGAACTCGAAGGACTCGCCGGAGCGCGTGAGGATGTCGACGGCTTCAGTGTAGGTCATTCGCTCGAAGCTGGAATTGACGATGCCCTCCAGGGTGGATATGGCGGTCTCGTCGACCCACTTGTTGAAGAACTCCATGTCCTCAGGGCAGTTCTCCAACACGTGGGAAAAGACGTGCTTGAGAAACTCCTCGGCCAGGTCGGCCAGGCAGTCCAGTTCGCAGAAAGCCACCTCCGGCTCGACCATCCAGAACTCGGCCAGGTGACGGGAGGTGTTGGAGTTCTCCGAGCGGAAGGTGGGGCCGAAGGTGTAGACGTTGGAAAGCGCCAGGGCGAATATCTCCGCCTCCAACTGGCCGCTCACCGTCAGGTAAGCTGGGCCTCCAAAGAAGTCCAGGCTCTCGTCGACAGCGCCCGCCACGCGGGGAGGATCGTTTATGTCAAGTGTGGTCACCCGGAACATGGCGCCGGCGCCCTCGGCGTCGCTTCCGGTGATGATGGGCGTCTGGACATAGAGGAAGCCCTTGCTCTGGAAGAAGCTGTGGATCGCGAATGCGGCGGCGTTTCTGACCCTGGCCGTGGCCCCCAGCGTGTTGGTGCGGGGGCGCAGGTGGGCTATCTCCCGCAGGAACTCCAGGGTATGCCGCTTCTTCTGCAACGGATAGGTGTCCGGGTCAGCCGTCCCCAGAAGCTCTACCGTATCGGCCTTCAGCTCGAACCTCTGCCCTTTGCCCAGAGACTCCACCAGCGTGCCCTCAACGCTTACGCTGCATCCTGTGGTAAGGGGTTCCACCAGGTCGTAGCCTTGAGTGGACTCGTCGGCCACTACCTGCAGGTCGGAAAGCGTGGAGCCGTCATTGACCTGGACGAATGCGACGGTCTTGGAGATGCGCCGAGTCTTGACCCAACCCTGCACGAGGAACCGGCCTCCCGCAGAGCCTTGTTTGGTGATTTCAGCTATTGTTGTGCGGTCCATAGGCCAATTCTAGCGCCGTCCGCTTCCGGCAGAAAGAGCCATGAAGACATCTGGGATTACAGCGAAGGTCTGGCCTGATGCCAGGTTGTGGACTGTTCGTAGGCGTATGCGGCCCGCAACAGGGTCTGCTCCGACAATGGCGGCCCTATCAGCTGCAAACCTACCGGCAAGCCCTGGCTAAATCCGCATGGAATAGATATGGCCGGAAGCCCCGCCACGTTCACCGGCACTGTGTACACGTCGCTCAGGTACATCTGGAGTGGGTCGTCCAGCTTTTCTCCCAACTTGAAGGCCACCGTGGGCGATGTGGGCGTTACCAGAAGGTCGCAACTCTCGAAGGCTTTTTGGAACTCCTGGATTATCAGAGTCCGGACCTTCTGCGCCTTCAGGTAGTAGGCGTCGTAGTACCCAGCCGACAAGGCATAGGCGCCCAGCATGATGCGCCTTTTTACCTCCGGGCCGAAACCCCGCTGCCGGGTCTTTTCCATCGCCTCCCACATGTTGTCTGTGTCACGGTAGGAGTAGCCATACTTGACGCCGTCGTACCTGGCCAGGTTGGCCGAGCATTCCGACGGGGCCAGTATGTAGTAGCAAGCCAGGGCATAGGAGGCGCTGGGCAAGGACGTTTCCACTACCTGCGCTCCCAGACCCTCCATGTGGGCGACCCCCGCTTCCACGGCCTGCCGCACTCCCTCTTCCATCCCTTCCGCAAAGTATTCACGGGGCATTCCCACCCTGAGGCCGGATATGCCTCCGGCAAGGCCAGCGGGGTAGTCTGGGACCTGCACGGAAAGGGAAGTAGAGTCTCTTGGATCGTGCCCTGCGATGGCTTTCAGGACGAGAGTGCAGTCGGTCACGTCCTTTGTGATGGGGCCGATTTGGTCGAAGGACGAGGCGTAGGCGATAAGGCCGTACCTGCTCACCAGCCCGTAGGTGGGCTTCAGACCCACGACGCCGCACATGGACGCTGGCTGCCGGATGCTGCCTCCGGTGTCGGAGCCGAGGGCGTAGAGCGCCTCGCCTGACGCCACCGCCGCGGCTCCCCCTCCGCTGCTGCCGCCGGGGACACGACCAAGGTCCCAGGGGTTGTGCGTGGGGTGTAACGCCGAGTTCTCGGTGGAGGAGCCCATACCGAACTCGTCCATATTGCCTTTCCCCACCATCACAGCGCCAGCCGCCGAAAGCCTTTCCACTACTCCGGCGTCGTAGGTAGGGACGTATTCTTCCAGCATCCTAGAGGCGCAGGTGGTGGCCACCCCACGAGTGCTTATCAGGTCTTTTATTTGGACCGGCATTCCCGTCAACGGGCCGCCGCCGTTCCCGCCAAAGTCCTTTATCCGTTGGGATTGCTCCAAAGCGCTGTCGGCTGTGACGGTCACAAAGGCCCGCACCTTGTCCTCGATTGTATCGATGCGGTTTAGGCAGGCTTCGACGACCTCGGACGCCTGTATCTCGCCCTGCGCGATTAACGCCTGGGCATCATGAATCGTCAGATGGTATAGTTCATCGTGGCGCGCGTTGTCTGACATGCTCAGTCTTCCAGGACCGCCTTGACCCGAATCAGGTCGTTTTCGCTGACTGGAGCGTTGGCCAGGACGTTCTCCACAGGGTCCGACTCCGCCGCCCGGTCTTCCCGGAATACGGTGTCCAGGGATATGGAGTGGGCCGTCGGCTCGACCCCCTCAGTGTCAAGGCTCTGCAACGTTTGGAACAGTTCCAGGACCTGGGAAAGCTGCCCAGCCATCAACTCCAACTCTTCGTCGGTCACGCCGATGCGACAAAGGGCCGCTATGTGCTGGACTTCATCTCTGCTCAGGGCCAAGTTAACTCCTTTCGCAGTACGGGACAATTCAAGCTGGCGCAAGAGCCATTATAGCCCTTTCGGGACACTGGGCATCGCTCAATGTTGGTCAAGTTCGGCCGTAAACCTGGTAGCCGTCAGCTTGACATATAGACACGCCTGAGTAGAATTATTCCATCCGACGCCCGAAACGGCTCCCCGGTTTTACTGCACTTTTGGGCATTACACTCGCGGCGGCAATGGGTGTCTGCCGGAACGCCCCGCCGTAGATAGACCAAGGGCCTGTCTAGAAAAGGCCCTGGTGAGGAGGGCGGAGATGGCCCAAGCGCTGGAAGGTTACAAGATACTCTCGTCAGACGACCACACGTTCGAACCGTCGGATCTGTGGACGAGCAGAATGCCCAAGGAATACCGGGACGACGCGCCCGTTTTGAGAAACCTGGAAGCCAACGACATGTGGTACTGCGGCGACCTGGCCCTTGTGGGCCTTTCGCCTGGGGCTCACCCCGGACGGAGATACGAATCCGACCCCGCCGTCAAAGCCGAAATCGGCAAGACCAGGGTGCGGGAAGAGCATCTCAGGCCCGGTGGCCACGACCCCGACGAGCGGGTTAAAGACCTGGACATTGACGGCATAGACAAGGCGATACACTTCTCCACCGTGGGGTTGCACCTGTACAAAGTTGCCAACGTCGAATGGCTGCACCTGATTCAGCAGACATGGAACGACTGGATGGCCGAGTATTGCAATACCCATCCCGACAGACTCTACGGGAACGCGTTGTTGACCCCCGAAATCGGCGAGCCAGCCATCATAGAGCTGGAGCGGTGCAAAAAGATGGGCCTCGTGGGAGCAATGATCCCGGTGGGTACGACGCCGGGCATGAGATACAGTCATCCCATGTACGAACCCTTCTGGTCAGCCTGTGAGGACCTGGAGATGCCGGTGGCTTTGCACATAGGCTGCAACAGGCCGTCGCCCGACAACGAGTTCATGGACACTCAGTCACTCAGTCCCGCCTTTCTGGCCAACATCGACATATACCCGCGCATGGCCGTGGGAGACATGGTCTTCTCCGGCGTATTCGAACGGCATCCCAAGCTACAGGTGGGAATCATTGAGTTCGAGGTAAGCTGGATTCCCAGCTTCCTGGAGCGCATGAACTACACCTACACCGAGCGGGTAAGCGCATCCACGAGGCTTGACCGGTACAAGTTCCAGCCAGGCACGATCCCCAGCGACTTCTGGTACAAAAACTGTTTCGTGGGCACCCAGGAGGACCCCTACTCCATGCGGTTGAAGGACCTGGTGGGAGTGGACAACATCCAATTCGGCGCTGACTACCCCCACGACGAGGGCACCTTCCCCAAGTCACGCGAGGTCGCTGCGAAGCTGCTGGAGGGCTGCACTCCTGAGGAGAAGCAGAAGATACTCTGGGACAACGCATCCAGGGTATACAACATCCACTAGACCCTGATGGACGCCGGCGGATTCACGTCCGCCGGCGTTCTTTTTGAACAGTTCCGGTCCCATCATCTTGACCGGCTTCCCCATCGGACAAGCAGCTTGAGGAGGGAATATGAAGGTCGGCTTCTCAGTGCCGTCCGCCGTCGGAAGCCCGGTAGACCCCGCCGCGCTGGCCAAACCCGGGGAAGAGATGGGCTTCGATTCGATTTGGATTTGCGAACATCCCTTCGTTCCCGTCTCCACCAGCACACCCCATCCGTCCAACGAGGCCGGGGCTTACGGCGCCAACATCTGGAGCATGCTGGACCCCTTCGTAGCCCTGTCCAGGGCCTCGGCCGTCACCTCCACATTGAAGTTAGGCACCGGAATTGTTATTGTCCCCCAACGACACCCGCTCATCCTGGCTAAGGAAATCGCAACCCTGGACCGCCTGTCCCAGGGACGCTTCCTGTTCGGCATCGGCAGCGGGATATTCCGCGAAGAGCTTGAGATTCTCGGCGCAGACTACGACCACCGGTGGAGCCAGGTCAGGGAGAACGTGGAGGCCCTCAAGGAGCTTTGGACCAAGGACGAAGCGGAGTACCACGGCAAATACTACGACTTCCCACCGGTGCGGGTGTTCCCAAAGCCGGCCCAGGAACCTCATCCTCCCATAATCCTCGGTGGAGGCGGCGACGGTCAGGGGACCGCTCCCGACCGGGTGCTGCGCCGAGTCGCACGCTGGGGAGATGGCTGGCTGCCTCACTGGGTAAGCATAGACGTCATGAAGGAGAGCAGGGCCAAGGTGGACGAGTGGGCCATTGCGGCGGGACGGGACCCGTCGGCCATCGAGTTCACCATCTTCGGACGCCCTGCCGACCCGGACCACCTGAACGGATACCTGGAAGCCGGTGCAGACCGGGTGGTGTTCGGCATGGGCGACGCCGACACCGTGAGCAAGTGTCTGGCCGTCATGGAGAAGGTCGCCAGGGAGATGTTCGGGTAAGCCTACCCGTTTCGATGACAGCCCGTTACACCGCCCAAGGAGGAATGAATGCCGGTTGAGATGATCTCCCCTGAGCTGGAGCGAATCGTAGACCTTGACGCCCAACATGAGGTTCTCAGCGATGGTCACGGGCCCGAGGAATCGCCCGAAGACGACTCCCGTCGCCTGGGGATATATCCTAACCCCGAGGGGCCGGTGTGGTGGGCCGAGGAAGGCTGCCTCTACTTCAGTGACATAGGACATAACCGGCGGATGAGATGGTCTCCCACCGGTGGAGTCAGTGTGGCTCAAGAGCCCAGCAACTACGCCAATGGGTTGACTCGCGACCCCCAGGGCAGATTGGTGGCCTGCGAGCAGGGCCAGAGACGGGTGGCCCGCATCGAGCACGACGGCTCCACCACGGTCATAGCCAACCGGTATAGGGGAGTCCGTCTCAACCGGCCCAACGACGTGGTCTGCCGGTCAGACGGCAGCGTTTATTTCTCAGACCCGGGCGCCCCGAGTCCCCACTGCGACCTGGACTTTTCGGGGTACTACATGGTCACCCCTGATCTGGGCGATATCGTGATGCTAGTGGACCTGAGGGCCCCCAACGGGCTGGCCATATCCCCCGACGAAAGCACCCTCTACCTGACCCAGAGCCGAAACCGCCGGATTTGGGCCTACAATCTGATGCCCAACGGCTCCGTCAACCGCGCGTCGGAAAGACTTTTGTTCGAGCTTCCGGAGAGCTACCCAGCCGGAGTATTCGACGGGATGAAAGTCGACGTCGAAGGCAATCTTTACATCACCATGGGAGGCGGCATAGCCATTACGAACTCAGAGGGCAAACACCTGGGCAACATCTGGATAGAGGAACCTCCGTTCCGCGTTATACTCCCCTGGAAGGACCAGATTTCCAACTGCGGCTGGGGCATGGAGGACAACAAGACCCTCTTCTACACGGGGCTTTGCAGCATGGGCAGCATCCAGATGAAAATCCCCGGCCTGCCCGTGCCGCCCCAAAAACTCTGACGCTAACGGCCCGCGACACACCCAGAAGGCAAAACTACGAGTCGAGGAGGAGCCATGTTCACTAGAGTCCACCACGTCAGCTATCAGGTATTCGACATTGAGCCGGTGAAGGCGTTCTTCGAGAAGAACTTCAACATGTCGCCTGCCGAGGAGGGCAGGTCCAATACCAGCACCGTCTATGACTACATCATGTACAAAGTCGGAGACGTGGTCATGGACTTCATCTCCCCGGTTGGGGACTCAGGCTTGGCCCGAAAGCTAAAGGAAGAAGGGCCGCAGTTGAACCACGTCGCATGGGCTACCGACGGCAAGTCCATCGAGGACCTTTTCAACGAACTGCGGTCCAACGGAGTCAAGATCAAGCGGGACGCCCTGTTGAAGAGCCCCAAGGGATATATCCGGTTCGACATTGACGAAGACGAGATCGGCGGAGTGCCCATGCAGCTTTCTGAAGGCGACCCCCTGGGATGGGACGATAACCAGGACGCCTCGGAAAAGGTCCAACAGTAGTCCAATCGGTGGGAACTTGACCCTTCTCCCATCGAGGGAGAGGGGAACGAATTCCTACGGAAACTGGAATGACCAGGTACGAACCAAATCCAAATAAACGAGGAGGCAACCATGCCAGGCAACCTTAAGGAGAAGATTCGACGGGGGGATATCGTTGTAGGCTGTTCGCTGATAGCGTCGCCAGGCAACTTTGGCCGGACTCCAGCCGACCGGGGACGAATCGAACAGCTTCTGAACTCTTATCCCTACGACTTCTTCACCGTTGACAGCCAACACATGCCCTACAACGAAGAGGCTCTTTTCAGGCTTTGCGACATCGCCAGAGAATTCGAAGTGCCTGTGCAGCTGCGCATCAAGAGTCCCAAGTGGACATACATGATCGGAGGCATACTTGACCTGTGCCTCGGCGGGGTCGAGGTCCCTCAGTGCGATGACGAGGCCACTGCTCAGGACGCGGTGGAGAACTTCTACTACCCACAGAAGGGAAAGCGCGGCTGGGGCGGAGTCGCTTACGACACGGGATGGAGCGGAGGCGACGGAGAGCCCCATTCGATTCCCACGCGGACCGAATACGCCGAGTGGTGGAGCCAGACCGGAGTCCTCATGCTCCAGGTCGAGTCAGTGGAAGCGGTGATAAACGCCCGCAACCTGGCCAAACCCGGCGTAGACTGCCTCTCCTGGGGCGCCCATCCCACATCCAACGACCTGGCTTTCAGCCGGGAAGGCCACCCCGAATTCCCGCTGAAGACGGACCAGGAGTGCCTTGAGCACATGATAGACCTGCTCAAAGGCTCCGATACCAAGGTTTGCATGCGCAGCGGCGCCCGCTCCAACCGTGAGCACTACCAGAACCTGGGCGTCACAGTGTTCATGGAACGGGCGGAGGTCTAACGTCCGTCACCCCAGCCCTATCCCAGAGGGAGAAGGGGCAATGTCTGTTCCTTCCCCCGTTTGCGGGGGAAGGTTAGGATGGGGGCGATTGGGGCATCGACCGTCGAGGTCCTTTACCAGGCAGTGACGCCCCCGTCGATGACCATCTCTGAGCCGGTCATGTAGGATGACTCGTCGGAGGCCAGGAAGAGGACTCCGTAGGCCACCTCTTCGGGACCGGCGGAGCGTCCCATAGGAACCCTGGCGAGTCTCTGTTCATGTTGAGAGGGGTCCCGGCGAGACGACTCCGTCATGGGCGTGTCGATGGGCCCGGGATGCACCGAGTTGCAGCGGATATTGTCCTTGGCGTGCTGTATGGCCGTCGCCTTGGTAAAGAGCCGCACAGCACCCTTGGACGCCGCGTAGGCCACTCCAGACCTGGGGTTGCCCACCAGCCCCGCAATCGATGATATGTTTACGATGGTGCCTCCTCCAGCCCTGCGCATGGCCGGTATGGAGTGCTTGGTCCCCAGAAACACGCCCTTGGCATTGATTGCCATCATCCGGTCCCATTCCTCTTCAGTGGTGTCCTCTACTGTGTTGGGAACCCAAATAGCGGCGTTGTTCACCAGCACGTCCAGCTTGCCATAGGAACTCTCGACCAACTCGATGGCCCGGACCCAGTCCGCCTCTTGTGTCACGTCCAGACGAATGTACGTGGCGTCACCGCCCTCTTCCCGTATCTGGGCCTCTACGCTGGCCCCTTCCGCGTCCAGAATGTCCGCAAGCACCACCTTGGCGCCTTCCTTGGCAAAGAGAATTCCCTCGGAAGCTCCCTGGCCTCTCGACCCACCCGTAATTATCGCTACCTTGCCGTCCAACCTTCCCATGCTTCACCTCGTAGTGTTAGTTTCGCCAAAACTCCATAGATAAAGGGATTATTCCACAAATATCGAATACTCGCTGACGGGGATTGATTCTCCCGACTCGTGGTCGGCCCAAAGGAGAATCGTGTAAACCCCTGGCCCAAACGATTCCATGGTCATGCCTATGTCAGCAGAGAATACAGTTTCGCTGTCGGAAACTTCCCATTCTTCTGCTGTCACCCACCGAACCGTCTCTTCCATCTGTGTAGTGACTTTTGGCGGCGCCACACACTCCTCTACCTCGCCCCTATTTACTCTGAACGGCGCCTCAGCGTTCGGGTCGATCTTGTAAGGGTCCTGCGGGAGATCTCGGGACCGGATGAACGAGTCCTCTTCGTAACGCCAGCCTGGTTCTAGCGGAGGTCTAATAGCAGCGACCGACCGTTGCCCAACAGAATACGAATGTGTCACTCCTAACTGACCTAAGGTCAGGACATGGGGCAATTCATCGTACCAGACTTGTATTCTGGACAATTCGAGTCCATCAACCAATTTGGCAGCAAAGGTCAAAACACCGTCGTCTGAGATTGACGGAAGGTCAATGTAGCTGACGTAATCCCTATCGAACAACTGAACCACCGTGCAACTTAACTTATTACATGCAATCCCGAGATGAACAATAGTGTGCCATGGGTCCAGAATCGTCCGTCGATGCCCGGGACTTTGCATAAATCCGGTTTGTGAGTCTCTAATATCCGTCATGGGGTCTACAGTCTGATACCTTCCACCAGGGGTTGGACGACAACCCGCACCGCTGACATTTTCTGAAGAAAGTCCTTCCCCGCCTTCCAACGTATATCTCATATACGGCTTAAGGCCATTTCGACCCCAGTGAGACAGATAACTATACCTCAGCATGTCTTCTGAATGACCTTGCGGGGCTTCGTTGAATCCTAGGACGACGGGATTGAGACCGTGTGCAGCCCGATCCTGGTTGATCAACATCAACATGTGCTGTTTTAGGTTTTTGGTAAGGACATCTGACGTGACCGTCGGGATCGGACCGCCGGTGCGTGGTACAGTGTAACCCTCGTCCGAGAATCTATTGATGAGACCGTTGCACACGGCTACCAAGACAACTAACCCTATCCCGATGGCGACCCACTTCAGGCATCCACTCAGACAACCCCCTCCACCTTTGGGAGGGATCGGCCGATAGCCTGTCGGTTGATTCGTAGGAGGATGGTCGTAATACCAGTTTGGTCGTACCATGACCTGTGTAAGGACACGGCGTTACCGCCTCGGGGCCTCTCTGGGATAATCCAGTACCTCCAGCGACGGATATGAGCCTGCGTCTATCTCAACGTATGTGTGGAGGCCCTTGACGTCCAGGCAGTCAATCATGTGCTTCTCCCGGGCCTCCACCGCCAGCTTGCCCATATTAACGAAAGCCTGCTTCAGGTCGGGATGGTCGTACCAGTAGAGAGCCAGGTACTTGGACGGTCCCCTCTCCAATTCCAGGTTGCAGTAGCGGGCCGACTCAGTCATGCCACCGGCTTGCAGCAGGTCGGGCAGGTGGGTGTGGCTGTACCAGCGGTTGAACTCCTCATCCCTGTCTGGGTCTGAGGTGTCCGAAAACACCAGCCGGAGAGCGCGTGGAAGCGTCCGGGCGATGGGCTTGAAATCCGGTATAGCCAGCAGTTCAGACCGCTCGCCAGACGGCGGATAGTCCACCGTCTCCAGGGGCGAGTATTGGGACGGGTCGATTTCCTCGAAGCGATAGCCGCCTGCTGATTCAAGGCAGTCGATGTGCCGGCCCAAGCCGTAGGCCCCGAACCCGATGCGGGAGATGTCGTTTATGCAGTCCATCACATCTGGACCCTCCACTTCGTAGACGGCAAGGTACTGGCTGGGTCCATCGTCGGGGTAGGCGTTGGCGTAACGTCGGGCCCGGACGAACCCGGAAGCGGCGCTGAGGTCAGGGAAGTGGGTATGGCAGTACCAGCTGTTGTACTCGTCGTGGCGTGCGGGATCGGTGCAGTTGGTGAATACTAAAAGTACGCCTTTGGGCATGGCATTTCCTCCTTGCCAGCATACACAACCGGGCACGGGAACGGACGACTGTTAGCGGCGACGGTTTCCGAAGGGCCAGAGCGCCTTCTTCAACTTGGACAATAACCCCTGCTTGCCTCGTCCGCGCAGCCTACCCAGCCTCCGGTCGAGACAGGCCTGGCACGTGCAGGCAGGTGGATGGTCGTAATACCACTCAGGACGGCCAGTCATGGCGCGACGACCTTCACTCTCCCCGGCTCGACGGGTCCCGGCTTTTATCGCCGCTCATCATTGCCCTGAAGGGCGCCAGCAGCAGCTTGATAAGCATGAAGGGCGCTAGAGCCCACGCCGTCAAGAAGTCCTGACCACGTCCATTAGCGGGCGGCACCGTGGAGTTGGACGGGAACCGTGGCTCATCGGAGCTGTTGAAGATATTCTTCCAGACCATTAGCCTGCCTGGTCTAATCTAGTC
>DAOUJI010000059.1:0-6536 GCA_034422875.1 Dehalococcoidia bacterium | reverse complement strand
TATGAATAAGGTGCGCGCCGGGTCTATTGATTCCTCCGTCCGCCGAACGGACGCGGGCACAGTCGAGTCGAGGACAATGAGCTTGGGATAACCAGGAGCGTGACCCAGCGACTGGCTCAACGCCTCAGGCCCCAGGCTGCTGCCTCCCATTCCCAACAGGACGACGTGGTCGAATGAAGCGGCCACGTCTGACGCGAACTGATTCAGATCAGCCAGCTTCTTGGTCATCTCCTTGGGAATGGTGAGCCAACCGAGGCGGTTGGATATCTCCGTCGGGTCGGGTTTCCAGACCGTATGGTCGCCGTCCCACATCCTACGAATCGTGCGGGCCCCCTCCAGCTCTGTGAGTCCACTGCGGACCTGCTCCATATACGCGCCAAGGCCCCTGGTGAGGGTTTCTATGGACAGGAACCTCTGAGTTGTTCCGCCGCTGGATTGAGTCATCAACGAGACTCCAACTTGTTGAAGACGTCCAGCGCAGCTATGCGATAACACTCGGCCAGGGTGGGGTAGTTAAAGGTGTTGTTGATGAGAAAGTCCAGGGTGCCTCCGAGACCCACTATCGACTGGCCAATGTGCACCAGCTCCGATGCGCTGTCGCCTATAATGTGGACTCCAAGCACCTTGCGGGTCTCACTGTGGACGAGAAGTTTCAATGTCCCGACTGAGTCGTTGATTATCTGGCCCCTTGCCGTCTCCCTGTAACGGGCCAGACCCACCTCATAGGGCACGTTCTGCCGGGTAAGCTGCTCCTCCGTCCCTCCTACCATCGATATCTCCGGGATGGTGAACAGAGCGTACGGTATGGTGTCCGCCATTTGAAAGAGCTCGATTCCCAGGGCGTGACAGGCGGCTATGCGGCCCTGTTCCATCGACGTAGACGACAGGGCTGGAAATCCCACCACGTCTCCAACGGCATAGATGTGGGGAACGTGCGTCTGGTAGAAGTCGTTCACTTGAATGCGGCCCCGGTCATCCACCTCCAGGCCGACAACCTCCAAACCCAGTCCTTGGGTGGCCCCGTTCCGCCCCACAGTGTATAGCAGGACGTCAGACACGATTCGCTTGTTGCTTTCTGTATAGGCGGTCACCTGAGAGGAGTCCGCTTCAACCCCGGTCACCTCTTCCCCAAGCCGGAACATTACCCCGCGCTGGCGCAGGTGATACAGAAGGGCTTCAAGTATTTCCCGGTCAAGGAACTCAAGGATGTCTCGTCTCTTGTCTACTACTGTAGCCTCGACCCCCAGGGTGGAGAAAATGGCCGCGTATTCCATTCCAATGGCGCCGGCCCCGACTATGGTGACCGTCCGTGGGATCGACTCCAGGTTGTACACCTGGTCCGAATCTATCACCGAAAGCCCGTCCACGGGTATAGTGGGCGACCTGGCAGGGGCGCTTCCCACTGCGATGATTATCTTGTCCGCGGAAACCGTCGTCCGGTCTACAGGGCCTTCCACCGGACCGGCAATCTCGACTTCGTTGGGAGAAGTGAGCCTGGCCTGGCCCTCGTACATCGCTACCCGGTTGCGATTGAACTGGCTCCGCAACACCTGTATTTCGTTCTCGACGACGTGGTCACAGCGGAAGGTCAAGTCCTCTATCGATATGTCTTCCTTGACCTTGTAGCTTACTCCGTAGACTCCCCTCTGCTTGAATCCTGTGAGGTGCAGCACAGCCTCTCTCAGGGCTTTGCTGGGTATGGCGCCCGTGTTGACGGATGCTCCTCCCAACGCCTGGGTCTTTTCGACGACGGCGACGCGCGTGTTCAGCTTGGCGGCCTGAATCGCCGCGCCATGACCGGCGGGTCCTGAACCTATGACCAGTACGTCGTAATGTTCCATCTCTCGGCGTCGGGCCCTCGACAGGGGAGCGAATCCCTCGGATGAATCGATGTTACATGCCGAAGTTTAACGTGTCCACAGACCCGCACTCCATTTATGTCAACTTCATACGGGCTTAAATCAGCTGAGCGTCCATAAAGCCGATTGATGAGAGAAGTCGTATAAATTGTTAAGGACGATAGAGATTCCCCATGACTGGAAAGGCAATATCGGTTGGCGCCGGACAGAGCCGGACTTACAATGGAATCAGCTTACAAAATGGCTCAAACGTCGACTAGGAGATGCTGTCAATGCTAGGAAACGCCCGCTTGCCCCAGGGCCTCTTCAAAGACAAGCCGCTCAAAAGCTACGCAGTCCCCCTCGTGTTGGGAGGAGGCGCTCTAGCCGCTGCCGTGGTTGGAGCCATGATCGTGGGCGAGGAGAGCGGCGTCGGCGGAATCAATGGGTTCGTAGAGAAGCTTTCCGGCGATTCAACCACGAAGCTGGGAGACATCGCCCCAGCCGCGTTCGGGTTCGCGTTTGCGGCAGGCATGGTGGCGGCGGTGAACCCCTGTGGGTTTGCCATGCTCCCGGCATACCTCAGCCTGTACCTGGGCGCTCAAGAGGGGTCCGAGAAACAGAACTTCGCGTTGCTCATGGCCAAGGCGCTGCTGGTGGGGCTGACGGTGACCGCCGGGTTCCTGCTGCTGTTCGGAGCCATCGGACTGATAATCGGAGGCGGGGGAGAATTCGTCAGAGACGCTCTGCCGTGGATAGGACTCATCGTTGGAGGTCTGCTGGTCTTGCTGGGAGCCTGGATGCTGTCGGGAGGCAAGTTCTACTCCAATTTCGCCACCCAGGCCGCGTCCAAGATAGGCAACCCGAACCAGGTCAGCATAAAGGGATATTTTCTCTTCGGCCTCAGCTACGGCATAGCTTCCTTAAGCTGCACGCTGCCAATATTCCTGGCCGTGGTGGGCACGAGCCTCACAGTGTCGGACTTGCCCTCGGCTCTCGGCCAGATGGCCCTCTACGGCGTAGGCATGGGCGTGGTCATAATCGTTTGCACCATCGGTATCGCGATATTCAAAGGCGCTATGGTGGGAGCGCTCAGAAAGATACTCCCTTGGGTGCAGCCCATAAGCGCGGTGTTGATGGTAGTGGCGGGCATGTACATCGTATTCTACTGGCTGACTCTGGGCCGCTCCCTTCTGGGCGTCTAACTCTGCGGGCTTCCCGAATGACCGTTCCCGGAAGGCCTGAACCGTTCAGCCGGAATCGACTCCTCGGCAAGTGGGCGGGGTTCATTGCAGCGGGCGCGATTTCAGTTCTGGCCGTCGTCGTGTCAGCGTGCGGAGGAGATGCCACCACGCCGTCGCCCCAGCCAACGATGGACTCCGGAGCCACCAGGGACCTCCTCGCCCCTGACCCCAATTTTCAAGAGGAACTGGATTCGGCCGGTTTCTCCACGAGGGGATGGACCACTGACTTCAGCTTGCACAGTGTCCCCTACGATGAAATCAGGGTGGGCATCCAGGGCAGAGACCGCATCCCTCCCATCGACCGCCCGGTCTTCACCGACTTCTTGAACGCGGACTCATGGCTTAATCCGGAGGAGCCGGTCATCGCCCTGGAAATCGGCGGAGCGGCCAGGGCTTATCCGCTTCAGGTGCTCATATGGCACGAGATAGTCAACGACTCTCTAGGCGGAACACCGGTGTCCGTGACCTTCTGCCCTCTATGCAACTCCGCCGTGGCTTTCGACCGGAGGCTGGACGGAGTAGTCTACGACTTTGGGACATCAGGCAACCTGCGCAACAGCGACCTGATAATGTGGGACAGGCAGACTGAGTCGTGGTGGCAGCAGTTCACTGGAGAGGCCATTGTGGGGGAACTTACTGGCGGTGTGCTGGCCATGCTCCCCGCTTCCATCATCTCCTACGAGAGCTTCAAATCCGCCTATCCCGCAGGCGACGTGCTGTCCAGGGAAACCGGCCACACGAGAGACTACGGCTCCGATCCATACGGAGGTTATGACAAGATTGACCGCCCGCCTTTCTTGTATGACGGGGAGCTTGACGGGCGGCTTGAGCCCAAGGAGAGGGTGGTTGCAATTACCGTGGAAGACTCAGACATCGCCTTCCCTTTCTCGATCCTGGAGCAGGAACGCGTGGTCAACTACTCCCAGGGTGAAAGCTCTTTGGTCGTCTTCTTCCAGCCAGGGACCAAGTCCGCCGTCGACAGCGGCGTGATAGCCTTTTCGAGAGATGTGGGAGCCACAGGCGTGTTCGATCCCAGCGTTGACGGAGAGGTCCTGACTTTCAACGCGATGGGCGACAACATCGTGGACGAACAGACCGGCAGCATCTGGAACATCGTGGGAGAAGCCATCAGAGGCCCTCTGGCCGGTACGAGCCTGACCCCGATAGTCCACGCAAACCACTTCTGGTTCTCTTGGGCGGCGTTCAAACCCGAAACCGTCATATACCAAGGACAGCCTTAGGTAGTGGCGTTATAATGGCCGCCAGCCCGACAGCCAAGGGCCCACAGAATCTTGTCAGACTCAGACGGGAGGCAGCGACGTGAGTCAAGAAGCGGTGACCGGCGAGACCTTGCTTGAGGCCCAGTTCGACACCAAAGTCTCCCCTTACTTTCGTTGGGTCGGAGTCTTCTGGCTCGTTGTAACGGTCGCGGGCATACCGCTAATCCCCTTCTGGTTTTTGATAAGCGGGTGGTATGGCTACGAATTCCACCGGCGCATGTCCGGACGGCTCACCGCCCAGGCGTTGGAGATACGAAAGGGCGTATTCTTCCGCTCCGAGTCCACCATTCCCCTCAACCGCATCACAGACCTTCGACTGCACGACGACCCCTTGATGCGGCACTATGGAATACGAAGCTTGAAGGTGGAGACCGCGGGCCAAAGTGGCCAAACGGGAAGCGAGGGCAACCTGGTAGGGGTGATAGACGCCGTGGAGTTTCGCAACGCGGTGCTGCTGCAGAGGCAGAAAGTGTTGTCCGCAGACCTCACCGAAGAGTCGGCCTCGCCCGCCCAGCCGGGTGAAGTCGCTGGTCTGCTGACCGAGATTCGCGACATACTTTCCCGCATGGAGAGGAATCAGTAGCCGCCTATCCCCGACACCTGTGAGCCTCGACTTCCGGTGAAGCTTTCCATTATTGTTCCGGCCTTCAATGAAGAAGCCTACATCGGGCCTACCCTGGATTCGATTCAGTCGGCCGCCTCTCGGTTGCAAGCCCACTCAGACGCCGAAGTCGAAGCCATAGTAGTCGACAACAACAGCGCAGACAGCACCGCCGCCGTCGCCAGCGCCAAGGGCGCCACGGTGGTCCACGAGCCCGTGCAGGGCATCGCACGAGCCCGCAACACCGGCGCGCGCGATGCGGAAGGCGACGTGCTTGTATTTGTTGACGCCGACGTGAACATGCCCGACGCGCTCCTGGAAGCCATCCACGAGGCCATGCGCGATCCGGCGTGTGTCGGAGGGGGCGTGGATGTGGACTATCGGCCCGTACGCCTGTCCATGAGACTCTACGTGCGTGCCTGGCGGCTACTCGCTCGGCTTACAGGGATGGTGCAGGGAGCAACCCAGTTCTGCCGAAAGGGCGTTTTCGAACAAGTCGGCGGCTACGACGAAAAGGTGTGGATTGGAGAGGACGTCGACTTCTACTGGAGCCTGAAGAGATACGCAAAGAAGTCCGATGTCGTTGTCCGTTTTATCCGGAGTCCCCGTGTGCAGCCCTCTACTCGCCGCTTCGACAAGTGGCCCGTGTGGAAGGTTCTCGTGTGGACAAATCCCCTCTTCATATCGCTCTTCCGACGCCGGAAGCGTTTCTGGGCGGGCTGGCATTCCCACGCGGTGCGGTAAACCGTCGCCGACTCTGGAGTAAGCCCTGTTAAGTTATAATTCCACGGAATCCCGACTGGGAGCCTGGAATTGGTCTGTCTTTCGGCGTCTGATAACGCACGGCTGGAACAGGAGCTCCGCGCTCCTTGCTGATTTCCGACTGGCGCATCCGCCTTGCCAAGTCCCTGCCCTTTTACTACGGATGGGTAGTGTTCGGGGTCATGGGGCTGGTCAGCTACTCATCCCGGCCCATGATGGCCGTGGCCACTCTCGCTGTCTTTATGGTGCCCATGACCGAGGAGCTGGGCTGGTCCCGGGGGCAGTTCGCCGGAGCGGTGAGCCTGGGCGGAGTCATGGCTGTGGGAATATCGCCCCTGGTGGGATGGTGGGTGGACCGGTACGGCTCCGCGATAGTCGTTGCGGCGGGAGGGGTTATCACCGGCGGCTGCGCCATAGGGCTGTCGTTGATATCCCATCCGGTGGCGTTCTACGCCCTCTACATACCCGGACGCATGGCGTTCGCCAGCCCACTGGAACTGGGACCGTCGACCTCTCTCAGCAACTGGTTCGTCCACCGCCGGGCGGCCGTCCTGGGGTGGTTGGGAGTCACCCACGGCACCGGACTGACCATCATGCCTTTTGTAGCCCAGCTTCTAATCCAGGGATATGACTGGAAGACGGCGTGGTGGGTGCTGGGGGCATACACACTGTCCATCGCCGTGGCTCCAGCCCTGCTGCTGGTGGCAAGGCGGCCCGAGGACATGGGCATCGAGCCGGACCTGGAACCTGATGCGCCCGACCAGGACCAGACCGCCGCCGCCGCGACGAATCCCACACGGGTCGGAGCAGA
>DAOUJI010000058.1:0-7335 GCA_034422875.1 Dehalococcoidia bacterium | reverse complement strand
CTTGCCGACAGGCTCCCTCGTGGGACAGCCAGTCAAGGCGGTGGACAGCGACCCAGATGATGAGGTGAACTACATCCTCGCAGGGGAGGACTTCACGTACTTCGATATCGACGAGAAGTCTGGGCAGATTGTTGTCGCAGAAACTCTGGACTTCGAGAAGAAGGCATCCTACTCAGTCAGAGTCATAGCCAGGGACCGGCTGCGAGGGACGGACACCATAGAGGTCACTATAGAGGTGACTAACGTGGACGAGGCGGGTCTCACTATTCTCACCGTTGAAGAAACCTCTCCTGAGGGCACGATTACTGCGACGCTGAAGGATCCCGACGGCGACGTATCGAACGTGAAATGGAAGTGGCAAAGCTCGACGGGGGACAGAACCGCAGGCTGGACGGATATTCCTGGCGCGGCGTCAGCCAGCTATACTCCTACTTACGGTATGTTGAACAAACTTGTGCGCGCCGTCGCTTCCTACACTGACGCCCACGGCGCCGGCAAGAGAATCGAGGACGACGAGTCAGTAGCTGTCCTCGTTGAACGGGCCCAGGCGCCGTCTCCCACACCGACACCTGCTCCCTCTCCAGCGCCTCCACCCACACCTACGCCGTCAGCTAAGCCCACTGCTTCACCAACGACTGCTGCCGCTTCGACTCCTATACCAACGCCAACTCACACACCCTCGAACGTTCCTACAGTCACTCGTGTCCCCACTGTTCCGCAAACTGTTGTAGCCACCCCGGTTTCCCCAGTGAGCCCGGCGCCAACAATCTCTGTTGTCACCAGGCCAACATCGCTGCCCACGGCTGTCCCAGTGCCCACCGCAACGCCATCCCCGATTCCCAGTGCGATTCCTACACCCGATGACATAACCCCGTCGCAGCCGGAGACTGCAGTGGCCCAGCCGATGGATGCCAATGGCGGCGGAGTCCCGACTTGGGCGTATTTTCTAGCCCTTGGGGTTATCTCTGGGGTCGTTCTGGGTGTGGCTATCGGGTGGCTCGCTGCCCGGGCGGCGCGGCGGTAGCTGCTTGAAAACTGTGATTGGGGAGAAAGGACCTCTGTCGGCGGCTCACTCGGCGCCGCCCAGGGCATAAAGAACACCGTCTTCTGCAACGGTGTATATCACGCCCCCGCTGGCTATCGGGCTGTCCGTGATTGGGCTGCCCAGAGAGAAGTCCCACAGGGTGTCTCCGGAGTGGGCGTCAAGGCCGATGACGTGGCCGTCGTCCGTGCCCAGCAACACTGTATCACCGGCCACCGTCACGGACGTCGATATGTCTTGACCCACGTTTCCTATCCACACAGTGTCTCCGGTGGCGGAGTCCAAAGCAGCGGCCAGACCCCCGTCCACTGCAAGATAGACTTTGCCGTGAGCCACTGCTGGGGCGCCGGTCATGTCGCCCCGGATGTCCGTTATCCAAACAGACCCTTTCTGCTCGGGGTAATCGTCGATGAAGCCCCAATGCCAGAACTGGACCTGCCATGCCCACCAGGCCCGCTCAAAGGGATAGGTTATAGCCCTCCGGTCGACGGCGTAGACTGCGCTGGGGATGGCTGCAAGATAGACTTTGTCGCCGTCCACTACGGCTCCGCCGTAGACACTGAAGCCGCCGTCGTATACGAAGCGTTTTCTGCCCGTATTGGTGTCCAGGACATGAAGCAGACCGTCTTTGGAAGTCACCATGATGGTTTCGTCGGCGTAGGCCACCGGATCAACGATCCAACCTCGGGTCTCAAAGGACCATCTCAGGCTTCCGTTGGCGGCGTCCAGGGCGTACAACGTGTGGTTTGCAGCCCCCACGTAAACGGTCCCGTTGACAACCGACGGAGGGCCTCTCATGGGCGCCTTGTATGGCCTCAGGTCGGCCTCCCAAACGGGTTCGCCTGTGTGCCGGTCCAGGGCTATGACCACTCCAACTCGCATAGCAACGAAGACTAGTTCGTTGGTCACTGCTGGCGTAGACCCGGAACCGGCAGCCAATTTGCTGCGGTATTCCCAAACGGCCTCTCCCGTTCTTCCGTCCAGAGCGGCTATCGTCCCGTCGTTGGCGGCAAGATAGACATTTCCTCCAGCAGCCGCCGGCGCCCCGGATAGCGCATAGGATGTTTGGTAGGTCCAGAGTATTTCATTGGGTACGGGGACCTGTTCCAGATTGAACGCCGTGTTCTGCGGATTGTGTCTGACCTCCGCCCATGCATTCGGGCTTACGTCTGTGTTGATGCCGGAGCTAGGGGGAGGAGGCAAAGGGCCCAGCTCGAAGAAGACCAGGACTCCCCACACCGTGAATCCTGTGGCCGCGGCGAGCAGGAACGTCCACCTGACCAGACGTTGCCGGAACAGCCTCCGGTGGAACAACCGAGACAGAATGGCCCCTTGCTCCGGTTCGACTGCGGCCACTCCTCCCAGGCGGGCCCAGCATTGAGCGCAGTTTTCGGTGTCAGCGCCGGCGTTCATGTGGCCGCATATGGGACACATCTTCACCGGAATGTCATGGGCCTGTTCGGTGCCAGCGGAAGGGTCTATTTGAAGTCCTCCAGGCGGATAATCGTAAGAGGATGACGCCCAAGCGAGCAGTTCATCACCATGACATTATAGGGTAAGGCGTACAACAGAGAAGACCCGGATTGCACCCTGGGGTTCGGTGTACCGCAAGAGCAAGGAATAAGCTGACGGCGTTCTAGCTGGTCCCGCGCAGCCTTGGGTCCAACACGTCTCTGAGAGCGTCGCCGAGCACGTTCCACGAGAACACGACGATGGCGATGGCCAGGCCAGGGAATAAGGCTAGCCACGGCCCCACTCCGACCACGGTCTGAGCGGCCCCTCGCAACATCCCGCCCCACGACGGCTCTTCAATGCTGGCGCCCAGGCCCAGGAAGCTCAGGGCTGCCTCGGCTATAATTGCCACACCAATCTGGAAGGTGATGCTGACGATGAGCACTGCCATCACTTGCGGGACAATGTGGCGCCACATTATGCGCAGGTCTCCGGCTCCAACGGAACGCGCTGCGAGAACAAAATCCATCTCTTTGACCGCAAGCGTCTGAGACCGGATCAGCCGTGCCGTGCTGGGGATGAACAAAATACATAAGGCGGCTATCACGTTGTTGATGGACGCCCCAAGTCCGGCCACAATGGCTATGGCCAACACCAGACCCGGGAAGGCTATCATCGCGTCTATTATCCTCTGGACCAACAAGTCGGTCAGACCGCCAAAATAGGCGCTGGCGACGCCAATGAAAAGGCCGATGAGCGACCCTACAAACGCGCTGATAAGACCAACTCTGAGGGAAATCCGGGAGCCGACGACAATCCTGCTAAACACGTCTCTACCGAGATGGTCTCCCCCGAACAACATATCCCTGCTTGGATCGGCATAGACTCTTTCGAAGTTAGACTTGTACTCGCTTTGAGTCTTGATAAACGGAGCAAAAATGGCGACCACAATCAGGAGCAAAGCGACTGTGGCCCCGAAGGCCCCTAGAGGTCGTTTCCTGTAGAACAAGGCGATGTGCCACAGGATGGACCGCTTGGGCCTGAAATCTGCCAGGGCCTCCTCGCTTAGGGCCGTCGTGGAAACGTCTCTCTCTTGAACCATTCCTCGCTCGCCGGTTGGCCTGGGTTAAGCGTATCTAATTCTGGGATTCAGCCAAGCGTATATTAGGTCGGTGACAACGTTGAGCACAAGCACCAATACTGTAATCACCACCACGATTCCCTGAATAGCAGGGTAGTCTCGATTGGTGATGGAAGTAATGAGCAGAGATCCGAGGCCAGGTATGCCAAAAACGGTCTCGATTATTACGGTGCCGCCCATGAGCCTCCCGAACTCATATGCCAGGACCGTTATTACAGGCAACATCGCGTTCTTGAGAGCGTGTCGGGTGACAACGACTGTCTCGGCAAGACCCTTGGCGCGGGCAGTACGGATGTAGTCCTCCCGAAACACCTCCAGGGTTGCCGAACGGGTAATCCTGGCTACGAAGGCCGTGTGGGACGCGGCCAGGGCCAGAGCCGGGAAAAACATCTGCTGCAGGTTGTCCCACGGTCCGTCCTGGAAATCGACATAGTCCAGTCGAGGAAGCCAATCGAAATAGGCGGAGAGAATGTAGAGCAGTATGATGGCCACCCAGAAGTTGGGCAAGGCGATGCCGACTATTGTGATGACTCTGCTCGCATAGTCTATGGGCCGGTCCTGGTTCAAGGCGGACACAACTCCCAGTGGGATGGCCACGGCAAACGACATCAGCAATGCCAGGACGGTGAGTTCAACGTTGATGGGGAACCTGACCTTGATGTCATTCCAGACCGGCTCGGAGTAGTAGATGGACTCACCGAAGTCCAGCTGGACTAGACCCCACACCCATCTTCCATATTGCTCGACCAGGGGTCTGTCGGTGCCCAACTCCGCCCGCATAGCGGCCAGGTCTTCTTGGGAATATTCCTGGAGCCCCTCTTCTCCCGACAACAGCAACCTGGCCGGGTCCCCAGGAATGATGCGCAGCAACAGGAATACTAAGGCGGTGACCAAAAAGAGGGTAGGGATAAAGAGGAGGAGCCTTTTCGCTATATATCCTCGCATCTGGTGCCTACCTCAATATCCGGTCTCGTTCTGGATATACCGGGCTAAGCTGTTGTCCAGTTAGAAAAGCTCTCGGGGCGAATGTGCCGTTTACCGATGATTTCCATCGCCCCCACGGCATGTTGGCGCTTGTTGCGCCGCCGTGGGGGCGACTCCGCTTTCATGGTTATGTGTCAGGTCTAGCGCGCGCTAGAACCATCTTCTCACCTTCGCCGCTTAGGTGCACCGGGGGTCACACCACAAGTGCTCGTGCTTCATGTGGGTCAGGAACGCAGGGGCAAGGTTGAAGTTCTGGATCCTGTTGTCCACTATCCACGTGAACACCTGGTAGTAGATGATGTGAAGCGCTCCTCTGTCGATGAGGGCGTTGTTGGCCTCCAGTATCAGAGCCTTTCTGACCGCCGGGTCAGTTTCTGTAGTGACTCCCTCCCATATCCGCTCTAACTCGGCGTCTTCATGGCCCGATTGCACGTAGTAGCGTCCGGTCCCTTTCCGGAAGAAGAGGGCGGCGCCGTCAGGGTCGTAGTTCAGCACACCGCCGGAGGCGATGGAGAATTGGTAGTTTCTGGTTTCGCGAGCCTCAGAGGCCACCCTGGACTCTTGCTGGTTGATGGTGATGTCCCATCCCAGCGTTTCGCCGAGTTGCTCTTTGACCAGCACAGCAAGGTCACAAACCTCGGACGTCAGCCCGCATAGGAGCGTAACTTTGGTGCCGGGGCCGGCGCCAGCCTCCACCGTAAGTCTTTGCGCCTCTGCGATGTCCTCGGCAGACTTCACTCCTGGGGAGTCCTCACGTATGCCCGGCATCTGGAGGCCTTCCTCCAAGGTGTAGCTCCATGAGAAGCCTGTGGGCAGGGGCGTCCCTATCGGGTTGACGCCGCCGAAGGTCTCTACTATCGGCTGGCGGTGCAGAGCGAGACCCACAGCCTTTCTGACTCTCGGGTCGTCGAAAGGCGCTCGTTCCACGTTCATCATCACGCCCCAAGCGGCGGGATATCCCTCTGTCCAATGGAAGGTTGACTGTCCTCTGAGCTGGTCTTCAAGTTCCTTGGCGTCTCTCGGACTCAGCTGGTTGACGACGGAGTTGGGCATTAGCACCTGTCCGGTCGTGTAGGCCGCCACCACCCTGTTCTTGCCTCGGATGACGTGGTGGATCAATCCGTCAAAATAGGGTTTTCCTTCTTTGAAGTAGTCTGTGTTCCTCTCCTGTTCGGTGAGTATGTCCTTTTCGTACTGAACAACCTTGAAGGGCCCTGATCCTATCAGGGTCGAGACGTCCGAATAGCTGGGGAGAATGCCCTGTTTCAACTGATGTTCGGGGTACATGGGGAAGTAGTCCCATGACAGGGCTTGAAGGAAGGCCGGGGTCGGGCGCTGGATTGTCACTTCAACAGTGTGGTCGTCAAGAGCCCTTGAGCTGTCGTAGTACAACCAGAGGACGTTCCGGTCGTGCCTGCGTCCTCCTATGTAGTCCTTAAGAACATCGTAGCCTTCGAGCCTGTCAGGCTGATTGATGAGTTCGAGGCTCAAAACTACGTCCTCGGCGGTGACGGCCTCTCCGTCGTGCCACACTGCTCCCTCGTGGAGGTTGAAAGTGTAAGTCACTCCGTCATCGGCCACGCTCCAGCTTTCGCACAAATCGCAACGGACCACGTTGCGCACGGCCGTCTCGGGGTTGATTTCAGTAAGGGAGTTGTACGATGGAGCCGAGTGTGAGACGGTCACAATGCCGTTGATGTGGGGCATGTCCAAGCGGGGCGCGATGAACGCGTGAAGAGGCAGGACGCCCTGGTCGGGCAGAATGCCCATCAACATCGACGCGGGCAACGGAGTTGCCGTCGGGGGAATCTGGGCTACAGCCTCAGAGATCGCTTGCTGTACGCCTTCATCGACGGCGGACCTGATTGCCTGTTCCATCTGGCTGACAGTCAGCCCCTCGGGAATCTCGGAGATGGCCTGAGCGACGATAGCCTGCACGTCCTCGGCAGACAACCCCTCAGGAATGGCCGCAATAGCCGTGGCGACTATGGCCTGCACTTCCGCTGCCGACAGCCCCTCCGGAATGGCCGCAATGGCCGATTCGACTATGGTCTGCGCGTCGTCGGCGGACAGCCCCTCGGGAATGGCTGCTATAGCCGAGTCAACGATTGATTCGACATCGCTGGCAGACAGCCCCTCTATTCCTTGAATCCCTTCATCCACGATGCCACGTATCTCTTGAGTCAGAGCGCCGAAGTCAACCGGAGTCGGCGTGGGCTGCGGCGTCGGAGTGGCGGCCTCTTCACCGCCACAAGCGACTGCTGTCGCCAGGACCAACATGAGCGGCACGGTGAGTATCCAGTTAGATCTGAGAACCTTCAAGACGTTCATCTTGTGCGCCTCCTAGCTATAGCTGCGGTCGATCCAAGTTTAGACCGCAGTTATCCCTCCCAAGATAGGAACGGGCAGATATTACTCTAAGTGTCTCACTTGAGTCAATCTTATCTGACTTTCTAATCCGCCGGATGCTTGGAATACGTCTGAGTCGGCTGCCTCTAGAGGTTGTACTGGGGGTCCACCCAGTCGTTCTCCTTGATGTACACCTGCAGCCGGCCCGTCCGGTTCTCCAGAATGATGATGTTCCCGTCGTCGTCCACGTTTACGGCGCACGGCATCCAGAGCTTCCACTCGATGGAGCGGTCTGCCCTCTTCCGGGCCTTCACGTAGTCAGGGTTGGCGTTTATGCGGTCCAGATTGGCGGGGGATAGGTCTTCAG
>DAOUJI010000057.1:0-7283 GCA_034422875.1 Dehalococcoidia bacterium | reverse complement strand
AGGCTTGTAGTCGGGCAATTTCACACCTTCCTTCAATGGTGACATGCCTATATCTTTTTCCCATGACAACACCTTAACAAGGTGTTGCACTTCGTTTGTGAGTCTAGGGAGTCTAGGGAACAGCGCAATGAGGAAAGGCGGCTCCTGGATTCCTGCCTGCGCAGGAATGACGAATAGGGTTCCATACTCGTCATCCGACTGGCTTCTGCCAGGGAACAAGGGACAGTCACTATCTATTTTCATAGTAATGACAGGGTGGTGGACGCTGGCTGACCCTTGACCGCTGGCCCGCCAGCAGTCAAGGACATGGTAAGGGGCGGCGTACGTTAGTCCAGCCCCACTTCCTCTTTGAAGCGTCGGATGGCGTCGATGTGTTCCTGGGGCGACTCGAATCCCAACCCACCGGTCCCAACGGATATGTGAGTGGCTCCGACGCCTTCCCATTGCTTCATGGAGGCTATCCAGTCCTCGGCGTTGGACCCACGGGCCATGGTCACACGTCCTTGTACGCCTAAAGCGTCCGGGTCCCGTCCGGCCTCACTGGCATACCCTTTGACGCGGTCGATGACCTCGCGTCCAGCGTCGTCAGGGGGGAACAGGGGGAACATGCCGTCGGCCATTCGTCCGATCCGTCGCAGGATGTGCTCCCTGGGGACAGGATTGTGGGGGTTTCCTTGGCCTATCCACAAAGGTATGGGCCTTTGGACCGGCAGCGGGTTGATGCCGGCCTCGGTAATTGTGTGGAATCGGCCTTCGTAGTTCACTTTTTCCTGAGTCCACAGCAGACGCAGGACCTCGATTTGTTCCTCGAACTTCCTGCCCCGTGTGTGGAAGTCCTCGCCCAAAGCTTCGTACTCCACCGGGTTCCAGCCGACGCCTATACCCAACCGGATCCTGCCTCGGCTGAGCACGTCCACTTCCGCCGCCTGCTTGGCGACCAGGGCGGTCTGGCGCTGGGCCAGAATCATGATGCTGGTGCCCATCGTGACGTTGTTGGTTATGGCGGCAAGATACCCCATAAGGGTGAAAGGCTCGTGGATATAGCTCTCATGGGTGTAGTAGAAGTTGTCCACTTCCGGGTGGTATTGGGGGTCGGCTCCGAGCACGTGGTCCAACATGCTCAGGACCTTGTACCCCATGTCGTCAGCGGCCTGTGCGAAATCCCTGACCGCGTTGAGGTCGGGGCCGAACTCGGTGATTGGCAAGGAAGTTCCTATCTGCACTGGCGTCTCCTCTCCAGGTAGAGTTGGGCGTCTCAGCGGACGGATTCAAGAAACATCGTCAACTCCTCAACGCCACTTGTGGGTCCAGGGCAGTTGAAGAGCTATAAAACGGCGGAAGCCCCGGCCGGACTGCCCAGGGCTTCCGTAACTCTTGACCTCAGGTCGGAGACCCTCCCTACAAGTTGAACGGGGGGTCTACCCAGTCTCGCTCTTTGGCGTAGACCTGAATCCGGTTGGCCACGGCCTCCAGGACCAAGATTTGACCTTCATCGTCCAAGCGGATGGATATGGGCCGCTTGAGGATCTTTTCGGTGGACAGGTCTGCCCTCATACGCGCCCGCTTGGTGTCCAGGTTGGAGTCCACCCTGTCCTGCTGCCATGGGGGCAGCTGTTCGGCGTCGCCTGCCAGGGTGAGGAGGTGTGTCCCCTCGGAGTCGTATATCCTGACGCGGTTGGCGCCCCAGTCCGCCACGTACACGTCGCCGTCGTCGTCCACTGCGACGCTGGACGGCTTGGTCAACTCTCCTTCACCGGACCCCGGGCCTCCAAACGTGGCCATATACTTGCCTTCGTTGGAGAACTTCTGCACCCGGCTGTTCTTCCAGTCGGCCACGTAGATGCACCCGTCTTTGTCCATGTCCAGGCCCCAGGGCAGGTTGAATTGGCCGTCACCGTCTCCATACTCGCCGAACTTGCGTATGAACGTGCCGTCCTTTGTGAACACCTGGATGCGGTGGTTGAAGCTGTCCGAGATGAACATGTTGTCGTCGTCGTCGAAGTAGATGCCCATCGGACCGTTCAACTCGCCGTCTCCAGAGCTGTCCCGCGCTCCCACCTTCCGTAGGTACAGGTCGAAGGACACGCCTTCCTTGTTGGAATATTCGTGCTGAAGCAGGCGGCTCATTGGAGACCTGTGGACCAGCGTCCGGGTGGAAACCCCGTTGGCTGCCGGGTTGGCGCCGGGACGCCAGTTGTCCAGCGTGTTGCCTTCGGAGTCGTACACGTAAATCTGATTGGTGAACTCGTCGGCGATGTATACGTTTTCCTGGCTGTCCAACCCTACGGCCGCGGGCAGGGGCCCTCTGTGCATGATGTAGTTCAGCCCCCGGTCTTCCCAGACGAACTCATGGTCCCTGGTCACCTTGCATATCCCCATAGATGGGTTGAACTCAATCGCCTTGTTCAGCACGTATAGGCTTCCGTTGGAGCCAAGCGCAAAGTCCGACGGGAAGAAGAACCCTTTACCCGCCAGGGCCGTGCCACCAAGGCAGTTGTAGTAGTTGAATACCCGGCCATCAATATACTGGGACTCCATGTTTTATCCCCCTTTGGCCTATGTTAGACGCTAACCCCGTCTGCTTGGAAGTGTGAATGGACCTGGCTATTCTCTAGCCGAACTGGTACTCTCTTGTGGAGGCTATAAGTGCCAGCATGTCACCGACCCTCTGGGCCGAGGAGCCTCTGGCCTCCTCCGTGTCCCATTTCAGGTCCCCTTCGTGCTCCGCCATAACCAGAAGCTCGTTCCGTGTCGCTTCTTCGACTTCCACCGGGCCAATCAGGTCCAGACAGCTTTCAACCAGCTTCTCTGGTGAGATGGTCCCCATAGCTTCGACCCTCTCCACAATGGCCTGGATGCCCGGGTACTCGATGTTGGCGACGGCGTCGGCGCAGAAGTTGATGCGCTTCACCAGCGCTCCGCTGTCTATCCATTCGGCGCCGTAGTGCCAGCCTTCGACGCTGGGCGGGTCGCACAGGAACTGCCCCATGTACGAGGCTTCCAGTCCTGCCTGCTCCAGGCCGGGCCGGGGGTATGCCATGTCTCCGACCAACCTCATGGTGCCAGCGATCACCTCGGCTGGGCTTTTGACCCTCTGGAAGGCCGACTCTTTGAAGAAGTCGGAGTTGAAGAGGACACGCAGTGTATCCTTGATCATGTAGCCGGACGAAACGAAAGCGTCGGCGATGATGTTCACCGCCACCGGGTCTCGCGGCGGGGTGTGCAACCATGCGGGCACCTGGACCTCGTCGGCAACGAAGAAGTTGTAGAGGTGGCGGGATATGAACCGCGCCGTGGCCGGCTGCCGCACAATTATGTCGATGACGTCATCGCCGTTGAAGCGGCCCTTTTGGCCCAGGAACACCTTTTCGCCGTCGTCGTGGTCGTCCGGGTCGTATTTGAAGTACCACATATACCGTCCGCCGATGCCGGAAGGCGGCTTGGGCTTCAAAGTCCAGCCGGTGAATGCCCTGGAACATTCGAACACGTCCTGCTCGGTGTAGTTGCCCTGTCCCATGGAGAACAGTTCCAGAAGCTCCCGGCCCCAGTTCTCGTTTGGCTGGTCCTTGTGGTTCTCATTGTTGTCCAGCCAGTAGATCATGGCCGGGTTCTTGGCCAGTTCCAGCAGCAACGTTCGGAAGCTGCCCAGGCCAAGCTCCCGGAACATGTTCATCTGGCGCGCCAACTCGTTGGGGTTGTTGAGCTTGGCGTTGCCTGTGGCGAACACCATGTGCCACAAGAGAGCGACTTTCTCTTCAAGCGGCCTCGGATTGTTGCACAGGTAGAACATGTGGCGGTTGCTGGCCGAGGGCGGCCCTGTGCCGCTCTCTATGTAGGGAAAGGTCCGGAAGAGCATGTCCACGTCGATTTCGGGTACGCCGTGGCCCGCCGGGTCCAGAAGCTCCTCCACGGTAGCTTCGTAGCCCAGGGCCACCCGTCGCTCCAACTCGTCGCGGGTCTCCCCGAAGCCGGCCCTCCGCATCAGATGCGCCATAAGGGCGATATCCTGGTCCGCCATTGCCGCCTCCTTCGTCTGTCAAGGGCGTTGGGCCGAATGGTTCCGGCCAAGTACGCCGAGGTCTAACCGAATTGATACTCCCTGGTGGAAGCTATCAGCGCCAGCATGTCTCCGACTCTCTGGGCCGAGACGCTGCTGGCTTCCTCCGAATCCCAATTCAGGGCCCCTTCGTGCTCCGCCATGACCAGTAGCTCGTTCCGGGTGGCCTCACCGACCTCCACCGGTCCTATCAGGTCCAGGCAGTTGTCCACGAACTCTTCGGGTGAGATCGGCCCCATGGCCTCAACCCGCTGGACGATGTCCCGTATGCCCGGGTACTCAATGTTGGACACGGCATCGGCGCAGAAGTTGATCCGTTTCACCAACGCGCCGCTGTCTATCCACTCGGCGCCGTAGTGCCACCCTTCCACGCTGGGCGGGTCGCACAGGAACTGACCCATGTAGGAAGACTCCAGCCCCGCCTGCTCCAGGCCGGGCCTGGGGTACACAAAGTCTCCCACCAACCGCATGGTCCCAGCTATGACCTCCGCCGGGCTCTTGACCCTCTGGAAGGCAGACTCTTTGAAGAAGTCCGAGTTGAAGACCACACGCAATGTGTCGCCGACGTTGTAGCCGGAAGAGACGAAGGCGTCGGCGATTATGTTCACCGCCACCGGGTCTTTAGGAGGGGTGTGGAGCCACGCGGGCACCTGCACCTCGTCGGCCACGAAGAAGTTGTAGATGTGCCTGGCTATGAAGCGGGCCGTGGCCGGCTGGCGCACTACGATGGCTATCACGTCATCGCCGTTAAACCGCCCCTTGTGTCCCAGGAACACCTTCTCTCCGTCGTCGTGGTCGTCCGGATCGTACCGGAAGTACCACTGGTAGCGACCTCCGATGCCTCCGGTGGGAGGCTTGGGCTTAAGAGTCCAGCCGGTGAAGGCCCTGGCGCACTCGAATACGTCCTGCTCGGTGTAGTTGCCCTGGCCCATGGCGAAGAGCTCCAAAAGCTCACGTCCCCAGTTCTCGTTGGGCTGGTCCTTGTGGTTGTAGTTGTTGTCCAGCCAGTAAATCATGGCCGGGTTCTTCGCCAGTTCCAGCAGCAGCGTCTGGAAGCTGCCCAGGCCAAGCTCCCGGAACATGTTAATCTGGCGGGCCATTTCGTTGGGGTTGTCCAGCTTGGCGTTGCCTGTCGCGAACACCATGTGCCAGAGAAGCGCCACCTTCTCCTGAAGGGGCCGCGGGTTGTTGCACAGGTAGAACATATGGCGGTTGCTGGCCGACGGCGGGCCTACTCCGCTCTCGATGTAGGGAAAGGTCCGGAAGAGCATGTCCACGTCGATTTCAGGAACCCCGTGACCGTCCGGGTCCAGGAGTTCCTCGACCGTGGCCTCGTAGCCAACGGCAACGCGCCTCTCCAGCTCGTCGCGGGTCGCTCCGAAGCCGGCCCTCCGCATCAGGTGCGCCATTTGGGCGATTTCCGGGTCCGCCATTAGGCCTCCTTTGTAAGCGGCCTCCAGGCCTTTGCGCTCATTGACTTGTTCGGGGTGCCTGAATCTTCTGGTTTACGCCGTTTCTTAAGGGCTGAATAGGCAATCCCTGTCCCCTGCGGCGACATAGGGAGTGTACCTGCGCGGGGCTTTCAAGTCAAGATAAGCTAGGTTGCCGGGGGGTGGCTGAGTGGCCTTGGAACACCGACGACGCGGTGCGCCGCCGCGCCGTCCACCGCCGCCCGCTGTGTGCCACCGCAACCTTAGTTCAGATGGGTTATGACTTGTGAAAACGGCGGCAACTGGCTTTGTTCTTATCGCGCTTTTTGTCCTGGTGTTTGTCGCTCCAGGGTCGAATCAGACGCTGGGCCAGAGTCCAGAGGAGGAGCCGAGACGTCAATCGTCTCCGGTGCTTGACGTCAACTACGACGACCGCTGGGTGGCGAACATTCCTGACGTTGTCGGTGGACACAGGGTGCGTTATATCGATACGCCAAAGACCAAGGCCTGTACCGTCCATCCTCTAATCTCCTTGCAAACCCAACAGGAGTCCATAGATGGATTCTTGAAAGACCCTCCTGACATCGACTCCGTGCTTCAGTCTATTCCAGGAGTTCCATCTAGTTATTATCTGAGCTTTACTCCTGCTCCGTTTGATATGAAAAAGAACGCTGCTAGAGACAGAGAGTGGAATGAGAGCAGGCTTAGATACGGTTGCATCCGTCTGGGGGGACCAATAAGAAACCTAAATCTTGAGAAGGAATAGCGTCCCCTGGGACCGGAGAACACCGACGACGCGGTGCGGCAAGCCGCGCACCGCCGGAAGTTCTTGACCCTAATTCGGCGTCAACCTATAATCACCGCAGCCTAGGGAGGGGCGGGTGTGCTGTGTCACGCTCGCCGTATTCCCTTCGAGAGGTGTTCTCGTGAGTTTACCAGCTTCCTTAGACGGAATCAGAGTTTTGGACTTCACATGGCTGCGGTCCGGCCCCTGGGGCACCCGATGGCTGGCGGCCCTGGGCGCCGAGGTGCTGAAAGTCCAGTGGACCTTCAACCCCGGTCAGCGGGGCATCGCGCCCGGAGCCGACGGCAAGCCGATTGTTGACCCCAACAATAGCGCATCCAACGTGGACGGCAACGCTGGCAAGCTCAGCATCACCATAAACGTACGCAGCGAAAAAGGCTTCCCGCTGGTCAAGCGGCTCATCGAAGCCTCCGACGTGGTGGTGGAGAACTTCACGGCCACGGTGATGACGCGATGGGGTTTGGGCTATGAGCAGATGCGGGAAATCAACCCCGGCATTGTCTACGTGTCTATGGGCGGATTCGGCCACACGGGCCCGCAAAGGGACTACATGCTGGTGGGCCAGTCAACTCAGTCCCTCTCCGGCCTGACTTACCTGGTGGGCAAGCCAGGCATGATCCCCGCCGGATTCGGCTACTCCTACATGGACGACACTGCGGGAATCTACGCCTGCAACAGTGTTTTGACGGCCTTGCACCACCGCAACAAGACAGGCCAGGGACAGCACGTCGACATGGCCCAGATGATGATTGGCGCCACTCAGACCGGAGCGGCGTTCCTGGACCGCACCATCAACGAGCGTCCTGCGCGCCGGCCGGGCTTCCCGCCCGGCAACCGGGCAATCTGGCCGGGCACTCCCCTGGCCCCCAACTACCGGGGGCCGGTGGTGGCTCCTCACAACGGCTACCAGACCAAAGGCGATGACCACAATGACTGGTGCGCCATCGTTTGTCACACCGATGAGGAGTGGAGGGCGCTGGTCAAGGTCATG
>DAOUJI010000056.1:0-26856 GCA_034422875.1 Dehalococcoidia bacterium | reverse complement strand
GGCTGTGGGGTTGCCTAGAAGAGCCGGCTGATGCCCGGTATGAAAACCAGCTTCGTGGGCGGCGTACTCTGCCAACCCCTCGGCGACCCAGGTCTCCTCCGAAGGGTCTGCGTTCCACAGGACGGCGTGGTGCAACTCGTGGGCCAGTATCCCTGAGTGTCCCCTGGAACCAACCGGGATGGAGCCGGAGATATACACCATTTCCCTCTGGTTGCTGAACTGGTGCACCAACGTCGGGTATTCGTCCATCGAACTGAAGTAGCCGCCCAGCCCGGGGATGTCGGCGGTGAGAATTGTCATTCTGACATCGTTGTCCACCCCGGGGACCCACTCGGTCCCAAACGCGGACGTGATTTTCGGGTAGGTTGACTCCTCGAACTCTCTCGCCGCTCGCTCCACAGCGTCATCGGACACACCCAGGCCGTTCTCCACGTACCAGTAGGCGTGGTCGGACACCAGCCGCAGTGTGGCGCCTATGCTGAACACCTTTTTTGATATGACGTCGACAAGCCAGAAGGAGTCCGTTCGTCCCTGCTGCAGGGTCACTGGCTCTGGGTTGACCACCCTGGAAATTTCGCCGTCAATCTTGAACAACGACCGGGCCAGCTCATACATGTCGCGTTCCGGGGGAATTGGGAAGGCGCCGGTCGACGGCGCGACCATGGTCGGCTCTGGGCTGGGTCCCTGAGTGGGTGGCGTCAAGGCATCCGGAGACGGCAGCGCGGTGGGCGTCGGCCCATCGGTCGACGCCAGTGTCGGAGTGTCCGTTACAGTAGGGGTTGGCCTCGGGGACTCGGGGGTTGGGGTTGGCGCTGCGGTCGGAGTCCGGCTTGCCTCACAGCCGACTAAAAAAATCGCGGCAAAAACAGCCAATGACAGTGCCAGAGTACGGCTCGTACGGCTCCACCAAGGGAGCCGCACCCTACTCACCGGGCCGGGCATGTTTGGAGTAAACTTCAGGAGTTGTCTCCGTCTTATTCTTAGAGAGGCGCATCGGAGGCGCCTATGAATTCGGTCTATCGGATATGCTCAGAAAGTATATACCGAAACGGGTTAAGGGATTGTAAAGACACTAGCCGGTTACGACCGTCAGTCAAGCCAAGGTTCCTGGTGAACCCCCCGTCAGGAGATTCGCTCTATGGTTGACCCCACTGGCTCCACGTCCACAGGCGACACGCTGATGGACTATTACCAGAAGCTGTATGACCACTACGGATCTCAGGGCTGGTGGCCCGGCGACGGCCCGTTGGAAACCATTGTGGGAGCCATCCTGACCCAGTTCACTTCCTGGCGGAATGTGGAAAGGGCGTTGGACAACCTGAAAAGCGCCGGCTGCATGTCCGCGCAGGCTTTGCGCGACATTCCCACCGACAAGTTGGCCCTGCTGATAAGGCCATCGGGGGCTTTCAACCAGAAGACGAGGCGGCTCAAGGCGTTCATTCAACGTCTCTGGGACGCCCACGACGGAAGTCTCGAGGCCATGCTAGCCCAGGAGCCGGAAACGCTGCGCCATGAGCTTCTTTCTATTCACGGCATCGGCCCGGAGACGGCCGACGACATCATGCTCTACGCGGCGGAGCAGCCCTACTTCGTCATCGACTCCTACACCATACGGGTCCTGGAACGTTGGGGCATTCATCCTGACAAACCAACGTACGATGCCTATCAACGCATGTTCCACGACAACCTGCCCCGCGACACCCGCCTCTACAACGAGTACCACGCCCTGTTCGACCGTCACGCCAAGGAGCTATGCAAACCCAGCCCCGCCTGCCCCCAGTGCTTTCTGCGGGATGCATGCCCTGGGGCAACTGGGTGGGACGGATAGGACCCGTCGGCCCATGCATGTCAGCGATTGAACGACGTTCGAGCAACGCCGCTCAGTTAACAAAGGACTTGCGATATGAACGGTGTTACCGTACGCTTCGCAACATGAACATGACACCTTCACATCCGGGTGACTTCATACGCACGGAGATTATCGAAGAACTGGGACTAAATGTGACCAAAGCAGCCGAGATCCTGAGAGTCCGCCGGGCGACACTCTCAGACCTGCTGCACTGTAAATCGGCGCTGTCACCGGAGATGGCCCTACGAATCGAAAAGGCCTTCGGCGTAAGCATGGATATGCTGCTGAGGATGCAGGCGTGGCACGACGCTTCCGACATGCGCGCCCGTTCAGACGAAATCAATGTCGAGCGTTACCAGCCCGCCTAACGGACTGACACCGACGGAGCATCTTGAGGGTTGACACCCCCAAATTTCCGGTGTCCCTCATAGCGTATGATAATGTATTGGGCCGCTACTCCGCGTTGACAGCAGCTATCGGGGCCAGATATAATCCGCGTCAAATTAAATTGACCTAGGCCGTAGGGGAGCTTGGAATTGCCAGGCTGAGAGGGCGACCGAGAATGCCGCCGACCCTTGCGAACCTGATCTGGGTAATGCCAGCGTAGGGAATGGGGCTTTCCGTTACCAGTCATTGTCAGGCCGCCGTTCCTAAAGAAGGCGGCCTGATTCTTTTGAGCACGACAACCGATACGACCAAACTCCGGCTCAGCGGGATACGCCACTCGTTCTTGACAGATGGCGCCCCCACACCTGTGCTGGACGGGATCGACCTCCATGTCTCTGACGGTGAACTTGTCAGCGTCATAGGACCCTCAGGATGCGGCAAGAGCACTCTGCTCAACGTCATCGCCGGACTTCAGGAGCCAGAGTCCGGAGCCGTTTACGTGGACGGGGCAGCCTCGGACAACCGCTTGGGACTGGCCGGATACATGCACCAGGATGACCTTCTCATGCCCTGGCGGACCGTCCTGGACAACACCATCCTCGGTCTGGAAGTGCAAGGAGTTTCCCGTAGAGAGGCTCGGTCCCGAGCCCTGAGCCATTTCGATGCCTTCGGCCTTGCGGGATACGAGAAGCAGTGGCCCCATGCCCTGTCCGGCGGGATGCGGCAAAGGGCTTCGCTGCTTAGGACTGTGCTGATGGAACGGGACATTATCCTGCTGGACGAACCCCTGGGCGCTCTGGACGCCCTCACGAGGTCCCAGATGCAGCAGTGGCTGATGGAGCTGTGGGACTCTCTCAACAAGACCATCCTGCTGGTCACCCACGACATTGAGGAAGCCCTGCTTCTTTCCGACCGCATATACCTTCTCACGTCGCGGCCAGCCCAGGTGAAGACCGTTGTCAACGTAGACCTGCCGAGGCCCCGTCGGTACGACATGATCAGCGACGAGCAGTTCATCGCCCTGAGGCGGAACATCATCGCGGACCTCCACACGGAGCATGCGGCTTCAACTGGGTCCCACGGAGATGGGCTGTGGCCATGACAGAGGACGGAAGCGTGCCATCAGTTGGCGAACGCCTGGGGGCCGCCGGTCGCAGGAAGCCCGCGGTTAACCCCGACCTCATCAGATGGGCGGTTGCGGCCCTGCTCATTGCGGCCGTGCTTGGCGCATGGGAAGCGGCAATCTCTCTAAGGGACATCCCTGGATGGAAGGCCCCTGCCCCATCAGGAATAGGGCGGGAGCTTTGGGAGAGCCGGGGACTGCTGGCAGGCCACACCTGGATAACCTTCAAGGAGGTGCTGGTGGGGTTTGGCATAGCTTTTGGAGCCGGAGTCGTCACCGCTTCGCTGATAACCTGGTCCCGCACCCTGCGTCTGGTGTTGTATCCCCCGGTGGTGGCATCGGCCACCATCCCGTGGATAGTGGTAGCTCCGCTGCTCCTTATCTGGGTGGGCTACGGGATGCAGCACAAGGTGATAGTGGTGGCCCTCATCTCCTTCTTCCCCATAGTGGTGAACACCGTCGACGGGCTGAGCTCAGCCAGCCCCAGCATGGTGAACCTGCTGCGGTCCATGGGCGCCAGCCGCTGGCAGATATTCCGAAAAGTGCAGGCGCCGGGCAGCCTCCCCTCGGTCTTCACCGGAGTCCGAATAGGAGTGACGGTGGCGGTGATCGGGGCTGTCGTGGGAGAGTGGGTGGGGTCCAGCGAGGGTCTGGGCTACTTGGCCCTCCGGTCCAAGTCCCAGTTTCTCAGCGACAGGGTCTACGCATCCATATTCCTGCTAAGCGCCATGGGAATAGGGCTTTTCCTGCTGGCGAGAGGAATAGAACGGTTGGCGCTGCCCTGGCGTCATGACCAAAACAGGTGAGAACTCCAGGACCCGAAATAAAGACACGAGGAGACGAACAGTGCACTTGATGAAATTCCGTACCCTTCTTCCGCTGTTGGCGGCCCTTTTTGCCTTGACCTTCCTGATTGCAGCCTGCGGCGAGGATCCAACACCGACGCCTACTCCAAAACCCGACCCTACTTCCACCCCTGTTCCCGACCCTACCTCCACCCCTGTTCCTGAACTAATCAAAGTCAGGCTTGCTCTGGACTGGTACCCCAACGCAAACCATGCCGGGCTGTACATAGCACAGGAAAAGGGCTACTTTGCCGACGAAGGTCTCGAAGTGGACATGTACACCCCCTCCGACCCGTCCACCGTCAACCAGACCGTTGCGGCGGGCGCCGACGATTTCGGCATCAACTACCAACCCGACGTGCTGCTGGCCCGCGCCCAGGGTGTTCCCGTGGTCTCGGTAATTGGGCTCGTGCAGCATCCCTTGAACTCCGTGCAGGTGCTTACCGCTTCAGGAATCACCCGACCCAGGGACTTGAAGGGCCGGCGGATCGGATATCCCGGCATCCCCACCAACGAGCCCCTGCTCGACACCATGCTCAAGCACGACGGCGTAGAAGGCGGCCTGGCAGAGGTGGAGCTGGTCAACGTGGGCTTCAACCTGGCAGAAGCCCTTATTTCAGGGAACGTGGACGCATGTGTAGGCTGCTATTTCAGCCACGAGTCCATACTCATGGAAAACCAGGGTTACCCCGTCACAGTGCTGAAGATGAACGAGTGGGGAGTTCCCGACTACTACGAGCTGGTTGTGGTCGTCAGTGAAGAGACTCTGGCCGACAAGTCCGACTTAGTGCAAAAGTTCGTCCGGGCCATGGTCAAAGGCTACGACGAGGCTGCCGACGACCCTGAAGCGGCCGTCGAACTGCTTCTAGATTCCACCGGCGACGAAGTGGACGCGGCCATTGAGCGGCCGGGCATCAAGGTCATAGCGCCCCTCTGGAAGGGCGCCGACCCCGTGGGTTGGCAGACCCCCGAGAAGTGGCAGGACTTCGCGACGTGGATGCTGGAAAACGGCCTGCTGGAACAGCCCCTTGACGCCGGAAAGGCCCACACCAACCAGTTCGTCGAGAACCGGTAGCATCGGAGAGCGGACATGAGCCTTAGCGACGAGCTAAAAGAGAGCGTCGGCGACCTTTGGGCCAAAACAGTCAACCATCCATTCGTAGATGAGTTGGGGGACGGCAGCCTGCCGGAAGACGTCTTCGACGTATATTTCAGGCAGGACCACATATTTCTCAAGGACTGGGTAGCCCTCATGGCCGCCGGGGTTATCAAGGCGCCGGATTTTGCCCATGCCCGCCCGTTGGCGTCGTTTATCCACCTGGCCCTTGGGGGCGAGGAAGGCCTGTTCCAAGAGTACTTCCGACAACGCGGCCTTTCCGAGGAGCAGGTGAAGTATCTCCGGCCGCTGCCTACCACGATGGCTTACGGCGGGTTTTTGAGACGCATCGCCTATGAAGGCTCCTTCCACGACATAATCACCGTGCTCCTGGGCATCGAGTGGCCCTACCTTGAGTGGGGCAAGCGTCTGGAGTCCCAGGGCGCAAAGCCGGGCAACAAGTATTACCAGACCTGGATAGACCTCCACGCGGCCAGGGAACTGGACAACTTCGTGTCCTGGATGCGCGAAACACTCGACAGCTCCGCAGTGGGGCACCCCGCCAGGCTCAAGTCTTTGTTCCTCAGCGCTTTGCGCTACGAGTACATGTTTTGGGAGATGGCGTACAGAGGAGAGACGTGGCCGGAATAGACCACTCCTCCGTACCAAAGGCAATGACAATTGCCGGCTCCGATTCCGGGGGCGGAGCCGGCATCCAGGCCGACCTCAAGACATTCGCCGCTTTTGGTGTATACGGCACATCGATAGTCACCGCCATCACAGCCCAGAACACCGTAGGAGTGACGGGAGTACACGAGATACCCGTTGACTTGATTACGGCACAGATTCACTCTGTCCTGGAGGACATCGGCGCCGACGCGGTGAAAACGGGAATGCTCTCATCACCAGAAATCATCGAGGCAGTGTCAGAGGAGATGGCGCGGCGGAGCGTCGAACGGCTTGTGGTGGACCCGGTGATGGTCGCCAAGAGCGGAGACCGCCTTTTGAGGCAGGACGCGGTAAGCGCGCTTCGCACGAGGCTCATCCCTTTGGCCACGATAGTCACTCCGAACATTCCCGAGGCTGAGACGGTCGCGGACATGGAAATCAACTCCGAGGCGGATGCCCGTGAGGCGGCGCGGAAGATCACCGGCATGGGCGCAAGAGCGGTCGTGGTCAAGGGCGGGCATCTGGACGGCCCGCCTGTGGACCTGCTCTACGACGGACGGGACTTTACGGAGTTCCCGGGAGAACGCATCGACACTCGCAACACCCACGGGACAGGATGCACCTTCGCATCAGCCATAGCAGCCGGGCTGGCCAGGGAAAAGTCCCTGACCGAGGCCATAGCCGGCGCCAAGGAGTACGTCACGGAGGCCATCCGTCACGCCGACTCGCTGGGTCAGGTGGGCCACGGCCACGGCCCCCTGAGCCACTTCTGGCACTGGAGGTGATAGAATGGACTGGAAGGGTTCCCATGGGTACTTTCCATCACACAATCACCGTTAGCGCTAACGACAGGTCGGAACACATCGAGCTGGATGCGCTGGTCGACACCGGCAGCACGTATACACTTATTCCTGGCCCTGAACTTGCGGCTTTGGGCGTCGCTCCTGAGTGGACCAGCGTTTTCGAGTTGGCCGACGGAAGTCAGTCCGAATATCGACTGGCCGAAGTCCAGGTTGAAATAAATGGAGAGTCCCGGACCACAATATGCATCTTTGGAGATCAGGGTTCGACGCCCCTGTTGGGTGCATACACGCTAGAGGGCTTCGGTCTATCCGTCGATCCGGTCAACGGAAAGCTCACACCGGCCAGGTTGTACTTGGTCTAGCAAAGACGCGGGGACGCAATGACGCAAAGGCCCTGATTATCCTGCACAATTGCGGCGTAGGGTCATTGGGGGCCCTCATACACCTCGGGGTTGAAGCAGTGGACCAGGGGTTGGCCGTTCAGCCCGGCAATCAGGTTGCGGGCGGCCAGCATCCCCATAGCCTCTCTGGACCCGGTCGACGAGCTTCCTATATGCGGAGTGATGACCACGTTGTCCAGGCTGAGCAGAGGGTCGTCAGCAGGGATGGGCTCCGGGTCTGTGACATCCAATCCCGCCGCAGCGATGCTTCCCTGCTTTAGGGCTTGATACAACGCTTTGGAGTCGACAACCGGACCCCGGGCCGTGTTGACCAGAATCGCAGTGGGTTTCATGGCCGCAAGCTCTTTGGCTCCAATCAGGCCTCGGGTTTCCGGGGTGAGAGGGACATGCAGGGATACAAAATCCGACTCCCGGAGCAGCGTGGTCATGTCAGCGTGCTCCAGACCATATTGACGCTCCGCTTCGGTTTTGGGGAACCGAGCCGTGTACAACACCCTCATGTCAAATCCCCTAGCCCGTTTCGCCATCTCCAGGCCAATCTGGCCCAGCCCTACGATCCCCATCATCGCCCCGCCTACGTCAGCGCCTAGCCACCACATGGGATGAAAGGCCAGCTTCCACTCGCCTTGCCTCACCCACCGGTCCGTCTCCGCCACACGCCGGGCCGCAGCCAGAAGAAGGGCGAACGCTAGGTCCGCTGTGGCCCTGGACAGGACTCCCGGAGTGTAGCCCAACGGTATGCCCCGCGATGTCAGCGCAGCCACATCTATGTTGTCCACACCCACGGCCATCTGGCTGACGACTTTGAGCTGCGGACATGTCTCCAGCAAGTTCCGGTCTACCCGGTCCAATATGGTCGTCACCAAGCCTTGGACATTGGCTGACCGTTGCTTCAGCTCTTGAGGCGGCGGCGGCTCTTCTTGGGGCCAGACCTCCAAGTCCGTTTCGGCTCCGATAACCTCAAGAGCCTTCTGGCCTATATTCCTGGTGACAAATACTCTGGGCTGCGGCATATGTGTGCCTCCGTAACAATCGAATCTATGGTCCCAGGTCGCCGACGATTTCCGCAACTCCTATTCTATAGCAGCAGATTCCCATAGTCTCAATGAATTACCCTACGAGTCTCAATGCATCGCCCAAATACTGGTGAAAGATACAGGATATCCGGTTCATATTCTGTGAACGATACCTCCTCTCAAAAAATCTTGACATGTCGTTTTCGTTAGTTTAGAAGTAATACATCGGGATAGAAGGCAAGATGAGGCTCTTCTATTGCCGTCCGGAGGGCTCCGGAGCATAAATACATTAACTAGTAGGAGGAAGAGCCCATGCAGAAACACGACGTACATGAGTGTCACGGACACGAGCATCATGGGGATGAGCCTGGCCACATCCACTCCGAGCACGAATGCGACGACCACGAGCACCACGCCGAAGCCCACGACCACGACCCCCACGAGTGCGACACCCACGAGCACCACGGAGATGAGCCCGGGCACGTCCACTCCGAGCACGAGTGCGACGAGCACGAGCACCACGTGCACGAACATGCGGGCCACGCCCACTAGACGATAGCTCAACCGTTGCTCCTTTTTTGGGGGGTCATAGTCGAACGGCAGCGAGGTTTTCAGGCAATTGATATCCTTGCGGCTCCGTCCATTGGTCGGTAAGTCGAATCATTGAAAGACCAACGAGTTAATTTGACGACACGCGACGCCCATGCGGACCATGACCACGACGCCCACGCGGGGCATGACCACGACGCCCATGCGGGGCACGACCACGACGCCCACGCGGGGCATGACCACGACGACCACGCGGGGCATGACCACGACGCTCATGATGATCACGCTGGCCACGGACACGATGACCACTCCGGCCATGACCATGCTGGCCACGGTCACCACGATCATGCCCACGACTTGCGGGGCGCCAGCAAGCGCAGCCTGATTCTTGCCTTGGTGCTGATAAGCACCTACATGGTGGCTGAGGTGGTCGGCGGAGTGCTGTCAGGCAGCTTGGCTCTGTTGGCCGACGCCGGGCACATGCTCACTGACGCAGCCGCTATAGCCATGGCGCTGGTGGCCATGTGGATAGCCCAGAAGGAGGCCTCCGTTGAGCGCACCTTCGGGTATCACCGGACAGAGATACTGGCTGCGCTGGCCAACGTCTTTGGGCTATGGCTTATCGCAGCCTGGATTGGCTTTGAAGCCTACCACCGGTTTACAGTGGAGGAAGTCGAGGTCAACGGGCTCCCTGTGCTGCTGGTGGGCATCGGCGGGTTCATGGTCAACGTGATCGCCGCCTGGATCCTCCACCGGTCCTCAGGCGAAAGCCTGAATGTGGAGGGCGCCTTCCAACATGTCCTGGCCGACCTTATGGGGTCTGTTGGAGTCATCGTTTCCGCGGCTCTGATTATGGGCTTTGGTTGGCACATCGCCGACCCCATTCTCAGCGTCGGTATCGCGCTGCTTATCGTCTACAACACCCGTAGGCTGACAGCCAGCATCGTGAACGTTCTGCTGGAAGGAACGCCAAAGCATATCGACGTATACAGGCTGTGCAGCGAGCTTGAAGAGATGGAAGGCGTCACCGTTATCCATGACGTGCACGTCTGGACCATCACCTCAGGCAGCGAGGCCTTCACGGCTCACATCCTGTTGGACCCCTCGTACGAAGGAGACTTGGACCAGTTGACCGTGAAGATGCAAAACTTGGTGCACGAGAACTACGGCATCAACCACGTCACGATACAATTGGAAAAAACGTCACAGGGTTGCACCGAGAACCACCACGTTGGCCACCTGCTGGCTGAAGCCCGCTAGATAAACCGAAATCGGGCCTGAGTCGCCAAGCCGGTCCTGTTCGGTAAAAGAAAATCCCCCGGGACCCTTGAAGGTCCGGGGGATTCTTGATTCCGGTTGACTATGAGGAGTACTTGAACATAGCCTAGACGGTTAACCCTGTCAATCCAAATGCGCGTCGACCTGAGGTCATTCCCAAACAAACCACATTCTCACGAGCAATCCGGCTCACGAGCAACCCGGCTTTTCAAAATGCTGCGTTGTAGGCCCAGAGCCATACGTTGACGGGCGGCATGACTATAGTGATACAATGTAGAGCCAAGCATTAAACATCATCCGTCTTGGCGAGGATGTTATAGCCGAATGGTCACCCAAAGGGTCATATCAAGAGAACAAGGCATTGAGGAGTCGGACTATAAGTGGGGCTTCACCATCGACATCGAGTCGGACGTGGCGCCCAAGGGCCTCAATGAAGACATAGTCCGGTTCATCTCGGCCAAGAAGAACGAACCCGAGTGGATGCTGGAATGGCGGCTCAGGGCCTTCCGCCACTGGATGACTCAGGACAGAGGCGAGCCTACCTGGGCCAACGTCTCCTACAAGCCCATCGACTACCAGGACATCCACTACTACGCTGCTCCGGCCGCCAAGGGGGACTCCCCGGGCAGCCTGGACGAGGTCGATCCTGAACTGGTGGAGGCTTTCGACAAGCTGGGCATACCGCTGGAGGAGCAGAAGAAGCTCGCTGGAGTAGCCGTGGACGCCGTCCTGGACAGCGTCTCGGTGGCCACGACCTTCAAGGAAACCCTCGAAAAGCACGGTGTTATATTCTGCTCCTTTACCGAGGCCATCCAAAAGCACCCCGAACTCGTCAGGAAATATCTGGGTTCGGTGGTGCCATACAGCGACAACTTCTTCGCCTCCTTGAACTCGGCTGTGTTCAGCGACGGCTCCTTCGCCTACATTCCACCGGGAGTGCGCTGTCCACTGGAGCTGATGACCTACTTCCGCATTAACCAAGCGGACTCCGGCCAGTTCGAGAGGACCCTAATAGTAGCTGACAAGGGCAGCTACGTAAGCTATCTGGAAGGATGCACCGCGCCCAGCCGCAAGACCCACCAGTTGCATGCCGCAGTTGTGGAGCTGGTGGCCCTTGAGGGCGCCGAAATAAAGTACTCCACATTGCAGAACTGGTTCCCAGGGGACAAGGAGGGGAAAGGCGGCGTCTACAACTTCGTCACCAAGAGGGGCAAGTGCGCAGAGGCCAACTCCAAGATTTCCTGGACCCAGGTGGAGACCGGGTCGGCCATCACGTGGAAGTATCCCAGCGTAATCCTGCAGGGCGACAACTCGGTGGGAGAATTCTACTCCGTAGCATTGGTGAACAACTACCAACAAGCAGACACGGGCACCAAGATGGTCCACCTGGGCAAGAACACCAAGTCGACCATAGTGGCCAAGGGCATAGCGGCAGGGAAAGCCCAGAACACCTACCGGGGCCTTGTACGCATCGCACCGACGGCGAGAGACGCCCGCAACTTCACCCAGTGCGACTCGCTGTTGATTGGGGACAAGTGTGGCGCCCACACAGTCCCGTACATTGAGGTGAAGAACCCCACGGCCAGCATTGCCCACGAGGCCACCACGTCCAGAGTCAGCGAGGACCAGCTCTTCTACGTCCAACAGAGGGGCATCGACCTGGAGGCGGCCAACTACATGATAGTCAACGGCTTCTGCCGGGGCATCTTCAAAGAACTGCCCTTCGAGTTCGCCGCCGAGGCTTCGCAATTGCTCCGGGTAAGCCTTGAAGGGACCGTAGGCTAACCAGGCGTAATCCCGATCGGTCCTGCCAGAGGACGGACGGTGAGAGCGATGGAACATAGAGGCAATGAGCAAAAATCCCGTCCCTGTCCTTGAAATCAAGGACCTCCACGTATCGGTCAACGGCGCCGAGATCCTCAAGGGCTTAGACCTGAGCATCAATGAAGGCGAGATCCATGCCATAATGGGACCTAACGGTTCCGGCAAAAGCACCCTCGCCAACACCCTGGCGGGCCGCCCAGGGTTCGAGGTGACTCACGGAGAAATACGCTTCCAGTCCGTTGACCTGATGTCGATGGAGCCGGAAATGAGGGCCCGCGAGGGAGTTTTCCTGGCCTTCCAGTACCCGGTCGAGTTGCCCGGAGTTCGGTCCTGGCAATTCCTTAAGTCCGCGGTCGACGCCGTCAGAGAGCATCGGGGTGACCCACAACTGTCCATCCGTGAATTCGACAGAATGCTCAAGGACAAGATGGACCTCGTGGAAATCGACCCGGAGTTGACGCGGCGTTCGGTAAACGAGGGCTTCTCCGGAGGAGAGAAGAAGCGAAACGAGATTCTGCAGATGGCCTTGTTGGATCCGAAACTGGCCGTTCTGGACGAGACTGACTCGGGCCTGGACATAGACGCCCTCCGAATAGTGGCGACCGGCGTCAACCAGTTGCACTCTCCTGACAAGGCGACGCTTCTGGTCACCCACTACCAACGCCTGCTGAACTACATAACCCCGGACAGCGTACACGTGTTGATGGACGGACGCATCGCCCGTTCCGGCGGCAAGGAACTCGCCCTGGAGTTGGAAGAGAAGGGCTATGACTGGATCGCCGAAGAGGCGGTTGGCGGCTAGTGGTCAGCCCTATGTGTCAACGTAGTCCAATATTGCATTGACTCGTAATCATCACCGCCCGTACCATGAGGTTGTAATTGGGTCACTGGCTCAACTTTGACAGCACAAGAGTCACGCTTTATACCGTACAGTATAGTTTCGCCAAGTATTGAGCAAAGGAACCTAAGGGGAAGAAGTTCGAATCTGAAGAGGACGCTCACCGGTCAACGTCCCGTGAAATTCACGAATGTGCCCTTTGTTTAGAATGACCTAAAGATTTCTGGCCTCACCCGACAGACCGTCCAACTATGACTCAGACGCTGACAAGATACGAACAATACGAGGCGGACTTCCAAGCGCTTGGCCAGGACGCCGAACCTAAGTGGCTGACCGAGCTGCGCAACGCTGCATGGGAACGCTTCTCCGAGGCGGGTTTTCCAACGGCCCGCAGGGGCAACGAAAAGTGGAAGTACACCAACGTAGCCGCCATAGCGAATGGTACGTTCAGCCGTTCCCCAGGACAGCCCTCACCAGCCATCAGCGCGAAGCAGGTAAGAGCATCGGTTCCCTGGAGAGATGAGTGGACCAACCTGGTGTTCGTCAACGGTCAGTTCGCGCCGCATCTGTCGAGCCCAACGCCTGACGGTGGACTTACGGCCATCAACCTGGCCGACGCGGTTCGCGGCTCAGGGAAGGAAGCGGCTTTGGCCAGAGACCATCTGGCAAGATACGCTTCTTCCGATGATGACGCATTCACCGCTCTGAACACCGCCTTTACGCAGGACGGCGCCTTCATATACACCCAGCCCGACGCCAGCCCTGGAAGTCCGGTGCACGTGGTCCATATCATAGACGCAGCCGAACCCGTGGTCTCTCATCCCAGGACGCTTGCCATCGCAGCCGCCAACAGCTCCCTGAACCTCGTAGAGAGCTGCGTCAGCCGCAGCTCCGGAAGCCACTTCACCAACACGGTGACAGAAATTATACTCCAGGACGGGGCGCGCATAGACCATTGTAGAATGGTGACGGAGGGACAGAACCCGTATCACGTTGGGTCGACCCATGTGGAAATGAGCAGGGACAGCAGCTTCGAGTCCAAGTCCTTCTCCAGAGGCTCCGCCCTGAACCGTCAGAACCTGACGGTCTTGCTGGATGGCCCCGGGACCTATTGCGATCTGAAGGGGTTATACTTGACCAACGACGGGGAGCACGTGGACAACTACGTCAACATAGACCACGCCAAGCCCCACACCACCAGCCGCCTGTACTACAAGGGCATACTGGACGGGCGGTCCAGGGCGGTTTTCGGAGGCACCGTGCTGGTACGAGAAGACGCCCAGAAGTCCGACGCCCGACAGTCGGACAAGAACCTGGTGCTCTCCCCGGAGGCGGAGGTGGACTCAAAGCCCGCGTTGCTGATATACGCTGACGACGTCTCCTGCGCCCACGGGGCCACCGCCGGGAATATAGACAAGGACACCGTGCATTACATGCGCAGCCGTGGGCTGGACCTGGACGAAGCCAGCCGGCTGCTGATACACGGCTTCGCCAGAGAAATCATCGACACGGCGACCGTCGAACCGGTCAGGGAGTTCTTGGACTTCACTTTTATGCGGGCCCTGGCAAACTCACGTCTGGAGGCAGTGTGATGGCTCAATCGGGAACGGCCAGACTGGACGTGGCGCGAATCAGGGAGGACTTCCCCATACTCAAGACTATGGTCAACGGCAAGCCGTTGGTTTACCTGGACAATGCGGCCACTGCTCAAAAGCCCCAGGCAGTTTTGGACACCCTGAACCGTTACTACACCGAGGAGAACTCCAACATACACCGGGGAGTGCACTACCTGAGCCAGGCGGCGACCAAGGACTACGAGGATGCCCGAGGCAAGGTCCGGCGCTTCCTCAACGCTCCCGATGACAGGCAGATTATCTTCGTCCGGGGCGCCACCGAGGGAATCAACCTGGTAGCCGGTTCCTATGGACGACAGAACATTGGAGCTGGGGACGAGGTGATCATCAGCGCCATGGAGCACCACTCCAACATTGTTCCGTGGCAGATTCTCTGCCAGGAGAAGGGCGCCTCGCTGAAGGTCATACCCATCAACGACGATGGCGAGTTGCTCCTGGATGAATACGAAAAGCTGCTCAGTCCCCGCACCAAGCTGGTGTCGGTGGTCCACATATCCAACTCCCTGGGAACCATAAACCCGATGGAGCAGATTATAGAGATGGCGCACGCCAGAGGGGTTCCCGTGCTGGTGGACGGCGCACAGTCGGCGCCCCACATGCCCATCGACGTGCAGAAGCTGGACTGTGACTTCTTCGTCTTCTCCGGCCACAAGGTCTACGGGCCCACAGGAATCGGAGCTGTGTACGGGAAGATGGACCTGCTGGAGTCGATGCCCCCCTACCAGAGCGGGGGTGACATGATCAAGTCGGTGAGCTTCGAGAAGACCTTCTACAACGACCTGCCCTACAAGTTCGAGGCGGGCACCCCCAACATCGCCGGCGTCATCGGCCTGGGCGCCGCCATCGACTACATCACCGGTCTGGGCATGGACATCACCAGGGCCCATGAGGACGGCCTTCTGGAGTACGGCACTGAACGGCTGTCCAAGGTCAGCAGTGTCAGGCTCATCGGGACCGCCGCAAACAAGGCCAGCATTCTCTCCTTCGTGATGGACGGAGTCCACCCCCACGACATTGGCACCATCCTGGACTCCGAGGGCATAGCCATCCGAGCCGGGCACCACTGCACGCAACCTCTGATGGAGAGGTTCGGGATTCCCGCCACAGCAAGAGCGTCCCTGGCTTTCTACAACACCGAGGAAGAGATAGACCTGCTGGTGCGAGGCATAGACAAAGTGATAGAGGTTTTCGGCTAGTGTCAGACCTGCAGGACCTATACCAGGACATAGTCATAGACCACAATAACCGGCCTCGGAACTATGGCGAATTGGAAGAGGCCGACAGCGTCGCAGACGGTTTCAACCCCCTTTGCGGGGACCGGCTCACCCTCTATCTGAAGATGGACGGCTCGACGCAGAAGAACATTGTCGACGTGGGGTTCGTATGTTCCGGATGCGCCATATCACGGGCCTCCGCATCGATGATGACGGAGTGCATAAGGGGCAAGAGTGTTGAAGAGGCAAGCCGCCTCTTTCACGCCTTTCGCAACATGGTCACAAGGGAACCCGGTGCAGACTTCGACGCCGATGAAGTGGGCGACCTGGAGATGCTGGCCGGAGTCGCCGAGTATCCCGCCCGCGTGAAGTGCGCGACTTTGCCCTGGCACACACTCCAGAACGCTCTGCAACGGTCAGGCGACACCGCCTCGACGGAATAGCCCGCTTGACCGAAACTGGCGTCCCGGTATTTCAACATCCCTAATCAAGACCTTTGTATGACCTGCTCCTGAAATCTCCTCTCCATTTGGGAGAGGGCTAGGGTGAGGGATTCCCGTTGCAGAAATTTCCATTTGAAGAGGTGGACGACCTCTATAGGGACGTCATCCTGGACCACTACAGGAGTCCCCGCAACAACGGCCGCCTGGATTTTCCCGACGTAACCAGCGACGAATACAACCCTATATGCGGGGACCGGGTCGTCCTGGACCTGTCCATTAAGGACGGACGCATAGCGGAAGTCGCATTCACCGGCGAAGGATGCTCTATCACTCAGGCGTCGGCCTCCATGATGACAGAGCTATTGCCCGGCCTGACCCCTTCAGAAGCTCTAGGTCTCTGGAAGACATTCGACCGGATGATGGACGGGGACGAGGCCGCAGCCGCTGAGCTACAGAGCCTCGGCGACCTCCACTCCCTCAGCGCCGTGCGCCGGTTTCCCGTGCGAATCAAATGCGCCCTCCTGGGCTGGAAGGCGCTTGAGGTGGGGTTGGAGGAAAGGGCTGGGGGCTAAGGATGCCAGCTAGGCAATGGACCTAATTACAGAGGGTTGCGCCAACGAAGGCCTGGAAAGCGGCTGAAGTCGGTGTCGTTGGAGTGGACCTCCGCCTGGTATTCTATCGCCAGGGCGGCGATGTGGCAGTCCGTCACAAGATTCCCGCCTACCCCAGCGGCGACGAGATTTCGTTGTAGCTGGACCAAATGGTCGGCGCCTGGATTCACGGGTGTCACATGAGGAAACTGGAACCATTCCTGCACCCAGTCAACGACTTTGGCCGTGGTCACAGGACGAGCCAAAAATTGGGGATGAGTCATCAGCCGCATGAACCCGACGGATACAACCCAAGGCACACCGACTCTCTCAGAGCCGTTGACCAAATCTTCCCACCACCGTATGGCTGAGTTGTTAAAAGGGGAGTCTGCATCATAAGCATAGACCAATAGATTGACGTCCGGGACAATCATTTGGCGTGCCGTTTGGCGAAATCCTCGACTTCCAGCTGGTCGAGAAGTTGATTCAGCTTCAGTGGATCGATTCCCGGCTGGAATCCGCTGCTAATCGGAGTGACCTTGAATGGTGGCCTCACGGCCTCCTTAGTGCCGGGCGACAATCCCCGCCGAAGAACCTCGTTCACAACTTGCTTGAAGGGCTTGTTCAGGAGCTTAGCCTGCTCGCGCAAAGAGTCGGCCACATCATCGTCTAGAGTAAGTGTAGTTCTCATGTAGACATCATGGCGCCGTACGATATTGATGTCAAGATGTCTTATCCTGCAGGCTGTCACGGTCCAAGCCACGTAGCGGCCCAGAAGAAGTATTCCGAGAGGGCGGTGTTGGGGTGGAATCCCCGGACACTGGGATGGAAGACCCATGCTTCACCTGCTCCTATGCTTCCCGTGACGGGGCTGAACATATACGCCCCGTCGAGCAAATGCCTCTGGATGGCCCGTAGGATTTCCCCACGCCTGGCAAAGTCCCGTTCCACAGCCTGCTCAAGAATCATGCTGTCCAAGTCGGCGTCTGCGTGAGACAGCACGTTGTCTCGTTCCTCTGCGCCATATAGCAGCGGGAACAGGAAGCTGTTGGGAGTGGGCGACGGAGGAATGAAACCCAAAGCCATCTGGTAGGCCCGCCGTCGGAAGACCCTGTGTGCGAATTCCTCTGGATCGACGAGCTCAACGGAAGGCTCCAGGCCCGCCTCTTTCAGGTCCTCCTCCAGCCGCTCCGCCTGCTGGGGAAATACGCCTCCGAAGTCGGCGACGGTCAGATTGAATTGGACAGGGAGAGAGACGTCTAGGGAATCCAGAAGGGCCTCGGCTCCTGAGGGGTCCGCGAAACAACAGGCACGCATCTCTTCCTGGTCCAGCAGCCAATCGGACTCGACGACGGGAACTCCCAGGCTGACGGTCCCCTGGCCATTCCAGATGTCGTCCACGTAATTCCAGGGGTCCAGCGCCTTCAACACGGCCTTCCTCGCCATCTCGTCGTCGAACGGCGGCCTTGACTGGTTCATGGCAAGGATAAGGCCCGCACCGGCTTGACGCGACACGGCTTGTCCGAACTCCACCCCGGACTCCAGCAGCCGGTCCCAGCCCTGGGCGGGAACACGCAGAAGCTGGACCTGCCCGGTCAAAAAGGCGGCCAGTTGGACATCCACTCCGTCCTTCACGACGATGAAGGTCAACCTGTCCAGGAAGGGCAATGATTCTTCAAAGTAGTAGGGGTTTCGGTTGAAGACCGAGGCCACACCGCTGACCGATTCCTCTTTGCCCCAAATCCAGGGGCCTGTCCCGATTACCGGGCCATTTATCAGGTCCCCATTCAGCCGGACCGCCTCGGGGGCCACGATTTTACTGTGGCCGTCGGCGAGAGCAGCCAGAAAATCGGCGTCGGGGAACCCTGGGTTTACGGTGATCGACAGGGTACGGTCATCTTCCGCTACAACCGATTCCAGGTTTCGCAGGATGGAGGCGTTGGCGAAGCCTTCTGCTTTCTGTCGTTCGTAGCTGAACACCACGTCCTGTGCCGTCAGTTCGCGTCCGCCGACGGGATCTATGTCATGCCACCGGACACCTTCTCGCAGGGTAAATCTGTACTGAAGAGGGCTGTCCTCCACCACTTCCCACCCCTGGCAAAGATCGCACTCCAGCAGCAGGTTCGGCTGGGGAACCAGGTCTGGAGGGCCGCTCTTAAGCCTCAGCAGGCGGCTGTAAACGATGCCCGGTCCCAGCGCAGTCAAGGTCTCCTGGCCCTCTTGTTGAACATCGAAGTGGGGGAAGTCCGCCAAAGCTACGCTTGTAAGGCTGCCGCCATGTTGTCCCGATGGGGGTGTAGAGACCACGGAAGTGGGGGTCGGAGCGGAAGTCGGCGGCGCAGTTGAGGCGATTGTGAGCGTGGGAGTATGCCGGGGAATGGGTGTCGGTGTCGGCTGAGGTGTTGGCGTGTTAGTGGATGCCGGAACCGGAGTATGAGTTGGAGAAGAGGTCCGTGTCGGATCGGATGAGCACGCCTGCGACAGCGTCAGTAAGACCAGCGCTGCACACAAGGATACGGTCGAATAAGACGCCACTCTTAGGTTAGCTCCCAGTCCCTCCCAGGGACGGGGTCGGTTGGCGGTTATCGCTGGCCGAACGCCTCCGGGAGGGACTGAGCCACATTTTTGAGAAGAAGGGAACTGCCACCACTATGGGAGGAAGGAAAACTACGGCATGGAGAACGATGGCGTAGCTGAATGCCTGCTCCTGGGGCACATCGAAAGCCCGGAGGACGTACACTACAGCAAACTCGAAAGTGCCGGCGGCGGCTGGAAGCCCCGGCAGGGCCGTAGCGAAGTAGAGGGTGCCCAGAATGGCGACAGTGGCCACGAACATCGATATTCCCAGCCCCATGCCGTAGGACAGCGCCCACGCAGCCAGGCCCAGGACAACCCAATGTCCCGCAGTCAGAAGGGAAGAATAGAGCAAAGTCCTCTTCGACTTCGCCAACGCCTCCACCGCGTTGACCGAAGTCCTTAGAAGCGGGACCTTGTCCACTGCGTCAGCCTGGCCCAACCACACAGCCAGAGGTATTACCAGCACAACGCCCATCGCAAACACGAAAGCCCCGATCACGTATGGCGCGAACTGCCATGCACCGGGAAGCAGGATAAGGCCCGCCATCAAAATCGATGACGTGATGACCATGTCCAACACCCGCTCCATGGCGAGAGTTGCCAGCGCCACCCCACCGTTGACCTGGTAACGCATGGTCAGGAGGGCCAATTGAGCAGCCTCGCTGACCCACCGCACGGGGGCCATGTTGTTTAACCCTATACCGGCGTTCTGAACCAGAAACAGCCGCTGGAACGACACCTCGCGTTCTGGGAAAAGAACGTGCCACCTGTAAGCCTTGATGATGCACGATGCTATGAAGATCGAGAGGGATATCAACGCCCAGACAGCGGGAAACGTCCCAAACTGTTCCGCGGCCAGACCCCAGTCCATGCCTTTGACGGCGAGCCATCCCAGACCCACGCTTACGCCGACGCCAATGACTATGCGGGCGGGCGTCTCCCACACCAACCGTTTGGCCTGGACTCCTATTCGAACTACGGAATCCACAAACATGACGCCTAACCTTGTGCCTTGAGTCAGCCTTAGTATAAAGTAACTATACAAATACGCCCATAGGCGGTCTTACATGCTGTGCGACTCCCATACCCATCTTGACGAATATCCCTTTGACGAGGTCCCCGAGATACTCGACCGGGCCTCCAAAGCTGGCGTGGACCTGGTCGTCTGCGCGGGTGTCACAGTGGAATCGTCCAGGGCTTGCATCCGCCTGGCCGATGCCCATGCATCCTTCTACGCGGGCGTCGGGATTCACCCGATGGACCTGGAAGGTCCTGTGGACGAGGCCACATACCAGACCTTGAGGGACATGGCCTCCGCCAACGACAAAGTGGTGTGCATCAGCGAGACAGGGCTGGACTACCAGCCCACTTCTCCTGACCAAGAGACTCAACGGCAGGCGTTCAGGGCCCAGATACGGTTGGCCAAAGAGTTGGACCTGCCCATCATCTTCCATTCCAGGGAGTCCCATCCCGACGCACTGCGCATCCTGCGGGAAGAGGACGCCGCGAATGTTGGAGTGATAATGCACTACTTCCAGGCCGACGAGGAGACGGGCAGGGAAGCGATAGATTCGGGTTTCTACATATCGTTGGCCCGGCCGTTGACGCGGCTGCCGGAGTTGCAGGAAGCCGTCAAGAACCTGCCGCTGGAAAGCATGGTGCTGGAGTCTGACTCAGCCCCTCAGCCATTCAAGAAACACCGACGCAACTGGACGGAGCCCAGACACGTCAAGGACGTGGCGGACAAGCTCGCCGAAGTGAAAGACATCCCTGTCGAAGAAGTGGCCCTGGTCACCTCATCCAACCTGCGGCGCATCCTGCGGCTCAGCTAGCTTCTGACTCACCTGAGAGGCCACGTTACCCGATGCGAACGCTCTGTACTACAACGCCGAGACCTGATGCCCTCGCAAGCCGCCCGTCGGCTGTCAACAAAGGGATGCCGTGAGCACTGGCCACAGCGACATAAAACGCATCGTAAACGCTGATGTTCCTGTAGTATTGCCAAGCCAATCGTCCCAAGGACCGGTGAGAGATGCGTTCCACTGGCCAATGTTCCAAGTCTTCGACGGCCATTACCGCCCGCGCCTCTTGAAGATGCCCGTTTAACACTCCCCGACGCAACACGGACAACACTTCAGCGTCCATCAGGTCCGGCGAAGCCAATGACGCTCCCTCGACAATGTCAGCGACTACCAGACCTAGGGGAGTCTTCAAGAGATATTCGACGGCGACGGACGCGTCGACGACGTACCGGCTCACTCCGTATCTACACCACGGAGCCGACGTTCTTCCGCTAGGAGAGCAGCGGCTTCTACGCCTAAGTCAGTATTAGGCCGCAGAGCCAGACGTCTCCTCCATTCCCATCTTTCCAACTCCCGCTCAACTGCGGCCAGAACTGCTGCACTCATCGTGCAGTTGTTTTCGCGCGCATGGACGCGAAGACGCTCATGAAGGTCGTCCGGCATGTTTTTCACTTGTAGATTGGCCATATCATGATATTAACATGACATTATCATGACTACAACATCTACTTACCCATATACGTCGCGCGGAAGCTGACATCCTGCGCATTGACACCCTCCACTGTGTCTGTTAGGGTCTATTAGAACAACTGTTTCTAACCACCAGGATCGAAAGGCACGGCAATGGTGAGAAAAAAGGACCCGTCTCCCCGGCAACAGCGCATCTTGGACTTCGTCCGTAGTTTCTTTGACGAGAACGGAAGGCCTCCCACGGTGCGGGACATCCAGAAAGCCTGCGACATCAGCTCCACGTCCGTTGTGGACTACAACCTGCGGCTGTTGGAACGGGACGGGCACCTGAACCGCAAGCCGGACATTGCCCGCGGCATCGAGTTGCCAAACTACCATCCCCAACCAAGGACAGCCCCCGAACTGATTCGGGCGCCGGTGCTTGGAGTCATCACAGCGGGCCAGCCCGCCCCGGTGATGGATGCCGATGCCTGGACCGACTCAGATTCCCAGGAAACGGTTGAGCTTACCCAGGACGTTCTACGGGTCAAGGGGCAAGTCTACGCCCTCAGGGTGCGGGGTACATCCATGATAGACGCACTGGTGGATGACGGGGACCTGGTGCTCATCGAGCCGGTGAAGCAGGCCAACAATGGAGACATGGTCGTGGCCCGGCTCAGGATGGAGAATGAGACTACCCTCAAGCGAATATACGTGGAAGGCGACAGGGTCCGCCTTCAGCCCGCCAACAGCCAGATGGAGCCCATCTACTCCCAGGCGGAAAACGTAGAGGTGCAGGGGCGCGTGGTCGGGGTGATCAGATCTCTGGTCTAAGGCTAGTCGGAAGACGGGAGCTTCTTAGGCTGCTGAAGCTCCATCTCCAGTTCGCAGCACTGGACCACGCCGTCGCCGGTCTTGGTGCACAGGACCATGGTACCGCATGTGTCACAGACGTAACGCTTGCCTAGTTGATTCGCCATCGGATGCTCCGTTTAACCTCTAACGATCTACTACTTCAGGTCCATAGGCTGGCCGCAGCACATTATCGAGCCTTCGCCTGCCTTGGTGACTATAAATTCTGAACCGCACTTACCGCAGATGTAACGTTTCCCGGTCTCGTTCGCCACTTGGGGTCTACCTCTGAATAAAGCGATTTACGGTCTATCATTATATCCAGGACGCTGAAGAGGGTCAACCTGGACGCCTGAGTCGAACTGACAATTACTGTCCGGTGTTAGAATCGCCCCCTTTGACCATGACACCGCAGCACGTTCAGAAACGATGACCGGAAGACCGTATAGTGAAACTGCTTAAGCCCAACACCGCTCTGGGCTGGATTCTCGCGATGTCGCCGACCCTTGAGCTTCCCAGCGGAGGCCAGGTCCTGCCGGTCACACGGGCCTTATTCGAGAAGAACGTTGTCTATAAGACGGGCTTTACCTATGCGCACCGCAGTGGATACCATGGCCTGAGGCTTGGCCTCGGCCAGTTCCTCCAGGGTGACCGGGTCCGCGATGCTTACGTAGTCCACACTAGACACCAGGGGCTCCGACTCCAGCGTCGTTTTCATTTCCGCGCGGAGTGCATCACATCCGGTTTCACCGCCCCGCCACAAATCCAACACCCTGCAGAGCCCCCGGTAAATCACCGGAGCAGCGAGCCTCTCTTCATGAGTCAGGTAGACGTTCCGGCTGCTCATCGCCAGCCCGTCCTCTTCTCGCACCGTGGGCACGGCGACGATCTCCAGGCCCATGTCCAGGTCCTTCACCATGCGCCTGACCACGGCCAGCTGCTGTCCGTCCTTTTGTCCAAAGTAGGCGCGATGCGGTCTGACGACGTTGAACAGCTTAGCCACCACGGTCGCCACTCCACGGAAGTGTCCGGGGCGGACCGCTCCTTCGAGGACTTCTGAGGTCTTTTCCACGTGAATCCAGGAGTCGAAACCTGGAGGGTACATCTCTTCAGGAGTTGGGGCGAATATCAAGTCCACGCCTTCATCCCTCAAGAGCGCCAGGTCCCGTTCCATGTCCCTGGGGTAAGAAGCCAGATCCTCTCCTTGAGCGAACTGGGAGGGATTGACGAATATTGACACGGCTGCGACGTCGTTTTCGCTCCGGGCCCGGCGCACCAAAGTCAGGTGCCCCTCATGGAGGCTGCCCATGGTGGGGACCAAGCCCACTGATCCCTCAACCTTGTCCCTTGCCTCCCTGAAGCGTTGAACGGTGTCCAGGACGTCCATAGCTAAAGCTCCGGCTTCCTATGGCTTGTACAAGGACTGGTCGACAATCTCCTCCACTTCCTTCATCAACCCGTCGTCCATGCCAAAGCTTTCCTTTTCGGCGGGGAAACTCCCATCCTGGACGTCGGAAGCGTAGCGCTTCAAAGCGTCGGAAATGGTCGCAGCCAGCCTGGCATACTGCCGGGCATGCTTTGGAACAAAGTCGGTAAACAGGCCCAGCATGTCGTGGAGCACCTGCACCTGGCCATCACAATAGGGACCTGCTCCGATTCCAATGGTGGGTATGGTCAGTCGCCGACTGATGGCCCCGGCCAAGGACGTAGGCAGCAGTTCCAGCACAACGGCAAAGGCCCCAGCCTCTTCCAGAGCCACAGCGTCCCTGATTAGTTGGGCTGCTTCTTCTATGTCCTTTCCCCTGACCCGGTAGCCGCCAAAGCCGTTCACCGACTGGGGCGTCAACCCAATGTGCCCCATGACGGGCACACCGCTCTCGACGATTCGGGCGACGGTCTCGGCGACTCCGACGCCTCCTTCGAGCTTCACCGAGTGGGCGCCGCCTTCCTGGACCAGCCGACCAGCGTTCCGCATGGCCTCAGCCGTGTCTATCTGGTAGGTCATAAAGGGGAGGTCGGCAACCACCATGGAACGCTTGACGCCTCGCACCACGGCCTTGGTGTGGTGGATGATGTCTTCCATGGTGACGGGAATCGTGGAGTCGTGGCCGAGCATCACCATCCCAAGACTGTCCCCCACTAGAATCAACGGGATCTCAGCCTCGTCCGCCAGCTTGGCCGTGGGGTAGTCGTAGGCTGTGACCATTGGGATTTTCTCGCCCCGAACCTTGAGGTCGGCAATCTCTCTAACGGTGACTCTTCGGTTCATTTCACAGTCCTTTCACTCGAATTTCGAGCGGTGGGCTGGAGGACTCTCCAGCTCTGATTCTCCTAACTCCGCGCCATCAACTCTTCGATTTCGCTTATCAGTTCCTCGCCTACCCCGTTGGCCCGGGCCAATTTGTATGTCCCCCGGGCCATGTCACGGTACATCGGGATGAGGTGAGGCAATCTCTGCTCCAGGGAGCTCATATGAGACCCCACAGTGGCTTTATCCCCACGCATCAAGGGCCCTGTAACGCTTGAAGCTACTCCTGATCTGGAAACGTTGTCCAGGGTTGTCCTGGCGATGGGCAATATTGCAGAGAGAGCCTGGTCTTCCGAAAACCCCATCTCCCGCCACACGTCCACTGCAGCCTGTACAAGGACACTTAGGTATCCGCAACTTAGCACGGCGGAAGCATGGTAAAGCGGTCGGTCGTGGGCGTCCAGCGTTATGGACCTGCCTCCCAGCGCTTGGGCCATGCCCTTGAGCGTCTCAAGCGCTGGGCCGTCCCCATCAACAGCGACCGTGACTCCCCGTATTCGTTCCGCAGCCTCGTCTGCAGACTTTATCCCTGCAAAAGTCTGGAAGGGGTGGAAGGCACCTCGCAACCCACCCGCCAGCTTCACGGGTTCCAAAGGTCCCAGGGACAGGGCTCCGCTGCAATGCACGACCGTCTGCCCTTCGCGCCACGGTGCATTGGATGCAATCTCCCCGATGGAGCCGTCGGGAGCCGTAATGAACACGACGTCACAGTCTGTAGTCAGGCCGTCAACCGACACAGCCTCGCACCCAGGAATCAACTCGGCCAGAGTCTGGGCGGATTGATGGGTGCGACTGGCAACGCCGACGACCCGGCATCCAGCGTTGTGCAGAGCCAGCGCAAGGCCGGTCCCGGCCGCTCCGGCGCCAATGAATCCAATGGCTGAGTTATTCACGAGACCCTTTCCACTCTGAGGCCGATGGAACTCCCCCCAGCCCCTTGGCCAGCGTCACCGCCCGCACCACGGACAGACCCACCGCTTCGACGACGGCTGCTCCCAACGCCGTTAGATCAGCCTCCACGGGAGAACTGCCCGTGGCCAGCGCAAACATGGTGTCTCCGTCCCGGATGGTGTGGCAGGGCCTGATGGCCATGGCAAGGCCGTCGTGGCTGATTCTTGCCAGATGATGGACCTGCTCCTTGGTCAGCTTTGCGTCGGTGGCAACCACTCCGATGGTTGTGTTGACTCCTGCGGGGGCCGCCGCTCTGGATTCCCGAGAGAGCAAGATTTCCACAGAGTCCAGGAACTCATCCGGCGATGCACCTCGCGGCCCTGCCAGAATGCACCCGGTCTTGGGGTCGGCCACGCCGCCGAAAGCGTTGACGGCAATTACGGCCCCTGCCGTAATGCCGTCGCCTGTTCGTACTGCGGCAGCTCCGACGCCGCCCTTGACGGCCCGATCCATCCCCAGGACTTTGCCGACCGTTGCTCCCGTACCTGCTCCCACCGACCCTTCTTCCACGGCGTTCTCCGTTGCAGACACGCAGGCCTGGTATCCGTCGTCGGTATCAGGACGGACCGTGTGGGTCACGAGGCCCAGGTCATAGAGCACTGCCGAGGCCACTACGGGGACGTTCACTGCTCCAGCCTCAAACCCGATGCCCTTTTCTTCCAAAAACTTCATGACGCCCGCAGCGGCGTTCAAGCCAAATGCGGAGCCTCCCGTGAGCAACACCGCATGTACCTTTTCCACAAGGTTTCCCGGCCTGAGGAGGTCCGTCTCTCTCGTGCCGGGGGCTCCCCCCCGCACGTCCACACCGGCCACAGCTCCGTCCATGGCCAGGATGACGGTGCACCCAGTCGCCCCTTCCAGATTGGTGCAGTGACCGATCTGAATTCCCGCCACCTCGAGTATTCCGCGGTTAGTCATGGCGAAGGCAACAAAACACCTTTCCCCCGGACAAGGGGAAAGGCGCAAAGCTCTTTCGGTTATTTCGACCGTCCGGGCCTTCTAGGGTTCCGGCGGCCATCGTTGTCCCGCTTATGGCTCACCCCCTCACCGGGTGGATGGCAATTAAATCATACCATCCGGCAGGGGTGTGTCAAGCTGGCGTTCCGGTCAGGGCAGCAAGCTCCGTAGGGGCGACCGG
>DAOUJI010000055.1:0-44896 GCA_034422875.1 Dehalococcoidia bacterium | reverse complement strand
GAACAGTTCTTCCAGTATGCCCGAACCTTCGTCCGTGTCCGTGAATTCTTCCGGCATTCCCGGCATGAGAGTGAAGAAGCAGGAAGTCTCCCCTGTGTGGCACGTCGGCCCGTCGGGCTCCACCTTGAGCAGGATGGTGTCGGCGTCGCAGTCCACGTAGGCTTCCCGCAAGTTCAGGTAGTTGCCTGAAACCTCTCCCTTGTGCCACAGGTCTTCCCTGCTCCGGCTGTAGTACCACACCTGCGTTCCCTCAATGGTCCTCTTGAGGGAGCCGGGGTTCATGTACCCCAGCATCAGCACCTGGCCGGTGTTTATGTCCTGGGCTATTGCGGGGACCAGTCCCTGCTCATTCAGCTTGATTTCCAACGTAGTCTCCTTCTAAAGCCCTACAGAGTCCAAGACGGACGATGTCCGATCTCTCAAGACTCCGCCCTGAGCAGACCGGTCAACTGGTCCAGGCTTCTTATCTCGTAGTCGGGCACTGGCATATTGGGGTCGTGGACGGCCCCCGTCCGGTTTATCCAGACCGAGCGCATCCCGACTCCCCTGGAACCGAAAACGTCATCCAACAGCGTGTCGCCCACGTAGATGCACTCCTCCGGCCCGGCGTCCAACATCTCCAGTATCTGGTGGAAGGCGGACGGTAAAGGCTTATAGGCCTCAGCGCCTTCGGAAGAGAGTACAGCGTCGAACTTCCAGCCCATCCGATCAATGAGTGGAAAGAGGTAGTCGTCGTCGGCGTTGGACAGCACCGCCGTCCTCCACCCTTCCTGTATCTCGGACAGTGCGACATCTGTTTCGGGGTAGGCCTCTCTGAGCCCCATATCCACAACCGCCTTTCTCGCGGCGGCGGCCGGGTCTGCGGCGCTTAGGCCCATGTCCCGGAAGCTCTGTTCGAAGCACTCCATCCACGCCGTCTCATAGGACTTGAAGGGAGGCGTCAGCTCTGGCCGTTCCAGGTTGATTCTCACCTTCCTGAACCCGACCTCCAGCGACTTCCAGTTCTTGTACAACTCGCCGGGGTCTGCATCGAGTCCCTGTTCCCTCACAATGTCGCCAAAGGTTCCGACCCACAGGTCCGGGCTGTTTTCGGCCAGGGTCTCATACATGTCGAAAATTACTGTAGTGATTCTGCTCATGCCCCCGTCCTAGCCTTCCCCCTGAAGGGGAAGGGAGTTTGAAAGATTTCTTGCATAAATCGCATCTACCGGATCGCCCCAGCCCGGCGAATCACCCGTCCGGGGCTTCATTCAGCCGCATGGGAACGCCCTTAGAGGCCAGGTACTCCTTGGCCTCGCTTATCCGATAGGTCCCAAAGTGGAAGATGCTGGCCGCCAGGACTGCGTCTGCTTTCCCCTGGTCGATGGCGTCATATAGGTGCTCCAGGTTACCCGCGCCCCCGCTGGCCACCACAGGAACCGTAACTCCCGTGGATATGGCGTGGAGCAGTTCCAGGTCGTATCCTTCCTGGGTGCCGTCGGCGTCGATGGAGTTTACCACGATTTCACCGGCCCCCAACTCGACGGCCCTGACGGCCCACTCCACCGCGTCCAGCCCTGCCGACCTGCCCCCTGCCCTGCCAGTGTGCGTCCGCACTTCCCAGCGGCTCGGCGAGCTTCCCGAGACCTTCAGAGCATCCATGCCAAGCACGATGCACTGGCTGCCGAACGCCTCCGCCCCTTCGCTTATGAGCTCAGGATTCTGGACTGCGGCAGTATTGATCGACACCTTGTCGGCGCCCGCATTGAGCATCCGGCGCATGTCCTGCACGGCGCGGAGTCCTCCGCCCACGGTCAGGGGGATGAAAAGCTGCTCGGCGGTCCTGGAGACTACATCGAGCATAATCCCCCGCTGGTCAGCCGAGGCGGTGATGTCGTAGAAGACCAGCTCGTCGGCGCCTTCGGAGTCATAAATCGACGCCAACTCCACAGGATCTCCGGCATCTCTGTGCTGCATGAACTTGATGCCCTTGACCACCCGGCCGGCATCGACGTCCAGGCATGGAATGATGCGTTTGGTCAGCATGGATTCACCTTACCCGGACCTTTCTGAACACGCACATATATTGGAATTCGTTAAGCTCTCTGAAGGACGCAAACTCCAACCCCGATTTCTCAGCCGACTCCCGGAGCTCGGATGGTTCCATCCTCATCTCCAGAGGAGGCCCCTGCTCGGTCTCCACTCTGTGCCATTCCATTATGGCGCACCAGCCGCGGGGCCGCAGCAAGTCGGCAATAGCCTTTAACAGGGCTGGACGGTCCTGGTTACTGTGCACCACGAAGGCCATCAGGACTCCGTCCAGCGAACCTTCGGGCACGGGAAAATCATAGTCTCCGCATGTCTCCACGGTCACGTTGGTCAGGTTGGCTTCCTGGACTCTCCGTCGGGCCGCCTCGACCATCTCATCCGAGATATCGAGGGCGTAGAGCTTGCCGTGGATCAGGTACTTTCCCAACGGGACAGTAAAATAGCCCGGCCCGCAGCCTATGTCTGCGACCTGTTCGTAGGGGTCTATGGGCAGGTGGGTAAGCACGGTGAAAGGATCAAGCCTTTCCTGCCTTTCCTTCGACAACAGCGCCTTGATGAATTCCTGTGTGTCCCGTTCTACCATGCTTTGTCTACCGTCGCCCCAAGGCGGCCATTGCTTCAACCGCTTCAGAAAGCTCCAGCGCCCCTCTGTACAAAGCGCTGCCTAAAATTGCCCCTTCCGCTCCTATCTCCGCCAATTCCCGTAAGTGGTCGATGGAAGAGACCCCCCCAGATGCTATGACCGCCCCACGTGTGGAGGCCACTAGCTCGCGGTAGGCCTGGAAGTTGGGCTGTGTCATGGCGCCGTCCCGCGAGATGTCAGTGTAGAGGAAACGGACGACTCCCAGCTTCTCCATGTCTGCGATTAAATCGGAGGCTTGGACTGAAGTGCCTTCTTGCCATCCCTCTACGGCCACCTTGCCGTCCCGTGCATCGGCTGCCACAATCACACGCTCGGCGCCCAGGTCCCGGCAAATCTCCTGAACCATGTCCGGGTTTCTAACGGCAGCCGTTCCCAGTACCACCCGGTCAGCTCCGGCCTCGATCAATTGCCTAACAGTGTCTACGGACCTTATTCCGCCGCCGACCTGGACTGGTATGGAAAGAGCCTCCAGAATATTCCGGACGATTGGGAGATTAGCCGGCTCGCCGGTGGCGGCGCCGTCCAGGTCTACCACGTGAAGCCGCTCGCCCCCTTCGTCTTGCCAGCGGCGGGCCATCTGTACAGGGTCATCGGAAAAGACGGTTTCCTTGTCGTAGTCTCCCTGATATAGGCGTACGCACCGCCCCCCTCTGATGTCGATGCTTGGTATGACTTCCACGCCCGCGGCTCCTTACGTTTCCAGGGACCGGCGGGCATGGTCCACGAAGTTCTTGTATATGCGCAGGCCGATATCTCCGCTCTTCTCCGGGTGGAACTGGGTGGCGACCAGGTTCCTCCGCACCAGCGCCGAGCAGAATCCGACTCCGTAGTCGGTGGTCCCCGCAACTACGTCTGGGTCATCGGGCTGAGGATAGTAGCTGTGCACGAAATAGAAGTGTGAGCCGGACGGTATTCCGTCCAGGACCGGGTGGTCGGTGTCAAAGTCCACCTTGTTCCAACCCATATGAGGGGCTTTCAGGCCAGGCGGGAGCTTGACTGTCCGCCCGGGGACAATGCCCAGGCAATCGGCGTCTCCCTCTTCTGTTGAGTCCATGAGGAGTTGGAGCCCAACGCAAACTCCCAGGAAGGGCTTGCCCGAAGCCTCGAATCGGCGTATCGGCTCCACAAGCCCACGGTTCTCCAGGGCCTTCATGGCGGAACTTCCAGCGCCCACGCCGGGCAGCACCAGGGCATCTGCGTCCATGACAGCCTCCGGCTCGCCTGAGACGAGGGGTGTTATCCCTGTCTTTTCCAGGGCTTTGGCCACACTGCGCAGGTTGCCGGACTCGTAGTCTACGACGGTTATCTTGAAATCTTTCATCATTGTTGGAATGAAACTCTGTTCCCTATCTACGTTCGGTGAAAAACCTGAGGATTTGTGAACGGGCTTTATCTCCATGCCTGCCAAAGAGGAGGTCAGAGCCGTGGTCGGCGCCGCCCTCGTAGAGCACAAATTCGGTGTCCTCACCTACTATACCCTGGTCTATCATCACCTCGGCGCTGTTCTTGGCTCCCCGGTCGCCGTTGGCTGCAAGCATGAGCACAGGCAGCCGTACCCTGTCTCCTCTCATGGAAAGGCCCCTGAAATCCACTGGCGCCGACAAAGCCACGACACCCTGTACGTCGCTGCCTTTCGCCGCCTTCAAGGACGCGGCGCCGCCCATGCTGGCCCCGACAAGAAAGATCGTCGAAGCTCCCTCGCGTCGCAAGTAGTTCATCGCGGCTTCGACGTCCATGGGAGCGGACTCGATGTCCTTGTCGTCACTGCCCGATAGGTCCTCGCCTTCTCCATAGCCCCGGAAGTTGAATGTCAACGCCATGTATCCCTGTTCCTTCAACATACGTGCAAAGGGCCACCAGGCGCTCTGGTCCGATGGGTACATGTGGGACAAGACGACTCCCGTTTCTCCTCGTCCAAAAACACGCCCCTGGAGGTCTACCCCGTCGGCTGTCATGAAACTGACGCGCTGGGCGGCATCGGCCGGGGGCGACGGGATGGGAGTCCCTTTTACACTTCCGCAAGCCGCAACCAACACGGCCGCCACTCCTATCAACAACGGAGTCAGCAAGAAGCGCCCGTCTGAGAGGCGCCAGCGGTGCGCCAAGGGTTGGGCCGGACGGTCTGTCACTGCTTACGTTCTCCAGTGGCCCGTTCGACTGGAATGTCCCTGTCCTGGAAACGCGCTAACGCAAAGAGCAGGTCACCGAGCCTGTTGACGTAAGTCAATATAACCGGGTTGGTAAGCCTGCCCGCATCGTTAAGGGCCACTACCCTCCGCTCTGCTGTCCGAATCATAGCCCTGGCCATGTTTATGGCCGACGACGGGGGAGACCCCCCTGGCAGCGTGAACATCTTGGGGACTTTCGCTCTCTCCTCCAGACTGTCGATGGTCCGTTCCAGGTGGTCCACCATCTCCTGCGTGGTGGGATTGAAGTGCTTCTTAAAATTGTCGTACCAGTCGGGGTCGGTGGCCAACTCCGACATCACTACGAAAAGCTCCCTCTGGAGTTGGACTATCAGGTCTTTCACCTCGTCGTCTTCGGACAAGGAGCGGGCCAGCCCCAGGGTGGACACCGCTTCGTCCACCACGCCATAGGCTTCTGTGTGCAGGCTGGTCTTCGACACCCTGCCGCCATAGAGCAAGTTCGTTTCTCCCTGGTCTCCCCGCTTGGTGTATATCTTGCCGTCGGACAATTTGACTTCCTTTCCCAACTAGACGCTGGCTTCTAGTCTACCTGAAGCCGCCGTGGATTTGTAGCATGATATACTTTGGGAAACTTCTGGAGACGGCCCCTTTGCCTCATCAAATTACGATAATCGGGATTGAAGGAATTCCTGAGATTAACTCGGGAGACGACCTTCCGGCGATGATAGTCGACGCCGCTTTGAAGCAGGACTCCGGCCTGAAGGACGGAGACGTGCTGGTGGTGACTCAGAAGGTGGTTTCCAAGGCGGAAGGGCGGGTCATCACCGTGGACGACCTGGAGCCGTCCGTCGTCGCCGTCCAGCTTTCGGAGGGCCACAACAGAGACGCACGCCACACGGAAGCGATTCTCCGGGAGAGCAGACGAATCGTGCGCATGGACCGGGGCAACATTATCGCCGAGACTCGTCACGGGTTCATCTGCGCCAACGCGGGGATCGACGCTTCCAACGTTCCAGGCGAAGAGACGGTGGCCATGCTTCCCATTGATCCTGACGGCTCTGCAGAACGAATACGGCAAGCCGCGCGAGACCGGGCCGGAGTTGACGTGGCGGTGATTATCTCGGACACCTTCGGCAGACCCTGGCGAGAGGGCGCTGCCAACGTAGCCATAGGAGTGGCGGGCATGGACCCGGTCAAGGACTATCGAGGACTGCCCGACGAGCACGGTCTAATGATGAGGACTACAGTGATAGCCGTGGCTGACGAGCTAGCTGCAGCGGCGGAGTTGGCCACCGGTAAGACTTTGGGCATTCCGGTGGCCCTGATAAGAGGATACCTGTACGAGCCCGAGACATCCGAAAGAAGCGGGGCGTCGGCGCTGGTACGAGCCCCGGAAAAAGACATGTTCAGGTAAGGTCAACGCCAGTGCACTATGGAAAATCGAGGCTTGGGGCCTGAAGATGTCTGCGCTGGGCCCCTTAACGTCAGGGGCCGGGGTCGGACATGACTCTGAGGTCGCCTAAATCTCGATCTCTTCGCTGTCTCCAGCGTCTTCAGGACCGCCGGCATGCACAGGAATCGGCTCGGATGAGTCCTGGGACGAGGACGAATCGTCACCCCAGGGCGCCGATTCGATGTAGTTTTTGAAGTCCCTGATCTCCTCGCAGATTTGACACACACCACGGCTCACAGGACCCGTAGGGGCCTCGATTATCCAATAGTGCCGGCAGGAAACCGGCTCATTTTCATGACCAGGAACTGGCCTGGATATTTGCTGCACCATCTCGTCACCTCTCCCTTCAAATTCACGCTATCACCAGGCGCTAAAGCTCGTCAAGATGATGATTGACCATTTCCAGACCATTTTTCCATTTCCAGTCTCTTTTCGTGTCATTGGATTGCTCTATCTCCTCTTGATTTAGGCCTCAAGGCGTCGTAAATCGCTTCCGGCGACGTTATATAACGACCTTTCTTCGCAGTAAAATGAGCTATCGCCTGTTTGGGGACGGCGGTATACTACGTGGAACTTTTTCCCGTCAGGTCGGGGAGGAACGGGTTTCAATGGAGAGTCAGGGAAGAATGGGGGACCGCATCGTCCGCCGCCCACGGCGGAGGGAACTGGTCCCCGTTGCGGCCGAAAGCCCGCCCGACCGGCGGCCCGCCAGAATACTCTCTCCCGCCTTCATCCTCTTCTACAGCTTTGCCGCACTGGTGACAGTCGGGGGCGTTCTCTTATTGCTTCCGGTGTCCAACAATTTAGGCGCGGGAACTTTCACGCCCATCGAAGTGGCATTCTTCACTTCCGTGTCGGCGGTGACCGTCACGGGTCACGTCGTAGTCAATACGGGAGAATATTGGAGCGACTTCGGCCACGTAGTCATCTTCACGCTGATGCTCCTGGGCGGCCTGGGATTCACGACTATGGCCACCTTCTTCCTAATCATGATTGGCCAGCGCATCACCTTGCCGGAACGGATGCTGATGCGCGACACGATAGGAGTGGAACACCTGGGAGGAATCATCCACGTTCTCAGAAACATCGTATTCATAGTCCTGTCCCTGTATTTCCTCGGGATGGCGCTCATCTGGTGGCAGCTCCGTAACGAGCTTGGCCTCAGCCTGCCCGAGACGCTTTGGCACTCGGCCTTCCTGTCGGTGTCTTCCTTCAACAACGCCGGATTCTCCATACTGCCAAATGCGGGAAGTCTTGAGAATTTCGCCGGATTCCCGGTCCTCCTTGCGATCGTCATGGCCCTCATTATCATCGGGAGCATAGGTTGGACGACTTTGGTGGACGTAATCCGACAGAGGCGGTTCTCGAGATTCACTCTGGACACGAAACTCGTGGTGGTCGCTAGCATGTTCCTATGGATTCTGGGCGGGTTAATCCTCTTCACCGCCGAGTTCGACAACCCAGCGACCCTCGGTTCTTACTCAGTGAGCGACAAGGGGTTCCTGTCTCTTTTTCATTCGGTGAGTGGAAGGACGGCCGGACTCACAGCCCTGGACTTCAGCTCAGCAAGAGAGTTGACCATGTTGTTCTATCCCTTCCTGATGTTCGTAGGAGGAGCGGCCGGGTCGGTGGCCGGAGGGATTAAAGTGGCCACGCTGGCAGTCATTATCGCCGCAGTCATCTCCTCCATCAGAGGACGTTCGGAGGTCGAGGCGTTCGGAAGAGAAGTGCCCCACTTCCAGGTCCATAGGGCAGTATCGGTCGCCGCATTGGGAATGGCGTTCATATTCCTGGCGTCGTTGACGCTGGTCCTCACCGAAGAGGGGATAAACTTCCTCCGGCTCTACTTCGACACAGTGTCGGCTTTTGGAACCACAGGTCTATCCACCGGAGTGCCACCGGAGCTGTCTCTGGCGGGGAAGATAGTCTTCATGGTCGCAATGTTCCTGGGCAGACTCGGCCCCTTGACAATGGCTCTGGCTCTAGCGCCAGGAGAGGAATCCACAGAGTACCGCTACGTACAGGAAAGAGTTAAAATAGGCTAGGAGGCAGGATCACCCCCATCCCTGCCCTCCCCCTCTGGGGGAGGGAGTAAATGTTCCTTCCCTCTTTGGGGAAAGGCTAGGTTGGGGGTCGGCGACGGCAAGGAGAACCATGAAAAAGCAGGTAATAGTAGTGGGGTTGGGACGGTTCGGCTCAAGCGCCGCAAGAGAGCTGTACCAAATGGGACACGACGTCCTGGGCATCGACATCGAAGATAAGCCTGTTCAGGATGTGTTGGGACACGTCACATATGCCGTACGAGCCGACGCCACTAACGAGTCAGTTCTCAGGGAGCTGGGAGCCCCCAACTTCGACGTAGCCCTGGTGGCGATAGGCGAAGACATCCAGGCCTCCATCCTCATTACAGTGGTCCTCAAAGACCTGGGCGTGCCCTACATAGTGGTCAGGGCAATCAACCAACTCCACGGCGCCACTATGGACCGCATCGGTGCCGACAAGGTGGTCTATCCTGAACAGGAGATCGGGCAAAGGCTCTCTCACATAGGGTTCGAGCCCGGAGTTCTGGAGTTCATGGAGGTAGGACCCGGTTACGGCATTACCAAGCTGAGACCCCCTGCGAACATCGTAAAGCGTACTCTGGAAGAAGCCGGGCTGACCGGACCCAGAGACAAGTACGGCCTGGCCGTTCTGGCTCTGCGTCGGGGAAGGGAATTCCTGTTGATGCCGGCCAAGGATGAAGAAATACGGCCGGGGGACATCCTGATTGTGGCCGGCAACAGCGAGCAGTTGAGCAAGATTCATTCCATACCCCGTAACGGGAGCACGGATAGCTAGGGAGCTTACAGGTCCCCGAGCCTCGACATGCCTTCAACCCATCGCAGCATACTGGTAGCCGTAGACGGAGGCTCCGCAGACGAAGGGGCTGCGCGGCTTGCTTGCTGGCTTGCCCGAAGCGCCAAAGCCAAGGTCGTCGTGCTGTACGTCATTGAAGTCGGACACGAGCTCCCGCTGGACATAGAATTAGACCCTTCCGAGGGAGAGGAAGTCCTCACCAGATTGGAGTCCATAGGCGGCCGGGAGAAATGCAGCCTGGAAGGAGGTTACGTCCAAGCCAGGCATGCCGGCCCGGCCATAGTGGAAGAAGCCTTCAATAAGAAAGCCCAAATGGTGATCCTGGGGCTGCCCAACAACCGCCATCAGCGGAACGGAAGTTTTGGAGACACCATCGGATACGTATTGAAGAACGCGCCCTGCCAAGTGCTGCTGTGGAGAGACGCTGAGGGTTCCAACAAACATGACGCCAACGGATAGACCATGAACGTTCTTGTAGTGGGCTATGACCGCATGGGCGCCCACCTGGCGTCGCAGTTGGCGCGGTCAGGACACACCGTGACCGTGCTGGACTACGAGGCAAGGACCGGCGACCCCCTGGCCAATGAGCAGGGAATCTACTTGATTCCGGGCTCTGAGTCACTTATCGCAGACATCAGGAACGTCGGCCCAGCCAACTTTAACGCCGCTTTAGCTCTTTCCGACGACGATTCAAGAAATGCCATGGCGGCGCAAATCGCCGTCCACATCTTCCATATTCCGGAAGTGGTGTGCAGAATAGAAGACCCGGAGCGGGAGAGGTTGTACCGGAACCTTGGTCTCGACGTAATCTCTCCCACACAACTGATGACGGACACAATAGTGACCGGCGCGTTCGAACAGACTCGCTAGAGAGCGCAAAGGTCCGGAGGACGATACCACAGTTGTACACTCTCATAGCAGGATGCGGCAAGGTGGGCCACCAACTCACCAGGGTCTTGTTGGCCATGGGCAACGAGGTGCTGGTGATAGACAAGGACCGGCGCATTTGCGACACGGTGAATGAAGAGTTGGGCAGGGTGGCTCTTTTGGGGGACGCCACAAGGATTGAGGTGCTGAGGGACGCGGGAGCATCCCGGGCCAACCTCCTCATCGCAGTCACAGCCAGGGACGAGGACAACCTCGCTATATGCCAGGCTGCCAAGCAGGCTTTCAACACACCCCGGACCATCTCCGTGATAAAGGACCCGCAAAACGAGGCCCTATTCAAGATTCTGGGTGTGGACAAGGTCGTGAACGGCACCCACTTGGTGGTCGCCAATATCGAAGACGAGCTTCCGGGACAGTCGCTGGTGCACCTTATGTCGCTGACGTCTCAACAAGAAATGATTACCGTGACCATCCCTGAAGACGCCGCCGCAATGGGAAAGTCGTTGGGAGACATTCCCCTTCCTCCTGGGAGCTTCATCTCCCTGGTGATAAAACCTGACGGCCCTCATCTGCCCACCGACGACGTAGTCCTCATGGCCGACGACCGGGTTGTCGCCGTAACCTCCCACGGAGATGAGCATGTTCTATTCGAGACCTTCACGGGAGTGGAGTGATGTCCGCTGACGCCGCAGGCTCCATCGCATACCTTGGCCCTGAAGGGACATACTCAGAAGAGGCCGCCATAAAGTACTCCGAAATGATCGGAGGCGACTGGACGCTGGAGCCCTTCCCCACGATTCAGGCAGTGGCTCTGGCGGTTGCCTCCGGCATAGCCCACGAGGGAGTTGCTCCGATAGAGAACAGCCTCGAGGGATCCGTCACCGCAACTCTGGACATCCTCATACAGGACTCGCGCCTCTCGATTCGCAACGAGCTGGTGATACCCATAGAGCACACGCTGCTGGTGACCCCGGGCGCCAAGGCCGCGGACATACAGACGATCTTCTCCCATCCCCAAGCTCTGGGCCAATGCAGGGCCTACCTGGACCAGTGCTTCCCCAACGCCCAGAAGATAGCCTCACTAAGCACTGTGTCGGCCATTGACGACGTTTGGGCCAGCCCCGTTCCCGCGGCCGCCATATCGCCTGCGCGAGCCGCTCAGCTCCGAAACATGGAAATCCTGGCCCGTGGAATTCAGGACAACTCGTCGAACGAGACTCGCTTCGTCGCCCTGGCAAGAGGGGACCACGAGGCCACCGGGAGCGACAAGACTTCCATATGCTTCTCTTTTTCCGAGGACAAGCCGGGGATGCTCTACAACACCCTGGGTGAGTTCGCGATTCGCAACATCAACCTGGCCAAGATAGAGTCGAGGCCCACGAAAGAATCCCTGGGGCTCTACTGGTTCCTGGTGGACTTCGAGGGTCACAGGGAAGAACCTAAAGTCCAAAGCGTTCTGGACTTCATCAAGAGCCAGACAGCAATGCTCAGGATATTTGGCTCTTATCCCCGCCGGATTTGACCTCTCTGGACTAAATCTCCAGCCCACCCGCCTGGGCCACGACGTGTATGTCCTTGTCTCCTCGTCCGCTGAGGCACACCAGGACCGTTTTGTCCTCCGGCAGAGTCTCCGCCAGACGCACAGCATAGTGCAGGGCGTGGGAAGGCTCCAAGGCCGGGATGATGCCTTCAGTTTGGGAAAGAAGATGGAATCCTTCCAGGGCGTCTTCATCCGTCGCCGTCGTGTACTCAGCTCGCTCCGAGTCCTTCAGGTAGCTGTGCTCCGGGCCTACTCCGGGATAGTCCAGCCCTGCCGAGATGGAGTGAGTCTCGATCACCTGGCCGTGGTCGTCTTGCAGCAGATATGACATGGAGCCGTGGAGCACGCCGGGCCTCCCCTCGCTAAGGGGGGCAGCGTTCTGATTGGCGCCGGGGCCCTTCCCACCGGCTTCTACCCCAACCAGTTTCACTTCCTCGTCTCCTATGAACGGATGGAACATGCCTATGGCGTTGCTGCCTCCTCCGACACAGGCAATAACGTAATCGGGAAGACGCCCTTCCGCTTCGAGCATTTGTTCCCTGGACTCCCGCCCAATCACCGACTGGAAATCTCTGACGAGCATGGGATATGGGTGGGGTCCTACGGCGCTCCCCAGAAGGTAGTGGGTCGTCTCGACGTTGGTGACCCAGTCCCGTATTGCCTCGTTGATGGCATCCTTCAGCGTGCGGCTGCCGGATTCCACTGACCTCACCTCGGCGCCCAGCAACTTCATGCGGTATACGTTAGGAGACTGCCTCACGATGTCTTCGGACCCCATGTAGACTATGCAGGGAAGCCCCGACATGGCGCAGACCGTTGCGGTGGCCACTCCGTGCTGACCGGCCCCTGTCTCTGCAATGATGCGCGTCTTGCCCATGTGCTTAGCCAGGAGCGCTTGACCAAGGGCGTTGTTTATCTTGTGGGCTCCGGTATGGGCCAGGTCCTCGCGCTTCAGGTAAATTCTCGCTCCACCGATCTTCCGGCTGAGGTTCTCGGCCATGTAGAGGGGAGTCGGTCTGCCCGAGTAGGAGGCGTTCAGCCTGCCCAGTTCACCCTGGAACTCGGAAGAGTCCTTCAAGTCCAAATAGGCGCCTTCCAGTTCGTCCAGGGCCGCCATCAAAGTCTCCGGCACGAACTTGCCGCCGAATAAGCCAAACCTGCCCCGCCGGTCCGGCAATGAGCTAACATCCACCATGCTATCGCGCCTCCCTGGCCGCTCGTATGAATGACCGAATCTTGTCGTGGTCCTTGCCAGGAGTTCCCTGGGTCTCGACACCGCTGGAAACGTCAACTCCGCAAGGTCTGACCAAGCTCACAGCGTCGCCTACGTTGTCAGGGTTGAGCCCCCCTGCGAGAAAAAATTCTATGCCCCGTTCTGAGAGGTCCCTGGCAATGTTCCAGTCGAAACTCTGTCCAGTCCCCCCAGCCACTCCCTCGACCTTCCGGTCCACGATCACGACATAGCCGTCATCGGTGTACGCTTTGATCCTGTGAGACAACTGGTCGCAGTCCTCAGCCTCCGTTCCAACATGGACGGTCTTCAGCACGGGTGTCTCCATGCGGGAGCAGTAGGCGAGAGATTCGCCTCCGCAAAGCTGCACTAAGTCCAGTCCCAGCTCGGCCGCCACGTGGTTCACCTCGTCTTCAGGTTGGTCGACAAACAGTCCAGCTACCTGAGGTTTCCTGTCCCCTTCTCGAGCCGCCTGGATTATTCGCGCAGCCTGGGAACGGTCTACGAGCCTTTTGCTTCCTGGGACAAAATTAATGCCCAGAAGGTCGGCTCCCGAGTCCGCAGCAATCCGCGCATCTTCGGGCCGCATGATTCCGCATATCTTTACTTTAAGCATGGACAGCACACATTGAGAGGTTCGGTGTCCATTATACGCCTATACGCCAGGGATATTGGTCCTATGGACAGCCTATCTCGCTCGTACCCTCAACGACGCAACCGCCACGGATTATAGTCCCAGGGTCGTGACGGCCATACGGGTTCTCCTGTCAGGAACTTATAGAGGGCCATCAGGACCATTCCCGCCCCGAATCCTCCAATGTGGGCCATGTAGGCCACTCCGGCGCCAGACGAGAAGGTCCCTATCGAGCCGAGTCCGTTGACTAGCTGAAGAAGGAACCAGGCTCCCAGGACAAGCAGGGCGGGAAGCTGAATCACTGTAATAAATACAAATATGACCAGTGTGGTGATGCGGTTGTACGGGTAGAGCATCAGATATGCGCCCAGGACTCCGGAAATCGCTCCACTGGCGCCTATCATGGGAATCTGGGAGTCGAGGTCAATCCCAATCTGGGCCCAGGCTGCAGCAACGCCTGCGGCGACGTAGAACAGCAGATACTTGACGTGTCCCAGCCTCTCCTCCACGTTGTCGCCAAACACCCACAGAAAGAGCATGTTGCCTATGAAGTGCATGAACCCGCCGTGCATGAACATGGAGGTGAACACAGTCCCCCACGTATGGAACGGAGTCTCTATGTCCTTCAGTTCCACAACGTTTCCAAGGGCGTCTCTCAGGGGCAATACCTGGAACGAAATCCCCTGAGTCAATTCGACAGGCATCAGCCCAAACGTAAAGAAGAAGATGTCCCGGTCAATGCCGCCAAGGGTCAGCTCGTAGAGAAAGACGAGGGAGTTGACTACGATGAGGGCGATGTTGACCACCGGGAACTTCCGACGGCGGACAGTTGAGTCGTATAGGGGAATCAAATCGGAAGCTCAAGCAGACGAGGTGTCACCGTTTATCCGCCTCTTCACGAGCGTCCACGAAAGGAAGGGCCCGGTCGATTTCTCAAAAGGCGACCGACGAGGACTAACGCTCCCGAGGCTCCCGGTCCAACGGCCCCTCCATCACAGGGCTGGTCCACATTGGGGGCTCTTCCTGCCCGCCCATCAACCTGGCCCTCCGACGTGGGTATTCGTTGGACAGCAGCCCCATAGCCAGGGAGTCGTACCATTCTCCGCCCTTTGGGTGGGTGCCTCTAAGCCTACCCTCAATCTGGAAGCCCATGCGCTCACACATGTGGATGGCCACTTCGTTGTAATCGGGCACGTCCACCCAGGCCCTGTGGAGGCCATAGGTGTAGAAAGCGATGTCCAGCAGTTGAATCAGAGCGGCGGTGCCATAACTCTGATGCCACATGTCGGTGCGGCCGATGAGGACGAACAGCTGGGCCTCCCACATGGGCGCCCGTATGACCATCTGGGCCTCTCCGATGTGCTCACCGCCGGGTGTGTATACGGCGTATATCTTACGCGGCCGCTCGTTGCTGAAAAGCTCATCCCACTCTGCGGCGGAATCGCTGTTGAGCACACGGTCGGGAGTGTAGCCGAGGTGGACCGGTTTCCCGTTGTCGTCCACTCCGTACCAGGAGGAGTTGACCACGTCTTCCTTGAGCCAGCCGGATATCCTGGCTACGTCCTCTCTGGTGACTGTCCTCAAAGAAATCTCAGGAAGCATTGTCATTCGCCAACACTCTTTCCGCGGCGCCGTCTAGAAGTCAAGTATAGCATAGCGGAGCCGGGAGCAAGTTGTTTCGTGGGCCAGCAAGCCGCACCCGCCTCCATTAGTCGGTTGGGAATCGTACTATTCGTAGACCATGAACTCCAGGAGGTTCCGGTCTGGGTCCTGCACATAGACGCTGGTGCCGAACCGTTGGCCGCCGTCTCGCCCGCCTTTCCTTGGGGCCGGTCCTTGGATGATCTCTACGCCGGCGTCTGCGAGCATCTTGACGACTTCGTCAACAGCGCCGTCCCATACGAAACAGAGGTCGCCGCAGCCGGGAGTGGCAGTGACTCCCCTCAGGTTCGCTGTCATGCCTTGGGGATGGACGTTAATCTTGGAGTTCCCGATCTGGATGGCGAAGATGCGGGCCTCGCCCCGGCGCCATTCATCCTCGTCAATTATGCTGAATCCGAGCTTCTTGTAGAAGTCGATGAACCTGTCGGCGTCGGCGGTGGGAAGGGCCACGTGATCGAAACCTGCAACGGGCATTTCGGCTCCTTTCCGGTCGCAAAGTCCTTCCTGGGTACGGGGTCGCTGGATGTTTGAGCTTACCAAATAACGAGGGGCCGTTCAACGCGGCCCAGGCATGGCCCTGGAGCCTGGCTTGGAGCAAAAGAAAAAGGTTGGCGGGGCCCTTTTTGAGTTTTGGTCGTCCGAAGCCTCCCGGCCCCGGGGCGATGGCAGACACTCGCCTGGGCCCGACCAACCTTGGATGTTCAGTAGTTTTTTATAGGGACTCTGGCCCTTTCGGGTCCAGACAGGCGTCTACCATCGCCCCCTTATAGTTAAATCATCACTCATTTATCACCTCCCGGCTTCCCGCAACGAGCAGCCTCTCTAAGATTTCCGACTAAGCGGATTGAGTGAATTTTATGGGTAGGAATTCCAGTATGTCAAGCTGTACAAGACGGGATTTCGGGATTGCATGCGCGGGCGCCACGGGGTCAATGCGACAGCGTTGGAGAGAGTCTTCAGCTAGTCAAAGAAGCGGATAATGGCCGTCTGGTCGTCCTCTCGGAAGGTGCCATAGGCGTCCTCCCGACCCCGGTTGGCGCTCCGCTTCTCGTCCACCAGCGCTTTTAGATTGTCGATGGCTTCCTGAGCGCTGGACGCCTCATTTACAAGCTGGGCGATTTCCTCGGGCCAGATGTTGTGGACCAGCCCGTCAGTAGTGAGTACAAGCCTGTCCCCCGGTTCCAGAGTCGTCTCGTTCCGCTGCAGCTCCAGCTTCTCCTTCTGCCCTAGGGCGCCTCCGGAAAGGCTGGAAATCAGAGTGGACTTGACTATGGTGTTCAGCTCGGTGATTTCCCCCCCTCTCACGAGGAACATGGGACTGTCCCCGAGGCTGAGGACATAAAGCTGGTCTCCCTGCTTCAGGGTGGCGGAAATGGTGGTGAGCAGGTTTCTGCCTCGTCCGCCCTGGAAGAGGAGGGAGTTCACCTGTTCCAGCGCCGTGACTACGTCGTCGAGGCCGCTTATCCTGGCCGTCTCCAAGGTCTGCTGAGTGAATGTGCTGGCATAGGCTCCTTCCAGCTGGGACACGCCGTCCATCACGGCATCTAGAACCGAGTCCTCACCGATCTCAACTGTGACGAAAGCGTCCTCACCGTGGGCCGAATTGTCCTGAAATGTCGCCGCTTCTCCGTTCTTCATCTCCTGTGCACCTGAAGAAATCTATAAACATTTACCGGTAGGCCGAGAACATCGAATCCCGGTCCAACAGGAACTTGGACCAATACTCGCCCGAAAGACCGTCCAGCGCCTCACGCCACACCGCCGTCAGTCCCTCCAGCCCGGCATCGGACGAGTTTCTGGCCTCCACCTCGCCGAGGTATGCGTTCAAGTCGTTCTCGAACTCGTCGTAGGAACCGTAGGCCCGCTCGCGGACCTTCTCCAGAATCGAAATGGCCGATTCTTTCACGTTGGGAGCGGCAGTGATATAGGAGTCGATCAACAGCTTAAGCTGTTGGTTGAAGTCAGGCACCCCTCTCATCCCCTCGGGTTCTCCGTAACCCCGGACGGCGGACGGCGGGGAATTGGGGGACGCATAATACTGGAAGACCTCCAGGAAGAAGTCGTGGAAGTCCCGCGGACGCGACCCGAAGCTGATTTTGCCCTGGCTGGCCTCGCCCAGGCTTGGAATGACCCCAATGTCTATCACTGTGATTTTCCCATCGGATGGGTCGAAATATACGTTCTGGGGCCTGAGGTCGAGGACCAGAAACCCCGCCGCGTCGAAGACGCGTTCAAGCTCGATTAACTGGCCCTGGACCGGGAACCGTCCTGCCTGAGCATGGACGGCCAGCGGGTGGATTGCGAAAAGGTTTTGCGGCAATCCTATTGGGACCCCTTTGAACCGGTCCCTTATGTCACAGGCCAACGGCACGCCCTTGGCGCGCTCTTCTATCAAGACGGTGTAGGGGTCTGAAATGGTGTCTCCGAAGTAGCCGTCGTACCGCCCTGGCTCGGCGTATCCCACCAGATGGGCCAGATGGCCCGTTTCATGTCCCACCGACTGGTGAACCTCTATAAGCGCCTGCGACAGCCGGTCGATGCCATGGTGCATCTGCCGGACGATGTAGTCCGGGTTGGGACGCTTGACCACCACGGGCAGACCGGTTTCGGTGTCCGTGGCAGAACGCACCTCGTAGTCGGAACCCGATCCCAGCAATTCTTCCAGCTTGAATCTGCTCAGGTCCACTGCGTTCATGACCTAACCCCTTCTGCCCCCTCTCCCCCTGGGAGAGGGCTGGGGTGAGGGTCTGGCGCCAGGCCCTCCAGTGTGCGGAAGAGCACTTCCCTAGGTGAGCCGTTGGGGAACCCGACGACCGGAGCGTCCACGCCCGAGGCCCGCAACCGGGCCATTTTATCCCGGCACTCGTCCCGGTCTCCGTATATGGTGATGTTGTCCAGCATGTCGTCACTGATTTGGCCGGCAGCCGACCCCCGGTCGCCCTGGGCCCACAGTTCCTTGACTCTGTCCGCCTCCTCCACATAGCCGTAGCGTTGGAACAACGCGTGATAATAGACGCCCATGCCGCCGATATAGTAGGCCATGTGGGAACGGAGCAGCTTCCTGGCGTTCTCCCTGTCCTCCGGTCCGTCGGTGACATAGCACAACACCTGGGGCGCCACGGTCACTTCGGACGGGTCTCTGCCGGCCTTCCTGGCGGCGTCGGAAAGAGGGGCCATCAGCGTTTCCAGATGCCCCGGATGGACCCATATCGGCAGCCAGCCATCGGCCAGCTCCCCTGTCAACGCCAGGTTCTTGGGTCCTAGAGACGCTACGTAAATGGGGATGCGCTCTTGAACTGTCTCGAAGGGCAGCTTGAAACGCTTCAGGTTGAAGTGGGGGCCTTGATAATCGACCCGTTCGCCGGCCAGCGCAAGGCGCACAATCTCGATGTACTCTCGCGTACGTGCCAGCGGCTGCTCGTATTTGAGTCCGTGCCACTGCTCCACGACTATTCGCCCGCTGGTGCCCAGACCCAGGACAGCCCGGCCCTTGGACACCAGGTCCAGGGTGGCCGTGCTTTGGGCAATCAGCCCCGGGGTGCGGCTGTAGACGTTGACAATGCCGGGCCCGACCTTGATGTTTGAGGTGTTGCAGGCAACCATGCCCAAGGCGATGAATGAGTCCGGTCCCCAGGACTCGCCCATCCATAACGTGTCATACCCAAGTTCGTCGGCCCGTTTGGCCAACTCGACCACGGTGTCGAAATCTATGCCGCGCCTGCTGCTTATCGTGAGGGACGTGGTCTCCATGTCAGAAAATCGCCACAGGATTCACCGGAGAGCCTGTGCCTCCCTTCATCCTGAGAGGAAGGACCATGAGCATGAAGTCATAGCGGCCCTCTTCCGCACAGGCTTCCGCGAGGGGTTCCAGCAAGGAGTTGTCCAGCAGGACGATGCCAAAGGCGGCGATGGCGCTGTGCAGGTTCCAGTCGTAGCCTGAGCAGTCCATCATGTCCCATACCACCATGCAGGCGTCGTTTTCCCTGACGTACGGCACACAGGAGGGATGGATGCCGGGCTTTTCGGTTCGTGAACCCCAGACCGCGTCGGGATTGGCCCGGTTATAGGCCTCCCGCCCGCTGTAGAGAATCAGGGCGTCGCCTGGCCTCACTTCTACGCCCTGGGCCTTGGCCGCGTCCTCAAGGTCCCATCCGTGGACGGGCTTGTCCAGAGTGGCGAAAGGCTCTCCCCTGAATCGCGGTATGTCTATGAACACTCCCCGGGTAACGATGCCCTCGTGGAAGTTGTCCACGGAGCACCAGTTGGAGCCGTCGAAGGTGATTTCATTGCTGGGCTTCCGGTTGTTGTAGAGACGGTCGTCGGTCCATATGTGGCAGATGGAGTCCAGGTGAGTGGTAGACTGCCCGTGGTATCTAAGACCATAGAAGTCCCCGGACGATCCTCTCCCGTTGCCCCGGTTGAGGGTGTACATCCAATGCTGGGCCGGGACGGGGTTGTCGGGCGCCGGGGTCTTGGGCAGGAACCTGCTCAGCGACACCTTTCGGCCATTCTTGACCAGCCGACTGGCCTCGACAACCTTTTCTGCCGTGACCAGATTGAGAACGCCGCATTGATCATCGTCGCCCCACCGTCCCCAGTTCCTGTTGTCGATTAGATAACGCCTGGTTTCCTCGTCGGTTGGAATGTTTCGGTCCATTTGATTTCCTCCAACTCCCCCAAGACGTAGGGGCGACCGGCCAGTCGCCCCATATCCGGTAGGGGCTCAATCGTTGATATCTCATGACGGCGTTCTAGAACAAGGCCACCGGGTTCACCGGAGACCCGGTCCCGCCCAGGACTCTGAGGGGCAGCACCATGATCATGAACTCATAGCGGCCCTCTTCCGCACAGGCGTTGGCTAGGGGTTCCAGCAGCGCGTTGTCTTGCAACGCCACCCCGTATGAAGGTATGACTCCATGCACCGACCATGCCACGTCGTAACCGCTGGGGTGAAGGTCCATCATGTCCCAGGAAATCATCGAGACGTCGTTGTCCCGCACGAAGGGCAGGCAGGAGGCGTGGAGGCCGGGCCTCTGCGCCGCGTTGGCCGTGCCCCACGGCACGTCAGGATTGTCCTTGTTGTATGCTTCCTGGCCGCTAAAGACACACATGGCGTCGCCCGGCTCCAAGGCAACTCCCTGGGCCCTGGCCACGTCCTCCAGTTCCCAGCCGTGGACCGGCTTGTCCTGGGTAACGTAGGGCTCTCCACGGAATCTGGGGATGTCCAGAAGGACTCCCCTGGTCACGATGCCGGTGGGCCAGTTGTCCACAGAGCCGAACTTTGCGCCGTCGAACTTAATGACTTCTTTGGGGTCCCGTCCGTTGTAGAGGCCGCCGCTGGTCCACACGTGGCACAAGGCGTCCAGGTGAGTGGTGGCGGTGCCGTGGTAGGACACGCCGTAAAAGTCCACTGCCGAACCGCCGCCGTATCCACGGTCATTGGTGCGCATCCAGTGCTGTGCCGGCGTCGGGTTGTTGGGAGCAGCGTCCTTGGGGAAGAAACGGCTCAGGGAAACGGCCCGTCCTGAACGCACCAGCGAAGCGGCCTTGACTCTCTTCTCAGGAGTTATGAGGTTGACTGCACCCACCTGGTCGTCGTCGCCCCAGCGGCCCCAGTTCCTCCGCTCGGTCAGATACGACATCACTTCCTCAGCGGTGGGGATGTTTCGTCCTGCCATGTCGTCCTCCTTTACCTTTTACCTCCCCGTAGGGGCGACCGGCCGGTCGCCCCTACCTCCTTCCCATTAGCTGGAGGGTAGGGGTGGGGGTGAGAACCCTACAGAATAGCGATGGGGTTCACCGGCGAGCCTGTGCCTCCATCCACCTTGAGGGGAGCCACCAGGAACATGAACTCGTAACGGCCCTCCTCCGCGCACACGTCCGCAATGGGTTCCAGCAGCGCGTTGTCCACAAGGCCGACTCCGTAGGAGCTTATGGCGGCATGCACGGCCCAGGGTATCCCATAGCCGTTGGGCGACAAGTCCATCATGTCCCAGGCCAGTATAGACACGTCGTGGTCCCTGATGAAGGAGAGGCAGGATACGTGAAGCCCCGGACGCTCGGTGATGGGAGTTACTCCACCTGGCGCGCCGTAGACGGGTATCCCCGCCATCCACGGGTGGTTGGTCGGGTAGTCCCTGACTAATGCTTCCCTTCCGCTATATACGCAAAGGGCGTCGCCTGGCCGCACCTCAACACCCTGGGCTGCGGCCACATCTTCCAGCTCCTGGGCATGGACAGGCCTGTCCTGGGTTACGTATGGAACGCCTCGGTGTCTGGGCACGTCCAGAAGGACTCCCCTGGTTATGATGCCGTCGCTCCAGGCGTCCACTGCGCCCCACCGGGCGCCGCTGAAGGTAATCTCCTTGTCGGGGTCGCGACCATTCCACATGCCGTCTTCGTCCCATACGTGGCAAAGCGCGTCAAGGTGGGTGGCTGCCGAGCCGTGGTAGACCAAACCGTAGTAATCAATGGCGGCCACGGTCTTTCCGTCCCGTTGCATGGTCGCCATCCAGTGCTGTGCCGGCTGCGGGTTGTCTGGCCCGGCGGTCTTGGGGAAGTAGCGGCTAAGGGACACGCTCCGGCCTGTCTTGACCAACTGAGCGGCCTCAAGCTTCTTCTCGGGTGTGACCAGGTTCATCGCGCCCATCTGGTCATCGTCACCCCACCGTCCCCAGTTCCGCCTGTCTCGAATGTAGGAGATGACTTCCTCTTTAGTGGGCAGACTTTGTTCGACCATGTTGTCCTCCTCGTCATCCAAGAGGTGGGCGTCGGACGGCTCAGAATCGCCGCCCCTTATGATAACCGATAGGGGAAGCCGGGGGAATAAGGCGACTGCTTGGCAGACTGGACGGGGGCAGTTCAGTGCATCACAGCACAAATGAGGGAAGTGCAAAATCAAAACCACGCCCAATTTGCACCTCGTCAGGCGCGAGAGATCGGGATTCTTGGAACCAGCCCGAGGCTAGTCGGGTGGCGAACGTTTGCTGTTCAAAATTGCGAGGCCAACCAGATTCTTAATACGAGCGGCGGTTCCAGTGATTCCAGGACGATCCCTATCAGATCTCTCTTCAAACATCCGGAATATCCCGTTGAACGTGTCCTCGCGAAGAGGTACCTGCTCATATCGCATCGCAAGCAAGAGATTCGCAAGGATGATTTCCATAACAAGTGCATGGTCCGCTAACTCCTGAGTACGGGTCTCGTCAGATGTTAGTGAGTCCATGAAACGAGCGTGATCATCCAATACCTCTTGCTCTAAAGCCGCCCGAACTTTCTCTAGATCTGGTTTCGCTGGCGGCTCGTTGAATATATTCGCGGCAGCGATTATCAGACTGCCACCGATGCCTCCACCTGCTATTAACACCACTGCCCATAGCAGCATGTACATAGCGAGTGGGAACTCACCATCGACCTCTTCAATAATCCAATAGGCACCCGCAGAAACAGCAGCGAACGCAACGACGAACTGAACAAAGAAATCTATGCCCGCAACTACCCGCGTCCGTGCCTCGCGTTGCCTGACAGGCACGAGAGCTCCAACCAACATGCCTCCCGCCAACAATGCGAAAGCCGCCGCTTTCACACCAGCACCGGCACCGTGCTCTTCAGAATCCATCAAATGAAGTGCCACGCCAGCGGTTAACGTCGCACAGGCAAGATAGAACTTCACCCAAGGAGTAGTTGGTGCTATAGCTTCACGAATTCGACTCAACATACGTCTCCTATCTACCTGACGGACCAAGCTCGCATCCACGCCTGCCGGCGCGCCCGTCGTCTCCGATGCTCCAGGACCTTCTTTTCACCCTGTCCAACTACCTTATAGATCGCCACTCCAGCTACAACGGCCCCGATAGTGATCAAGACTTCCAACGTAAAAACCTCCGCCAACGAATCGGCGGAGGTTTGGCCGTCAACAACTTTCAAGTAAGGTTGGTAGCACGGGCAATTAAGTCTGGGGAGGTATCCATGCTACTTCGCTGGACGCGACTCTCAGTGCTCCCACACTGAGGAGTCGGTTTTTGTTCGTCGGCGTCATTATACCATGCGCAGCATGGCTCCGGGCGAAAATCTCCCTGCAAGGGCCAACGAAAGCGCCTCTATGGCAGGGCCATCCGAGCCGAGTGGACCGTGAGCTCAAGGACCTCGACACTGTCTCCAATCTTCAGCGGAATCCCCCGGGCGTCGTCAGCATAGACGCTCGTGACAGTGCCGTCCGTGAAGCTCAGCCCCGTGTAGTTGTCTGTGCATTGAGCCTCGAAACAGACCCGCGCCGATGTCTGGGCCGCTCCGTTTTGCGTCATCGTAACGGTCCCGGCTCGGACGAGCTCGATCGGGAACACCGTCAGCCACGCCGCAGGCGGCATACGGACGGGATCGCTCTTGGGATCCAATCCCTCAGAGACCGACGACGTAGTGGTCGAGCCATCAAGGGCATTGTATTCAGTGTAGAGGTCACCATTGACACTACGGTACGAGCCCACGGCACTGAAGGTCCCGACTCGCGTGACCGCCGGGGCAGAGACGAGCACAGTCTCGACCCAGTTGTCGTAACTCGTATAGACCAGTCGCCTCTCTTGCCGGGAGGCCACGGCCCGATTCCCCACAGTAACAGACTGGCCATCGGACAGCGCGTAGCGCATCGTGAAGCTCGGGAGTTCATGTACGGTCGGGACGCGCTCCGTGGGAGAGAAAGCCCCGATGGTAACAAGGACCGCGGCAGTGACGACTGCCCCCACGACGAGCAAAGCCAGGATGCGTGATTTGGTTTTGAATCTATTGATAAACATCACTCCTTACCTCCTGTCTTTTAGTGGAATCGGGGCCGGTTCATTCGAGGTAGTGCGCGTGGACAGTCGATACAGGCTTGACCCAGAAACCCTTCGTCAGAGGGTAGTGAACCCACCACCTGTATTTGATCTGGTGGTAGACCGCAGCACCTCCATTCATAGTGACGCTCCGGTAAAGGTCGTGGTATGCGAGCCCGGGCGTGCCCGTGCTCCGCCAAGACGATGTACCGACCTTATCAACCTCGTTCCAACTGTCACCGTCCCACTCCTTATACTCGACCTTCTCGAGCCGCCACGTCCGATGGTAATGGAAAGCCTTTTTCTTTATCCTGCGGCCTCCATACGTGACTTTATCCGATATGGCCACAAAGGGATAGTCAGCTTTCTGGTATCGGACTTTGCTCGAGTGCGAGATCCCTTCGCCGTCCTTGAGATCGTCCGTCTCGATGGGGCCGTTCCATATATAGCCGGTCGACGCCGTAGAGACAGAAACGGCCATCAGCGCAGCTATGACCGCGACAATGGCCACCAACCGTATGTCTATTAGCTTCTTCATGGCATCCTCCCTCCTGGGGTCGAATCGTTCCCCAAAGACGCCATTCACACGCTCTAGACTCTCATACTACACCTCCTTTTCAAATACTCTATATTATCAAATATATGCTTGCCCACTCCGATTGTCAATAGGGAGCGCGCTCACGTCAGCGAAGATGCCGGGATGAAAGTCCCCCTTGACCCACCAGACGAACTGCTCGGTCCCGCGGCGATACGTGGCCTTGGTCGACGGCGTCAGCACCTGCTGATCGACCTCCTCGACATAAACCTCCAGAAGTTGATCCAGGAACTCTACTTCATAGGTAGCCATACACCCTCTTACAGTCACGTTTCGCGCCTATTTTGCATTTCCCTCCGTCGGTTTTACACTTCCCTCCACCAATTCGGAAACTTGTCACCTAGCCGCAGCGGGGGTACAATGGGGCATCTTCCAGCAAGGCGGCGGCGTGTTCAACAAACCCCAACTGGGCATATCCGAGGTGCGAGCGGCCATGAAGGCCATGCTCGACCATTGCGCAAAGCAGCCGGAACGCCCCGTTGTATTGGCCATAGTGGACGACATGGGCGATCTGCTGGCCTACGCCCGCACCGACAACTGCATGCAGCGGCCCATGAAAGCTGCTATTGAAAAGGCCTACACCGCTGCGGCCTTTGGCCAGACGTCGCGAGAGTTCGGCGACCGCATCATGCGAGAAGGGCGGACAGTCGGTTCCTTCCGAGACCCGAGCCTGACCGCCGGGCAGGGAGGAGCGCCCATCAAGGCGCCGGGAGACGGATCTTTGCTGGGCGGCGTCGGCGTCAGCGGCCTGCGTCCCCAGGAGGACGAAGACCTGGCCTTGCTGGGAATAGCCGCGATGGGGCTGGACAAGGCCTAACCGATGTACGACAAGCCTCGTCTAAGCTGCTCCCAGGTACAGTCCGCGATGGACGCCATGCTGGACAAGGCTTTGGAAGAACCCGACAGACCGTTGGCTATAGCCATTGTTGACGACATGGCCCGGCTCCTGTCATATGCCCGATTGGACAACTGCCGCTTCATTCCCCGTAAGATGGCCATCAAGAAGGCTTACACCGCCGCTTCCTACGGGCGGGACTCGGCGGCTTGGGCCCAGGGCATCATCGACGGCGGCGGCCCCGGGACCGGAATGCCCGGAAACGTCATGGACTACGGCGACCCCGACCTTGTGGCAGTGCAGGGAGGGGTGGTCATACGGCGTCCAAGCGACAACGCCGTATTGGGCGCCATTGGAGTAAGCGGACTGACCGCTCAGGAAGACGAGGACCTCGCCCGTCTGGGAGTCGAGGCCCTGGGACTCTAGTTTGTTCCCCCAATAACAGGGAGGCTGCTGTGAAAATCAATTTCTTCCATCTGATGCCCTACAAAGCTCTGCCCGAGGACTTCAGGGACAGGCACAGAAGCGCCTGGGTTGACCTGCCCAACAGCGAGTTCGAGCCGGAGCTGGGACAAGGGTACTACCACGAATACCTGGACGAGTTGGAGTTCGCCGACAATCTGGGGTTCGACGGCATATGCGTCAACGAGCACCACTCCAACGCTTACGGGTTGATGCCGTCGCCAAACCTTATGGGCTCCATCCTGGCGCGGAGCACGCGCCGCTCGGCCATCATCGTATTGGGCAACAGCCTGGGGCTCTATCAGCCGGCGCACCGGGTCGCGGAAGAGATGGCGATGATCGACGTGATAAGCAACGGCCGGATGGTGGCCGGGTTCCCCGTCGGCACGTCCATGGACACCAACTTCTCCTACGGCCAGAACCCTGTGACCATCCGGGAGAAGCACACAGAAGCCCACGACCTGATAATGAAAGCCTGGACCGAGCGGGAACCCTTCGCATTCAACGGGAAGTACAACAAGATACGCTACGTGAACGTCTGGCCCAGGCCCATGCAGCAGCCCCACCCGCCCGTATGGGTGCCGGGCAGCGGCAGCCTGGAAACCTGGGACTGGGTGCTCTCCCGCGACTACGTCTACTGCTACCTGATATACCAGGGCTGGCTCCGCGGACGGCGCACCGCCAAGGGCTTCAGGGACAGGGCAGAGGAGTTGGGCGTGGACGACAACCCCTACCGCATGGGCTTCCTTCAAATGGTCGGAGTGTCCGAGACCGACGAACGGGCCGAGGCCGAGTATTTCGAGCACGTCAAATACTTCTATGAGAAGATGATCCACATCTACCCGCAGTTCAACGCCCCCGGATACCGGTCCATAGAGACCCTGAGGGCGTCCGCGGCAAGGGACCTGCGGGAGGAGCAGAGCCAACTCAAGAAGGTGGAAACCTGGCAGGACTACAAGGACGCGGGTTACGTCATCGCCGGCAGCCCAGCCACTGTGCGGGACCAGCTGAGAGAGTCGGTCAAAGAGCTGCGCATCGGGCACCTCATGGTGCTGCTCCAGATTGGCAACATGCCCAGGCACCAGGCCATGAAGAACATGGAGTTGTTCGCCAAAGAGGTCATGCCAGGTATCAAGGACATCTGGGAAGAATACGACGACCCCTGGTGGCCCCAGGCTGTGCCCGACAGGCTCCAACCCGTAGTCTAGCGGTAAACTCACCCCCAACAACCGGAGGCATTTAGATGGCGCATCACCAAGAGCGCATGGTGTCTGTACGCGACGGAAAAATACAGGTCTCAGTACTGGAGGGCGGGACCGGTGACCCCCTGCTGTTCCTGCATGGCGTAGAGGGACTTCCCGGCTGGGACTCAAGCCTGGACCAGCTAGCCCAGGACCGCCATGTCTACGCCCCAAGACAGCCAGGCGTGGGAAACTCCACCGGACTGGAAGACCTGGAAGACGTGTGGGACCTGGCGCTCTTCTATGAGGAGCTCCTGGACACCCTGGGACTGGAGACCGTGGACCTGGTGGGCCATTCCTATGGGGGCATGATCGCCGCAGAGCTGGCTGCCCACATTCCGGCCCGCATCCGAAAGCTGGCGCTTATTTCGCCGTTCGGCGTCTGGCTGGACGAGAAACCCATGGCTGACTTCTTCATCTTCACTCCCGACGAGCGGGCCCAGAACTACTGGTTCGACTCGAACTCGGAAGCGGCCCAGGCACAGCTCGCGGCACCCGAGGACCCGGAAGAACGCATCGAGTTCGACCTGGACCGCACCAAGACCCTCATCTCCATCGCCAAGTTCAGTTGGCCCATACCGGAGCGGGGCCTCAAGAAGAGGGCACACCGCATTAAGTCTCCCACCTTGATAGTCTGGGGATCGGGAGACGGCGTGGCTCCGCCAGCTTACGGCGAAGAGTTCCAGAGGTTGATTCCGGGGTCGAGGCTCCAGATCATGGAAGGCTGCGGCCACTACCCGCACCTTGAATGTTCTCAGGACTTCTACGCCGCAGTTTCCCAGTTCCTGGCGTAGGGGCACGGCCCCCATCCTAACCTTCCCCCAGAGGGGGAAGGGACATTACGTGTCACGACAGAGAGACGTCTTTGTCCAGAAGCAGGCAGGCCTCTCCCCACTGGCTGGCGTCGTCCAGGTCCCAGTCTCCATCGTCGGAGGCCGACTTAAGCCGAATGCCCTCGTCGCCGCCGTAGACCAGCATAGCCACGCCTTCACCTGAGTCCTCGACTAATGCCGCATAAGCCGGGCACGGCCCGGACTCGCTCGACCAGCCGGTGACCTGACATTCTCGATCATCGCCCATAGGATCGCTGGCGACGACTTTGGTCACCGGACGAGGTTCCTCCATTGCGTCGAACATGCGGACCAATGGCATGGGAGAGTTCGAAAAGCCCTGTACCTCAACCTCAATGAACATCAGCTAATGCTCCCGACGATTCCTTCCTCGCCCCGGACCTCTCCCCCAACAGAGAGAGGGATCTCTTCACAACAATTCGGCAAGATCTCGTCGGAAGCCGTCATACGAAATCCCAACTCCACGCCCAGATGATATGCCAAGCTGTACCCCACCCCTTCCACATCGAGGGAATGTCCCAGGATGCTCTCTATTGAGGTTACGCCCAGGTCGGGCATGCCGCAGGGCACGATATGGTCATAGTAAGACAGGTCCGGGCTTACGTTCAGCGACAACCCGTGCCAACAGACTCCCCTGCTTATCTTCACGCCGATGGCGCCAATTTTCTTGCCCTCGGCCCAGACTCCCGTAACCCCTTCCACTGTTTCGCCCTGCACGCCAAAGTCGGCCAAAGTCGCCATGATGGCCCGCTCCAGGGCCCGGACATACTTCACAGGGCCGCCCCAGCCGCGCAGGTCCAGGACCGGATAGGCGACAAGCTGTCCGGGGCCGTGATAGGAGGTCTGCCCACCCCGGTCTACGTCGTGGACGGCGACTTCCAGGCGTTGCAACGCAGCGTCGTCCAGCAGTATTTCGTCCCGCCTTCCCCTCCGCCCAATAGTGTAGACGTGGGGATGCTGCAAAAGCAGCAGGACGCTGCATCGCGTTCCGTCTGCTACTTCACGGGCAAGGGACGCCTGAAGCTCCCAGGCTTCGAGGTAGTCCACAAGCCCAAGGTTGGCCACCGAACATTCACGTGAGGCTGCCACTAGGCTCCTTTTGTCAGGGAAGTGTCCGGCCCTATGGATTCCAGACGTCGTTTTACATCTTGCAGGAACGAGCCGGACTCGGCCCCGTCGATGATTCGGTGGTCGAAGGACAGGCAGACGTTCATCATCGACCTGACGGCTATCCCCTCTCCAACAACAACCGCCCGTTTCTGGACCGCCTCAGTGGTCATGATCGCCGCCTGGGGATGGTTGATGATTGGTTGGGACGCTATGGAACCCAAGACGCCTGTGTTGTTCAGCGTGAAGGTCCCGTCCTGGACGTCGCTGAGGGCGAGCCGGCCTTCTCTGGCCTTGGCCGTCAAGTCCCGCGATGTTCGGGCCAAAGCTGTGATGTCCAGTCGGTCAGCATCGCGGATGACAGGCACGATCAGCCCTTCAGGCGCCGCCACGGCGATGCCCAGGTTTATCCGACTCTTCAGGACTATCTTGTCTCCAGCCCAGGAAGAGTTCAGCTTGGGGTTGTCCTTCAATGCAACAGCCGCCGCGTGAATAACGAACGGCAGGTAGGTAAGCGACACCCCTTCGCGAGCCTCGAACGTTTCCCGGACGGACTCCCTGAATCGGACCAAGCCGGTCACGTCCACTTCCACCATGGTCCAGGCGTGAGGTATCTCGGTGGCGCTGCGCACCATGTGCTGGGCTATGAGGCGACGCACAGGGCTTACGGGAAGCTCGGTGTCGCCCTGAGGAACAGGACTCGAAACCTCCGCAGGCGGCGCCTCCCTAACGGACTCACCCGATTCGATGAACCGCTCTACGTCCTCGCGAGTGACACGTCCTCCCATGCCCGTTCCCGTGACACGGGCCAGGTCGACGTTGTGTTCCTGGGCCAGACGCCTGACGGCTGGTGAGTAACGCTGTCGTCCCCGCTCAGAATCGTCAGACCGTTCGACCTGGAGACCGGAAGCGTTGTCCACCATGCCGCCGCCGGTGGGCCCCACCAGCTTAACGTCTTTGACCAGATGACCCGTAGTGGACGCCGCCGGACGGGTCGGTTCGGGCGCGGCAGCTTCAACGGGAGTCGGAGGTACGGGTTCGGGCGTCTCGTCGGTGTCAATCTCCATAATGGGGGCGCCCATGGGGACTGTCTCGCCTTCTTCCACCAACAGCCGGGCGATCACACCTGCCACCGGAGAGGGCACCTCCATAGTGACCTTGTCCGTGACCACCTCGACCAGGGGATCATACTTCCTAACCGCCTCGCCGGGCTGCTTGAGCCACTTGCCGATAATGCCTTCTACAACGGACTCGCCGACGTGGGGCAGATCAATAATCAGCGGCATGTCTCTTCCGGCATGTCTTTAGTAGGCGGCCAACTCGCGCAGAGCGACTGTTATCTTCTCTGTGCTGGGCATGTACTCATCTTCCAGGCTGGAGGCAAAGGGCATAGTAGGCACGTCCGGGCCGCACAGCCGAGTCACCGGAGCGTCCAGGTAGTCGAAGGCGTCCTGGGCCAGCACCGCGGCCACCTCGGCGCCTATGCCGCCTGTGATGTTGTCCTCATGCACTATCAGAGCTCTGCCTGTCTTGCGGACAGACTCCAGAATCGTCTCGGTGTCTAGAGGCCGCAAAGACCGGAGGTCCACCACCTCCACGGAGATTCCATCCTGTCTCACCGCTTCCGCTGCCTCCAGGCAATAGTGGAGCGTCAGTCCATAGCTGACTACGCTGATGTGATTGCCCTCCAGCTTTACGTCGGCCTTCCCTATGGGAAGGGTGTAGTCTCCGTCCGGGACTTCGCCTCTCACCAGCCTGTAGGTCTTCTTATGCTCGAAGAACACCACCGGGTTGTTGTCCCTGATGGAGGACTTGAGCAACCCCTTGACATCGTAGGGAGTGGAAGGAGCTATGACCTTCAGGCCGGGCGTGTGGAAGAAGTAGGACTCGACGTTCTGAGAATGAAATAGCCCTCCACGGATTCCGCCCCCGTAGGGAACTCTCACCACCATAGGCGCGTTGACGGCGCCGTCGGTCCCGTAATAGACCCTGGCCGCCTCTCCGATTAGCTGGTTGGCGGCGGGCCAGATGAAGTCCGAAAATTGAATCTCGGCTATGGGACGCAGACCCTTGTAGGAAGCACCGAGGGCTATCCCCACTATAGAAGCTTCGGCCAGCGGCGCGTCAATGACCCGCTCCTCGCCGAACCGGTCGATAAGCCCCTGGGATGCAAGGAAAACGCCGCCCCGCCTCCCCACGTCTTCACCTATGATGAAGACGTCTGGGTCCCGCTCCATCTCCTCGAAAATGGCATCCCTGACTGCTTCTATGACTGACTTTTCAGGCAAGATGCTCCTTGAACACGAGCATGTAACACACTATGGTGCAAACAGATTGTCGGCGATGGTGGACGGGTCCGGCATGGGCGCGGCCAACGCTTGCTCGGTGGCCAGGTCCACCTGTTCCAGGGCCTTGGCCCGAATCTCCTCGTCTTGTTCCGTTGTCATCAATCCGGAATCCAGCAGATAGTCCCTCAGAATATGGAGGGGGTCACGGCTGCGAACCGAGTCCACCTCCTCCTTGGGGCGGTACCGGCGGTCGTCGTCGTCGGTGGTGTGAGGCATGAACCGCTCCACCTTCATCTCCAGCAGAACAGGGCCTTCCTCTCGTGCGTGGACAATTGCGTCCCGGGTGGCCTCGAAGGAAGTCAGGAAGTCCATTCCGTCCACCACACGGCCCAACAGTCCGTAGCCCTCCGCCCGGAAAGCGATGTCTTCCACCGCCATCTGCTTGGACTGGGGCACCGATATGGCGTAGCGGTTGTTCTCACAGATGAATACCACGGGAAGGCGGTGTATTCCGGCAAAGTTCATAGCTTCGTGGCATTCACCCTCGCTGGAGGCGCCGTCTCCAAAGTAGGACAGAATGACCGTGTTCTCACCTCTCATCCGGCAGCCGAGGGCGAAGCCCACCGACTGTGTCAGACCCGCAGCCACCACATTGGAAAGCTGGATGAGCTTCCCCTCCAGATGGGCGCCCTGGAGGGGAAATTGACGGCCTCCACTGTAGGCTCCTCCCTGTCTGCCCGTGTAAGAGAGCATGGTCTCCAACACAGTTAGTCCATTGGAGAGCTTCAGTGCCAAGTCGCGGTAGTAGGGAAAGAGAAAGCAGTCTCCGTCCTTGTGGGCTGCCAGCAGACTGCCTAGCTGGGCGCCTTCCTGGCCCTGCCCCGAAGCTGCGATGGGGACTTGCCCCTGTCGGTTCAACGCCCAGATCCTCTCGTCGAAGGTGCGGGCAAGCACCATCTTCCAGTAGAAGTCCTGAATCTCTACATCGCTAATTCCCAGCCGACTGTGGAGATGGTCGGCCCTCTCACCTGAGGCTTTCGAAGTGGTCTGAGTCAATGCCCTCTATTCCAATCTGGGGGTAGCACTTAGATTCATTATAGCCCTAGCCGATGGACGACGTAAACGAGCGGGAGTCTTGGTACATTGATGGTCCGACAGGCCTCCACGGGACCCCTCGTAAGGGCGGCCGGTCGCCCCTGCTGATGCTGCTCCCTAACTGTCATTCCGAGCCGGTGCGGAGCGCAGTGAGGAATCTGAGGGCTTTATGATCGAACCAAATCGTTGTCGACTACAGTGCCGTCACAGCGAGGTCTTAGTTATTGAATGGTTCCATGATCCCTGATAGCCCGCTTAGATTCCTCGCTCCGCTCGGAATGACAGACGAAGTCTCTTGGTTACAAGGCTCGTTAGTAGAGTCCTGACCGAAGCGAATGAAAACAGTTGCCAGGAGGGATATCAGGCGGGCGGGCCGACGAGGATGTCGCCGTCTTCTACTCGGACCTGGTACCGGGCCAGGGGATATATAGCGGGGCGGGTGACGGCATCGCCGGTCTTCAGATTGAACCAGGCGTCATGGGACGGGCACTTGACCTCGTGCCCCTTGAGAGTCCCCATCGAGAGCCGTCCGAAAGCATGGGTGCATTCTTCGTTAAAGGCGTAATACTCGCCTTCCAAGTTCACGACAAGGACTCCCTCACCGTCCACTTGCACACACGTCATTTCCCCGGGCGGGAGTCCTTCGACACTCGCTACTTTCACAAACTCGTCAGACATGGGCTTTTCTCCTGGTCAAACCCCCTCTCCCCCTGGGAGAGGGTCGGGGTGAGGGTATCGGCTCCGCGCGCCTACTTCCGTGGCGGCACCCACTCCTCTTCAAGGACTCGGAGAGGCTGTGGAGCGTCTGGGGCCGCCTTGATCCTCACGTCGCCGATTCCCCTATGGCGGGTCTGGAACGTGATGTACTCGTCTCCGCTGAAATACTCAATCACATCCCCAGGTTTGATCTCGAAGGCCCGGTCATGCCCGGGGTAGAAGACCTTGGTGGAGTCGATCAGCTTGTTTATGCTGTCGGCAGCCTCCTTCTTGTCCCAGAAGGCTATCATGGGTTCCTTGGTAAACACCGAGGTGGCCATGGGGAGGGCGTCGCCAGCCACGGCTATGTCGCCGCAGGAGGTGTTTACCATGACGCTGACGTGGCCCCTTGTGTGGCCTGGGGTGTCCAACACCGTTATGCCCGGCTCGATTTCCTGGCCTTCCACTATTTCCTTTACATCCCTGCCTTGCAGCGTGTTTATGAAGTAGCGTGGTGTGGCGTAGTCGCCCTTCTTGGGGGCCTCGGCGTATTCCAGCTCCTTGGGGTGAATCATTATCTGGGCGTCGGGGAACACGTCGGTGTTCTGGCTGTGGTCCCAGTGGGAGTGGGTCAGGATGATTGCGTCGATGTCCTCCACTCCCAGACCAAGACCCTCCAGAGAACTCTTGAGCAGGTCGGCTCGTCCCTTGAACCCCACGTCCACCAGGTAGTTCTTCTCGCCCTGTATCAGGACTATGGTGCACAGGGCCAAGGCGCCCTGGTCGGTGTTCACATGGAATCCGGTAACCAGATGCTTTATTTCAGGCATGTATCCCTCCCGAATGGTAGGTCTTATCCAATGGGAGCAGCTTTACTGGGAGGCCGGCAGGGCTATTCGGGGTCGGCCAGGGGTATGGCCACCAGGCATCGGTCCGCCTTGCCAACGCCGCGCATGATGTGGCCGTGACCTGTCATGTCCTCGGCCACTATGATGTCGCCGGGGAAGAACCGTCTGACCGCGCCGTCGGCGCACTCCACCTGCCACTCACCCTGGAGGAAGAGGGTGTACTGGCGGCGAGGGGCGGTGTGCCAGTCGCTGAAGAATTCGGGGTCTCGTTGCACAAACCGTATTTCGCCCTCTGTCTGCCGGGCCACTATCGCGTGGAACTCTTCCAGAGGCAGGTCCCTGAAGTGGGACTCTCCGTCGTCGCCCGTGTAGAGTTGTACGACTTTCATTTACGCCACCCCTTTCACGGCTTCCTTGTAGTCACGGATTGCGTCGATGTGATCCTGGACTGCCTTGTGCCCTGCGTTCATCGTGTTGATGGAGATGTGGCTGGCGTCCAGGTCTTTCCATGCCTGGCTCAGACTCACGCACTGCTCCAGCCCGTCGGAGTGGTTGACCCGGCCCTCGATTCCGATGGACGCCGGGTCCCGGCCAGCCTCCCTGGCGTAGTTTCTTATCCGCTCCAGGCCAGGCGCCGCCCTGTCCGGCGTCCACTGAGGGAAGAAGCCGTCAGCCATTCGGCCTACCCGTTCCAGGACCCGTTCGCCACGGTTGCCCGGCGAAGCTTCCCGGCCACCGCCCAACCAGATGGGTATGGGCTGTTGTATGGGCAGGGGGTTTATGCCGGCCTTAGTGACCTTGTGCCACTTGCCGTCGAAGTCCAACACGTCTTTGGCCCACAGCTCGCGCATGAGCTCAATCTGCTCTTCACTGCGCTTGCCCCGGTTGTTGAAATTCTCGCCCAGGGCCTCATACTCTACGTGGTTCCAGCCTGTGCCCAGGCCCAGCCGCAGCCTGCCGCCGCTGAGCACGTCGACTTCAGCCGCCTGTTTGGCCGCCAGCGCCGTCTGCCGCTGGCCTATGATGATGACTGCCGTAACCAACTCGATGCGCTGGGTCAGGGCCGCCATGTACCCAAACACCACGAAAGGCTCGTGGAACATGTCGTCCAGCCTGTAGGGGCCGGTCAGATTGGTGTGGTGGGAACCGTCGGCCCCCAACACGTGGTCGTACACTATCAGGTGGTCGAATCCCAGGTCTTCCGCCGCCTGGGTCCAGTCTCGCACAGCTATAGGATCGCTTCCTATCTCGGTCTGGGGAAAGACAGCTCCGACTCTCATCTCTTCCTCCTGAAGGGGCTTTCAGCCTGGTGACAGTCCGCCTATCGCTCTACGACAAGCGGGCCATGCCCATTCTGGCGCCCTACGGGAAGAGGGTCAAGCGCCGCTTCCCCATCGCCCTTGACGGGAGAGGGTTAAGGTGAGGGTGAACCAAGCTCTCCCCTCGCCGTCGTTCCGGCGCAGACCGGAACCCAGAGTCTCCTACAGAGGAGCCCAACGTAAACCTCTTCCCACTCTTCAGGAGGAAGATTGAGACGGGGATAAATAACGAAAGAGTCTAACGGGGCTCGCCACCGCCGTTGACGCTGGGGCGCCATACGCTTACAATCTTAAGGTGGGCTTCAAGCGAGCCGCAAGCTCGGCCAGCCGCTCAGCCCGCTCCTCAAGACACGGACCCGTGGTGTAGCTGGCCTAACACACTGCCCTGTCAAGGCAGAGATCGCCGGTTCGAATCCGGTCGGGTCCGCCATCCTTTTCAAATCCCACTGCACGTAGTCTTTCACTGATAGGTTCGGATAATCCAATGTCTATTTGGAACATTCATGGCTGGGAGAATCTGACGGTCGGCAAACCTGAAGTTGTTGCAGCCAGAGAGAAGATATTGCGGCAGCTCGACAGAGTCCCTGAGCCGCACCGAGCCAAGTGGGAGAAGCGGCTAAAAAGCAGACGGGACGACTCGCATTTCTCCGTGCGCCTTGAGCTTTTCCTACATGGATTTTTCAAAGAGCGTGGATGGGGGATTGAGATTGAACCTGCGTTGTCCGGGACACCCAACAGCCCAGATTTCTATCTTCACCGGGACGGTAATGAGATTCTTGCAGAAGCCAAGACGCTTCTCGATTCGCGAGAGGTGGAGCAACAGTACACTCGCCTGAAGACATTAGCTGACGAACTCACTAAGAAGCTAAATCGAACAGTTCTAATTCACCCATATTTTGATTTGCCTCCTAGCCTTCCGAACAGGCATATCGCCTCTGAAATCGAGAAAAGAGCATCCGCAATAGGATTGTTTCAAGAGTTCCGGATCGCAGGGGAGCATCAAGGACAGCCATATGAACTAGAGGTGACCATATTATCGGACCATAAGCTGACCCCAAATCAAGGAGTCGGCGCCATGGTGGGACAGGTTCATGAAGCCAACACAGGCCAGCGAATGCGCGAAGAAATAATCAACAAGGCAAGCAAGTACGGAGAGATGAATACTCCTTTTGTCGTAGCAGTTTGGCCACAAACCAACCTCTACATCCCGGGGCCATCTGAAGACGATTTGGTGGCTCTCAGGGGTGACGAGGTGTGGATCTTGAGTCCCCTTGGTGACGGCTCAACGTCGTTTGAACCTAACGGCGTCTTCACCCTAAAGAATAGCGACGGCACGCACCGTTTTTCCCGCGTTTCAGCTGTAGCGATATACCAGTTCAAGTACGACGTAGACCCACCCCACACAGGGTGTAGTACCCTTCGGGTCTATCACAACCCGTGGGCCGAACATACTTTGGATATTGATGTGTTTCAAGGGATCCCACAGGGCATCGTCAATCCAGACACAGGTATGATGGAATGGACATAAGGGGAATAGAACGTCCGATCAGCGTATCGGCAGAGGTGAAACCATGAGGCAGGTAGTGATTTACCCTGGCGAGGACGGCTATTGGGTTGCGGAATGCCCCAGCTTGCCCGGATGTGTAAGCCAAGGCGCCACCAAACAGGAAACCATCGCCAACATCAAAGAGGCTATCGAAGGCTATCTATTGTCGCTTGAGGAAGACGGGCTTTCAGTCTCTAAACCGGGAAGTCGCCCAGCCAGCCTATGATGTGTATGGTATATTCACATACTTGTAGCGGGAGTAGATAAGTCCGATGGTCAGAGTTCAGTTAGTGATTCCTGATGAGGACCGCGATCGATTCGTCCATCAGGCACGGAGAGAGGGCATGACCCTCAGCGCGTGGCTGCGAGCCGCCGCCCGTGCAAGGTTGGAAGACCGTCAGCGGGTCCGTCGTTTCGAGTCGCTGGAAGACCTGGAAGCCTTCTTCAGAGCTTGCGACGCTTTGGACGGGCCCGAAACAGAGCCAGATTGGGAAGAGCACCTGGCTGTAATCAACGCATCACGCGCAAGCGGAACGACTGGGACGTGATATTCGTCGACAGCGACGTATTCAGAGATACTTCCGGGCCAGCCCGTTGTAACGCGCGTCTTCACGCTCCGCAGCCCGAAATTGGCCGCGCCATCTAGAGGCAAAGGACGGTTTGCCCTCCTCAGGCACACTTCTGAGGAATAGCTCTATCAGGGACGAAAGGGACATGCCGCGTGAGCGGGCATACTGTTCGCCTGCCAGCAGCACTTCGGAGTCCATAGTAATAGTGAGCTTTCTCTTCATGTCCTTTGGTTTCATCTATACGTTTGCTGCCGGCTGGTATACAGTCAGGTCAGCCAGGACCCACCGGCACTGAACTGCCCATCGGAAGGCCCTCTACCGCTTCGGCAGGGAGACAGTGGCTTTGCTGGGGCAGGTGTTCACGTTGTCCTGGTTCTCCACCCACACGTCCAGGTCCAGCTTGTAGTCGCCGTCCTCTTCGTATTTGCGGGTCACCGTACCCTTGGCCGTGAGCACGTCCCCGTAGAAGTTCATGCCCCTGTACTGGGTCTGCAGCCTCTTGATGAAGCCGCTGTCGCCTATCCAGTGGGTGAGCATGTTGTGCATGTAGGCCCAACGTACGTTGCCCATGCCGAAAACGCCCGGCTGGTTGGCCTTCTGGGCCGCTCCGTCGTCCATGTGGATGTACAGGAACTCGTCGTTCACAGCGGCAAAGCGGTTCCAGTTCATCAGGTCTGTTTCCCGGGAGAACTCGGGGACCTCCTGGCCTTCCTCGACATCGTCCCAGTAGAGTTTCACTTCATAGTTGGCCGCCACGGTTCAGCCTCCTTCCAGTTCCTACCCGCCGGGCCCCTAGTACCAGCCCTAGTACCAGCCCTAGTACCAGATGGTGGTGCGGGTGTTAATTTTGATAAGTTCGTCCTTCTGGTTGGTCCAACGCTCCTCGCTGAACATGAAAAGCATCAGCCCCGTCTTCGACCCCTGCCGCTCGTCCATAGAAGCCAGCTTGGTCACGGTAGTAATCACGTCGCCGGGGCGGATGGGGTTGAAGTACTCGGTGTTGCTGCCGCCGTTGAGCACCCTGTTGCCCGGCGTGTTGCCCACGTCGTCGGTGCTGGAGTCCCTCCTGGTCTGACGCCGCCAGTGCTCCACCCTTTGATTAAACCCCTCTTCGTCGATAGGCCAGGTGAAGGGGTTGAAGTCCGGTGGAGCGATGACGCCACCCCAGCGGGTGTTCTTGGCATATTCGGCATCCCAGTATACGGGTGGAGGCCTTTCGGGCCAGTAGACGGCGATGGCCCAGCGGCGGATTTCCCCCAACTCGACAGGCGGGGATACTCTGCGGTCCCGCTCGACGCCGACCTGGGCCTCAAGCTCAGGGGTGATGTACGTTGTAGGCTGCTGAGTCATCTAGCCTCCTTTGGCAGTCGTCATGCCTGCTTCCGCAGGAACTCATTGCTCGAATCTGGGCCATTTTGGTTCAGCCGCATTCGCATGTCAATATATGAGGCCTAGCCGGAGAAGGCTTCCACTACACCCCGGAAACAGGACAAGGGGTCGTCCGGTTTGTATACGTAAGGCCCCACAATCGGCTGGTCGATACCCATCTCGCGACGCCTCTCCACCTCGGCTCTGCACTCCTCGGGGGTCCCGAAGACGCTCAGGTTCCGGGCCATCTTGTCGGTTACGGCTGCGGCGGCTCCCTTGGGATCGCCACGGTTCCATGCCTCGGTAATGGCGTCGGACTCTTCCTCGAACCCGGCCTGCCTGAAATAGGCCTGGTAGAAGGGGCGGCTGCAATAGCGTGAGATTTCCACCTGCAGTGTGGGCCTGAGCAAGTCCAGGTCCTCTTCCACCGCCACACGGACGTACCCGGCCAGCTTCACGTCGTCCGGGTTTCGTCCGGCCCTCTTGGCTCCAATGGCGATATGCTCCCTGGCAGTCCGCAAGTAGTCGGGGTTGGCCCAGGTGATAAGCGCTCCGTCGGCCACCTCGCCAGCCAGCTCCATCATCTTGGGCCCCAATGCGGCGATGTAGATGGGCATGTCGGCCCTGTATGGCTTGAACCCGAGGGACGAGCCCGTTAGGCTGAATGTCCGCCCATCCAGGTCCACCGTCTCCCCCCTTAGGAGGCCTCGAATCGCCTGAATCGTCTCCTTGAGACGCGTAACGGGCCTTTCGAACGACGTTCCCTGGGTCTGCTCCACCGAGTTCTTGTGCCCCGTGCCGAGGCCCAGGATGAACCGGCCCTGGGAGATGGCGTCCACGCCCCCCGCCGTCATAGCCAGCAGGGTGGGTGTGCGCGTGAACACGGGCAGGATTCCCGTGCCCAGGTTGATGTGGTTGGTGACTGCGCCGATCGCCGCCAACTGGGTGGTGCAGTCGCGCCCGTTCCCCTCGGGAATCCAGACTGACTCATAGCCCCGTTCTTCCGCTCGTCGAGCCAGATCAATCAAGTCCCCTGGTTCCAACGGAACACTGGTGTCCAACCTGAGTCCTATGCTCGGCATTCGTCTCCTCACTTCACCTGGGATTATCCAGAGTCCGGTCGGCCGGAACCAAGCGCCGCCCTTACGTTCCAGAGGGAGTCTCTTGTGTTTCCGACCTTGGAGTGGTCTATGGATTCAGAGTCGTAGAACACCTTGATGCTCACGAAGGCAGGCCCCGGAGCTTCCATCACTTCCGGGATGCCCAGCACCAAGTCCTCCAGGCTGTCGAAGCTGAATACTGCATTGTATCCCCCGTTTTCGGCCAGGGCGGCGAAGTCCAGCTTGCTCAGGCCCGGTATGACGCCGCCTCCTGTGGACCGATCGTCGGAGTCGCAGAGAAGGAAATGCACCAGGTTTTCAGCTCCGGCGGCGCCCACCGTGGCAAGGGTGTCCAGGCTGGTCCTGAGGGCGCTGTCCGAGTCAAGGGCCAGAACCCTGCGTTGGGGTTGAGCCAATGCCAGCCCAAGAGCCAGGGCCGGGGCGCGACCAACGCAATCCGTCAGGTCTATGTCCAGGTCCCGGCGTTGGGAGACCTCCGACCACCCCACCAAGGGTGCCCCCGCACACACCACCAGGCAGTCGCCCCTGTTGTCTTGAATGACCCGCAGGGCTTGACTAGCTCTTACAGCGTTTTCGGAAGTCGCCAATGGATACAACCCTCTCGGTCAACGTACCCGTCTGTTGCTGACCATTATCCACATGCCAGCGGGAATAAGCAGAGCCCCGACGACCCCTAGAGGAATATTGGAGTCGACGACGCCTCGGCCCAACAAGAAAAAGCCGCCTCCAAATGCTGCAAGTCCCAGCGCCTGTCCTAGAAGACCGGCAGGACCCATACTTTAGGAGGCAAATCGTTCGCGCAACTCCTTGGCCGCAGAGGTGGTGTTCCGTGTGGGCCGCGTGCGGAACTGGACGGGAGTGTTCTCAATCTCAGGTTCGATTCTCAATCTTATAAAGACGGGGCCCTTCGCGTTCAACGCCTGGTCGATGCCGGTTGCCAGGTCCTCGGTGTCCTCGAAGTCGTAGACGGCGGCATAGCCGGCTCCGGAGGCCATCTCCACGTAGTTGCCTGACCCTTCGAGGGGCGTCGGCTGGCCGCCTGTCACAGCGTAAACTCCGTTGTCGAAAACGAAATGGTAGAGGTTCTCAGGGGCCTTGTTGCCTATGGTGACGAGGGTGCCCAGGTTCATGAGCAGACTGCCGTCTCCGTCAAGGACGAGCACTTTCTTGTCGGGTTGGGCAAGGGCCATTCCCAGCCCCATGGATGATGCCTTGCCCATGCACCCGGACAGGGGCAGGTCCAACTCCTGGTTTTGGCTGACGGCGGCCAGCCCAAAGTTTATGTTTCCGGCGTTCATCGTGGCAACAATGATGCCGTTCTGCCTGTGCTCATCTATGATTCTTGCTGCGTCTTGGTTCTTAATCATTAGTTGCCCCCGTTATTGGGTAGCTCATAAAGGCGCGGTGGGCCTTCCAGACTTCTAAGCTCCGAACTCCGTTCCCAGGAGCACCGCCACGGGTCTTGACGTCTCTTCAGCCCGTTGGAACGCCAGGGATATGCGCGGGGCGTCGTCGTCCACTTCCACAAGGTAGTACTCCAGGCCCCAGGCATGGAGGATGTGCTCGATGTACTTTGCGGCGGAGTCACGGGTGAGGCCGTGCCGGTCCCAGCCACGGTATCCGATGAGCATCACCAGCGGCTGGCCCACGTCGAGGCCCAGCCCCCGGATTGAGTCTCCCGACTCCAGCACGCCCGTGTTCTGGATCAATGCCACGGGCTTCTTCCCTCCGGCCCAGAGGCCGGCGGCGATGGCCATAGTCTCGCCTTCCCGGCAGACGGGAACCAGGTCCAGGTTGGGTTCGGCAGTCAACTGGTGGAACATGAAGTTAGTCTCGCTGTCGGGGAGCCATACCACGTGGGTGATGTTGTTTGCCTTGAGCTCGTTTATGATGGCCATGGGGTGGAGCACTGCTTCTTGCTGCATAGCGTCTCCTCCTAACAGGGAGAAAGTAGGTCGAACGGCAAGAGGTCAACTTGCCCAATTATATGTAAGCCCTAAAGTAGGGTCAACCAAAGGTCGTCCTCTCCACAATTCGTACCCAAAAGCACAATGTTGACAGTATCTTTTAGACTCTCATACACTATCCTTACAGTGAGCCGCAGGCATTCGCGGAAGGCTCACCATGAATCGTCAGGGGTCTAGGGAGGGCTGATGGCGGCAGTAACTCTGAACGGCCCTATAGGAGCAGGCGGCAGAGAGGTGGGACTCGAGGTCGCCGGGCTTCTCGACTTCGACTACGTGGACAGGCTGGTGCTGGCCGAAGCGGCCAAACGCATCGGCGCCTCCGTGCAGGTCTTGGAGATAAAGGAACGCCAACCGACCGCGTTCCGGGACAAGCTGGCAATGTTCCTCCGCACTATGCTGGAACGTTCCGCAATGTCGGGAGCCGGAGGAGAACCCTACTTCGGGCCCGGCATGGAGTACCTGCCCTCCGAGGAATACACAGACCTGGCCCCTGAACCTCAAACAGCGGCCATTAAGCTCCACGACCAGCAGTTCATAGATGCCACTCAGTCCGTGATACACGACCTGGCCAAGTCCGGCAACGTGGTGATAAACGGGCGCGGCTCAAACATGATACTGCATGACGAGCCGGGCGTGATGCACGTCGGACTTACGGCACCGATGGAAACACGCATGAACGTCATAATGAACCGGGAAGGGTTCAGCCGCAAAGAGGCGGAGAAGTACATCGCAGACATGGACAAGGCCATGACCACCTACTTCCGCCGGTTCTTCAAGTCCCACCAGCTTGACCCCAACAACTACCATCTGGTGTTGAATATGGGGGCTCTTTCTGTTGAGGACGCCGCTAAGATGATAGTCGACGCTTCCGCCAGGGTGATCACGGAAGCGGCCGTGTAGCCCACTTACCATCCAGCTCCGCCGTCCTTTTCTTCGAACGTCCCCACACTTTGTACGTGGCCCCTCGGCCAGTCACCCACGACAACAGGGACTCACCCCTCCGGCTGTCCTCGAACACTGGTCCAAGACTTAAAGGACGCGCCCCCGAGGCATGTAAGGCCGCACCCGATGCTCTGACAACCTCCGGTGGCCTTTCCGGTGGATGGGGGTATAATTGGCGTCGCCGTCCTTTATCCGGTCGGTCCGAAAGCCACGGCATGGCGCTAACGCTCACGAAATGGCCCGCCAATCTAATGGACAACTCAGCTCTACTTTCCATCCTCAAAGCCAGATTCGGCTATGACAGCTTCCGTGGCAATCAGGGGAAAGTCATCGCCAACGTCCTGGCCGGTCGGGACAGCCTAGTCCTCATGCCCACGGGTGGGGGCAAGTCCCTCTGCTACCAGTTGCCCGCGATGGCATTCGACGGAGTCACCCTGGTCATCTCGCCGCTGATTGCCTTGATGAAGGACCAGGTGGACGCGTTGAACGCCAACGGAATCGCTGCCCGGTTCATCAACAGCGCCTTGTCGTCGTCGGAGATGGAGCAGACGCTGTCCGAGGTCCGGCAGGGACAGGTCAAACTATTGTACGCAGCCCCTGAGAGGCTAATCCTGCCAGGGTTCCGCCGCTATCTCCGAAACCTGGACCTGAGCCTCATCGCAATCGACGAGGCCCACTGCATTTCCGAGTGGGGCCACGAATTCCGTCCCGACTACCGTAACCTGCGGCAACTCCGGGAGGACTTTCCGTCCGTCCCGGTGATTGCCCTCACCGCAACAGCCACGGAACAGGTGCGTGAGGACATCATCGCCCAGCTTGATTTGCAACAGGGGCAAGTGTTTCTCTCCAGCTTCAACAGGGCAAATCTCAGCTACTCAGTCCAGCCCAAGAGCTCATCGTCGGAATTGTTGACGGCGATGCTCCAACGGTTGGGTGGCCAGTCCGCCATAGTCTATTGCTTCTCCCGACAGGAGACAGAGGACGTGGCCGAGGACCTGAACCGCCAAGGTCTGGCGGCCAAGCCATACCACGCCGGGCTTGACCCCGAAACCCGACGCCGGACGCAGGAAAACTTCGCCCAGGGTACGGTTCCGATAATAGTCGCAACGGTGGCTTTCGGCATGGGAGTGGACAAGCCGGACATCCGATTGGTGGCCCACTACAGCCTGCCCAAGTCCTTGGAGAGTTACTATCAGGAAACGGGAAGGGCCGGCAGGGATGGGCTGCCCAGCGAGTGTGTACTCTTCTATGCGTACGCTGACAAAGCTAAACAGGACTATTTCATCAACCAGATCGAAGACCCGTCAGAGCGGCGCAACGCCCGTCAGAAGCTGGCCAAGATGGTGGAATTCGCCGAACTCCCAACGTGCCGTCGCAGGTTCATCCTGGAGTATTTCGGAGAGAGTTGGGAGGATGAAAACTGCGGCGCGTGCGATAAATGCGTCAGGTTGGAAGAGCCGTTTGACGCTACAGAAATAGCCCAGAAGGTCCTGTCAGCGGTAATCCGGACCGGAGAACGGTTCGGCGCCAACCACGTGATCCAAGTGCTGATCGGAAGCAGAGCTAAACGAGTCCTGGAGCTGGGTCACGATCAGCTCAGCGTGTACGGCTTGGCCAAGGACTTCGGGCAGACGCAACTCAGGGACATAATGGGCCAGTTGCAGGCCCGCGGCCTCCTGTCACGGAGCAATGGTGAATATCCAACCCTGACGGTCACCGATGACGGGAGGGAGTTTCTAAGGCAGCGTTTAACCCTGTCCCTCTCACAGCCCAACGCCACACCGGCAAAGCCCAGCCGAGCCAATAGCCCGCCTGATACAGAATGTGACGAGGGCCTGTTCGAGGAACTGCGCTCCCTACGGAGAACACTGGCCGAAGCACGGAACGTCGCGGCTTTCGTGGTATTCAACGACGCGTCGCTTCGCCGCATGGCCTCGGTTTTTCCCCGAAACGTGGAAGAGTTTTCCCGCATCCCGGGGGTGGGCAAGGCCAAACTGGAACAGTACGGGCCGGAGTTCTTGGAAACCATTTGCAACTACGCGGAGGCCAATGGAATCCCGCACCGGACCGACTCCGCACCACCTGAAGCCCGGTTGCGAGAGGAACAGGGAGAGAAGGACCGGGAACCAGCGGAACGCCGCCGGGGAGCCACCTACG
>DAOUJI010000054.1:0-1724 GCA_034422875.1 Dehalococcoidia bacterium | reverse complement strand
GGGGAACATTCGCAACAAGTTGCCCGACATGGTGCGCCGGTCAGGCTACGAAGACTTGGCGAACAACCTCGAGGCCCATCCGGTTTCCGATGCTACCCTGGACGAACTGGAGTCCACCTCCCGCAACATGTCTTTGGAAGGCCGGCGGACGGTACACCACCTGATGCCGGAAATGCTGGACGGGGACAAGATCGAGGTAGGCAACCTGAAGTTCGGGCTGGAGTACCGGCATCTTCCGCAGATCAACGACGAGGGCATGGCCATCCACGTACTGACCGACATCGCCGGGCAGGAAGTGGAAGTCCTGGCTTTCGACTGCTTCGAGAAGGGACCCCACTACCACTACGGCCCGCGGAACCAGGACGTCCGCATCTATTGGGACGTGACCACCTCCGGCGAGACCCTTCGCTGGACCCTCGACCAGTTCAAAGCCGGCAAGATCCGGTCCATGATCCAGAGGGCCGGCTACCCCACCGTGGCGGCAAACGTGGACGAGGAGCTGGTCCAAGCCATGTTGCCCCAGATCGAGGCGAGGAGTTGGGAGTTGGTGGCCTCGAACAAGGGTCAACAGTCCGATCCCAAAGCCGAGCTGATGAAAGAGATAGAGGCTCTCAGGGAGAAGGTCGCTGCTCTGTAGCACCTGCACACATACCTGTAATGGACTTGGAGAAGGCCCCGCAGCGTCGGGGCCTTCTTTTGTTTTGTAAACTGTCATGATAGCGTTGCGTTTCAGATCATCCGACCGTTGAACGCTGCCCGTCTATAATTCAGGCGTCAATGTATAATAATCACCGGGCATCATAGAAGAGGCAGGAAAATGGGTGTTTTTTGGCAGACTGTGAAGGTGGGCAACCCTGAGGGCGGCGATTTCGCCGAGATTGAAGCTATGGTGGACACCGGGGCAGCAGACTCCATGTTTCCTGCATCGCTCCTGGCGGAGATCCACCTGCAACCCTTGAAATTGCAGAAATACGTTCTTGCCGATGGACGCAGAGTAGAGTTGCCCTATGGCTTGGCTCTAATCAATATCAACGACGAAACTTGGCCTTGTCCTGTTGTCTTCGGACCGGGCGACGACGCCCTTCTCGGCGCGACCACGCTGGAAATCTTCAAGCTGCTGGTCGATCCCAATAGCCAATCCCTGCTGCCCGCCGATTTCTCTAATCTGGGTGGGGGCGGCAGGCCACAGCCGCGCCGTCCTTAGATCATCGTGTACCCGCCGCTGACGCTAAGCGTCTGGCCGGTGATGAAACTGGCGGCGTCGGACGCGAGGAATACCACGGCGTTGGCGACCTCTTCACCTTGGGCCAGCCTGCGGAGGGGATAGGCCCGTTTGACTCTTTCCAGCACCTCGTCGGTGAAGACGCTCCTCATGCCCCGCCACATGCTGTCCTCGCTGAGGGACTCATCGTCCGGCGGCACCACCAGGCCAGGGCAGACCACGTTGGCCCGCAGGCCATAGCGGCCCGTTTCCCTGGCTATGGCTTTGCTGAGCGCTATGATTCCTCCCTTGCAGGCAGAGTAGACGGCTTCGCGGTACTCTCCCATTCTCCCCGCGTCGGAACTCATGCTGACTATGCACCCCGATTGTCGCTCGATCATGTGGGGCACCACGGCGTCGAAGCAGTTGATTGCTCCCCACAGGTTCACGTTGACTTCCCGTTCCCATTCGGCCCTGGGCTTGTCCACGAAGAGACGGTCCATCGTCCAGCCGACGTTGTTCA
>DAOUJI010000053.1:0-4402 GCA_034422875.1 Dehalococcoidia bacterium | reverse complement strand
CGAAGAGGACGGCCCAGGTCACAGAGGAGTTGGGCTACGACATTCTGTGGATGGCCGAGCACCACTTCCAGCGGGAGGGGTACGAGTGCATTCCCAACCTGCTGATGCTCAATGTCTGGCTTGCCCAGCACACCCAGAAGATAAAGCTGGGCTGCGCCTTCAACATACTTCCCATGTGGCACCCCATACGCCTGGCAGAGGACTTCGCCATGGCTGACGTGCTGACCGAGGGCAGGGTCATATTCGGCGTGGGCCGCGGCTACCACACCCGGGAGGTGGAGACCTTCGGCGCTCCCATGCTGGACGCCGACGCCAACCGGGACATGTTCGAAGAGCAGGTGGAAGTCATACTCACAGCCTTCAACAACGACTCCTTTTCCCACCAGGGAAAGAACTACTCCCTGCCGCCGGAAGTGCCCTACAGGGGCTACCAACTCAAGGAACTCACTCTCGTGCCCAGGCCCGTCAACACTCCCGTGGAGATGTGGCAGCCGGTGGTCAGCGGGTCTCCGCGAGGGCTGGACTTTATGGCCAAGCACGGAATCAAGGGGATAATCGCGGGAACTGCCATAGACCACGTGGACGGATGGATACATGAATTCCAGAAGGCCAACGCCAAGTACGGACGGGAGACGGAGTTGGGAGAGGGGCTGGCGCTGGGAGTATGGTGCCAGGTGGACGACAGCTACGAGCGGGCCAAGGACCGGCTGAGGCCGCTGTTCGAGGAACACGTGAAGTTCGCAGCGCCGTTGGGGATGCTCCGGTACAACGACGAGCAGATGGAAGCGGTGGGCCCGTCGGGCGCCGCCCGCCACATCGCCGCCAGCGGCGACTTTGAAGATGTCCTGAAGACCCGGGCCTGGTTCTGCGGCAGCCCCGAGGACACCATCGCTTACCTCAAGGAAGTGGAGGACAGGTACCCCGGCTTGGACCAGATAATGATAGCCTGCCCGATGGGGGCCACAATGGAGCAGTTCCACGAGCAGGCGGCCAGAATCTCGAAAGAGGTGATGCCCGCCTTCCCCGGCGTGGCGCAGGCGTAATTGGCCCAAAGGCCGCTCGTCAGTCTCGATGCGAGAATGCTGGAAACTCCGGGAGAATGTGGTAAAATGGGTGTTCCTGCCGAGGTGGTGGAATTGGTAGACACGCCATCTTGAGGGGGTGGTAGGCGTAAGCCTGTGTGGGTTCAAATCCCGCCCTCGGCACCATTTCGGTAAAGGACGAGGGCGACGTAGCCAAGTGGTTAAGGCGGAGGTCTGCAAAACCTCTATTCGGCGGTTCGAATCCGCCCGTCGCCTCCAATTTGCACACCAAAAAGCGCAGGAATGAACATCCTGCGCTTGCTTTATAGTTGAAACCCCATCGAAACCTTCCCCCAGAGAGGGAAGGGACTGTTGATGCCGAGGTGGCGGAACGGTAGACGCGGCGGACTTAAAATCCGCTGCCCGCGAGGGCGTGTGGGTTCGAGTCCCTCCCTCGGCACCACTAGACCTGCTCCTGGCAGAGTAGCCGACAGGCCCTGTGCATCGCCGCCCCCATCCCAGCCTTCTCTCAGTGGGAAGGGGTAGATAGTGGGGCAGGGTTCTAGACGGCGGGGACTTCCGAGCGGGCGCCGTTCTCCAGCGGCGGGGGAGCCGAGTTTATCCCTCTCACGCTGATGTTGGAGACCAGGACCATTGATTCGCCCTCTCTCCGCATGTCCATGCTCACAGACTCCTCGTCCACTTCCAGGTAACGGGAGACGACTTCCAGGAAGTCCCGTTTCATGGACTCCAGGTAACCGGACGAAATCCCCACACGGTCGAGAACCAGAATCATGCGCAGCCGCTGCCTCGCCGAGTCCTTTGACTTCTCGTGGCGCTGCAACGCCCAACGGAGAAGCTCTATCATGACAGGTCTCCGTGGTGTCCGTTTCGTCCGTTGCTGCCGTTTCCGTTCTTGGAGAACATCTTGAACACTTTGCCGAACAATCCAGGGCTGGATTCAAGCTCCAGGAAGGGCGGTTCCTCGCCCTCAATCCGGGCGGCGACGCGCCGGTAGGCCTCGCCCGACATCGACTTCTTGTTGTGCACCACTGGAAGGCCCTTGTTGGTGGAAACGATGATTCCGTCGTCGTCGGGGACCATGCCGATGAGCTTCACGGACAGAAGGTCAAGGATGTCGTCGTGGTCCATCATGTCGCCTTCTTTGACCATCCCCGGACGGATTCGGTTGATTACCAAGTCGGGTGTGGGGATTTCGGCGGCTTCAAGCAGGCCTATGACTCTGTCGGCGTCCCTTATGGCTGACACCTCCGGAGTGGTTACTACGATGGCCCGGTCCGCCGCGATTATGGCATTCTGAAACCCTTGCTCGATTCCCGCGGGGCAGTCGATGAGAACGTACTCGAACCTCTCCTTGAGGTCGTCGACCAGTTCCTTCATCTGCTCCGGCTTGAGGGCGGACTTGTCCCTGGTCTGGGCGGCAGGAATCAAATAGAGCTCGTTGGTGTGCTTGTCCCTGACAAGCGCCTGGTTCAGCTTGCAACGTCCTTCCACTACGTCCACCAGGTCGTATACGATCCGATTTTCCAGCCCCAACACTACGTCCAAATTCCGAAGGCCGATGTCCGTGTCCACCACTGCGACGCTCCGGCCCCTCATAGCCAATGCAGCCCCGAGGTTGGCGGTGGCTGTGGTCTTGCCCACGCCGCCCTTTCCTGAAGTTACTACAATCGTTGTCCCGCTCATCTCTCCTCCCTACCCTGAGTTCTTTCGACGCCAGCTAGTGAATGGTTCCACGGCAATGGAACCCCCTCGTTTGACATAAGCGACCTCGGCGGTCTTAGTACGAGATTTGGCCTTCTTCTTTTTCGGTTCTTCCGTCTTGATGTGGTCCGCTATCCTGAGCAAATGCGGCTCCATGGTTGCAGCAATTACGACAGAGGAGGACGTTCCGTAATCATTGCATCCGGCGTGGGCGGCGCCCCGCAGGACTCCCGCAACGACGATGTCCCCTGCCGCCGTAAGCTCGGCCCCCGGGTTCACGTCTCCAAGTATGATTAGGTCTCCGTCGTGGCTCACCGCAAGGCCGGACCGGCAGGTTGATTTAATGACCAACGGTTCCGGCTTGGAGTGGTTCACCAGGCTCGTGTCTATGGGCGCCTGCTCGACGTCATTAGTGGAAGCGAACAGGGATGTGTCCCGCCAGCCCTGATCATGGCCGTTCAGTCCCAGATTGACCGGGACTCCCACCCCTTCAGAAAGGGTGGATTCCAGCAGTCCGGCGTCGCCAAGGTCGAACCTGGATATTGGGATGCGGTGCTCTCCCTCGATGACGTCCCGTATCAACCGAAGGTCGTCGAGGTTGGTGGCCCGCGCCCCTACGTTGACGGTCACGGGTACGCCCTTGAACCAACCGGAACTCTCGGAGAGATGCCGTCGCAGGGAATCGACCAGCACATCGCAGTCGACCCGGTCGTCCAGGGTGAAGTCGATGTTCCAACCCCGCCCGTTCACTCTCACCAGGATCGGGTCCATCACAGCCCCATCCCGTTCCTCATACGCTATCGCGCCGTTCCCCACTTCCCCCAGCCTCATCACTATTCAAAGGGACGGTATATGCCCCATTTTTCAAAGCTAACAATGTTACAATCCCCATTCAATAACAGTCTTAACGAGTTTTGCCGACTTTTGCGGGAATGGGAATCTCCCCACGTCCTGAGCCCTGATAGAAAGGAATGGATAGTATGGAAATCCCGCTAGAAATGCATTCTGTCACCGACGGCGTTGCCTTGGAGGGAGTGTTGGGGCTGCCGGACCACGGGGCAGGCCCTTTCCCCGGGGTCGTGATGTGCCATCCGCACCCACTATACGGTGGCGACATGCACAACAATGTCGTCAGGGCCGTCTACTACGGGCTAATGGAAAAGGGTGTGGCGGCCTTGCGGTTCAACTTTCGCGGTGTGGGCAGAAGCGGAGGCAGCCATACTGCGGGAGAGATGGAACCGCAGGACGCCCTCGCCGCTCTGAATGAACTTGGAAGCGCCGACAAGGTCAACCCGGACCGGCTGGGAATGGCCGGGTACTCCTTCGGGTCGGGCGTGCTGCTGGGGAACTTTGGTCTCTACCAGAACGCCAAAGCCTTTGCCTTGGTGTCCCCCGCAGTGAGACATCTGGAGAATCCAGATGCTGCGTCGGACAGCCGCCCCAAGATATTCATATCGGGTTCCCAGGACCATGCCGCTCCGGAGGAGGAGCTAAAGAGCCTGACAAGCGGTTTGGGGTCTCACGTAAGCTGTGAGATAGTCCCGGGCGTGGACCATTTCTGGGCCGGCCGGGAACGAGAAGCGTCCCGGCTGGCGTCGGACTTCTTCTTGAAGAACCTTACCGCCTAGGCCGACTGGCCTACCAGCCTATGGCAT
>DAOUJI010000052.1:0-31393 GCA_034422875.1 Dehalococcoidia bacterium | reverse complement strand
TACCGCGACTCCGATCCAGGCTACGACTCGATCCCCCGATCTCCTTACTCGACCGCCAACCGTGTTGCTGGACATCACCGTCGCACCCGTTCTGGACGAACTGCCGCGCTACGACCGCGACGACTGGCGTCATTGGACTGACGAAGACAAGGACTGCCAGAACACCCGCCACGAGGTTCTGATTGAGGAAAGCCGGATTCCCGTCCAGTACAAAAGCGACGACCGGTGCAAAGTGGAGGCGGGGGAATGGTATGGGGCTTATACGGGCGTTGTGATCACAGACCCAACCAAGTTGGACATCGACCACCTGGTCCCGCTGGCAAACGCGCACAAGTCGGGGGGCTGGGCCTGGTCTGACGAGCGAAAGCGGAGTTATGCAAACGACCTTGACAACCCGGCTCATCTGATAGCTGTAACGGCCTCAGCCAACCGAATGAAGGGAGCCAAGGGCCCTGAGGAGTGGCGTCCGTCCAACGAGGAGCACTTGTGCCAATACGCCCTCGACTGGATTAAGGTCAAGCAGACATGGGCATTGACCGCCACTCCTGCTGAGGCAAGCGCCCTCCAGGAGTTGTTGTCAACCTGCGACAGCCCGATAGAGCTGGCGACCACAGAGGCGGACCCCGTTGCCCTACCCACGAGCGCCAAGCCTACGACACGGGGACCGAGTCAAGTCTATTCTTCATGCGACGAGGCTGAGGCTGCTGGGGTGCAGCGTGTCCAAGGTTCCATTGGGCGGGGCGAAGGATTCCCCAGTTTGATGGTCCCCAGCGCCCGTGACGGCGACGGCGATGGTGTGGTGTGCGAGAGGTGAGACCGTGCGCCGAACACTCCGTCATTCCAGAGCAGGCTGGAGTCCAGAAGGGCCGTCATTCCTGCGCTCCTCCTGTCATTCCGAGCATAGCGAGGAATCCAAGGGCGTCTCCAACAACTACGGAGCTTCTGGGCGGGCCTGGATTTTAGATTCCTCAGGGGCTGCGCCCCATTCGGAATGACAGAGGGGGCTGCTTCCACGGCCCACGCCGTAGGGGCGACCCGCCGGTCGTCCTGACCCCCGCCCTCACCCCAACCCTCTCCCAGAGGGAGAGGGGGCTTGTGACTAGTCGGCCTGTGGCCTAAGACCAGGAGATGGGCAGCGACTTCAGTGACCGGAAGCTGTTGGTCGGGTGGTACCCCAACTCCTCCGACTCCAGCCGCATCTCAGGGAACCTCTCGGCCAGCGCCATAAACGCTTCCTGACCTTCCAGGCGAGCCAATGTGGCCCCAAGGCAGTGGTGAATTCCTGACCCGAAGGCCACGTGCCTGTTGGGGTGGCGGGTGATGTCGAAGCGGTCCGGTTCGTCGAATATCTCCGGGTCACGGTTGGCCGAGGCGATGTACCAACGCATTCGGTCAAACTTGCCCACTGTCCGGTCTCCCAGCTCGACATCTTCGCTGGCGATGCGCCCGATGGACTTGACCGGCGGGTCGTAACGGAGACATTCCTCGGTAGCTCTTACGGTCATGCCGGCCGGGTCCGACTTGAGCAGCTCCCACTGGTCGGGGTGTCGCATGAACGACACGGCGCCGTTGCAAATGAGGTTGATGGTGGTCTCGTGTCCGGCCATCAGCAGGAGCAGGGAGTTGGCCAGCGCTTCTTCTCTGGTGTAGGCGCCCGTCCTGACTCCTCCGGCCAGGATCGACATCAGATCGTCCTTGGGGGAATCTACCCTTTCTTCCATGAGCGGTTCCACGTAGCCGATAAGCCCCTTGATGCCGTCGGCCAGGGGTTGCATACGGTCGCTCTCGCCCCGGCCAATGAACGTCAGCTTCTCCGCCAGTTCCCGTATGAAGAGGCGGTCGTCGGTGGGAAGCCCCAGCATCTGGGCTATCACCAGCACTGGCAGAGGGGTGGCGAAGTCCCGCATCATGTCCATCCGGCCGTCTTCCTCCACCTCGTCCAGCAGGTACTTGATGGCCGACCGCACCAGAGGACGCCACCGCTCCGTTTCCTTGGGAGTGAAGTAGTGGTGCACGACCCGCCGCATGTCGGTGTGCGTGGGGCGGTCCCTCAGCGCGAACCAGTCGGAGAAGAAGTTGGTTACGTAGTGGTACAGCCCCATGTCATCTTCCTGGATGGGCGGATAGGGCGGTCGCGGGTCCAGCTTGTGCTGCATCGACGAGAAGAGCTCGTGGTGGCGGGCAATCCACACCAGGTGGTCGTAGCGGGTGATAATCCAGATGTCGTACTTCTCATTCCAGTGGACGGGGTCCTCGTCCCGGAGCCGCCCGAAATAGGGATAAGGGTCCGTCATCACTTCAGGAGAGAATATGTCGTCATCGATGGTCTGTATGGCCATGTCGTCTCCTTGCCATGATTCGCTTCCGGCCAAGGATGATTTCTCAACCTATTATGCGGCGCCGTTGTTGTCAAGGACACATGGAGCGTCGCGGATTGACTCCTAACACACGCCCAAGTATTCTCAGCTTGGCAGCGTCCGGACGATGCCCAGTGCAGCAATCGCCGACATCTGGGACGAACGGGGCGCACAGGCGGAGGCGGTTCCCGCTCTCCCAAAAGCTACGGGCTAAGGGCCACCGACGTATAGGTGTGTTACACCAGGAGGCGCTAATGTCCTTGTCAACTCGAGAAACGGGAGAATTGCCACAAGCTCTCGCGGGAGTGCGTGTTGTTGATTTCACGTGGGTGAGGGCAGGCCCATGGGCCACCCGTTGGCTGGGAGCTTTGGGCGCTGAGGTCATCAAGGTCGAGTGGCCGGACAGCGAGAGGGGCAGGGGCGAAGGAATAGGCACGCCCCCGGGAGTGGAGACCAGTCTGAACACATCGGGGAACTTCAACGACACCAACTGTAACAAGCTCGGCGTCACTCTGAACCTGCGCAGCCCCAAGGGCCTCGACCTCGTAAAGCGTCTCATCTCCATGTCGGACGTGGTCATCGAGAACTTCAGCGCCAGGGCATTGGGGAGCTGGGGATTGGGCTACGATGAGATGCTCAAGCTGAAACCCGACATCGTCTACGTATCCCAGGCAGGGTTTGGACATACCGGGCGTCATCGCCACTACACCACGTTCGGACCTATCGCCCAAGCCTTTTCGGGGCTGACTTACCAATCTGGACTGCCCGGAAAGCCTCCCGCAGGATGGGGCTGGTCCTATCTGGACGACACGGGCGGCATGTATATGGCTATGGCCACCATGACTGCCCTCTACCACCGCAACATGACTGGCCAGGGGCAACACGTTGACCTTTCTCAGATGATAGCTGGGATAACCCTTAATGGGCCTGCCCTGCTGGACGCCACTGTGAACGGCAGACCTTCTCGCCGCCAGGGATATCCTCCGGGGAACCGCGCTGTTTGGCCGGGAATCACATTCGAGAGCAACTACCGCGGCCGCACCGTCGCTCCCCACAACGCCTACCGCACCAAAGGGGGCGGCTACAACGACTGGTGCGCCATCGCCTGCTTTTCCGACGAGGAATGGAGGCGTCTGGTGGATGTGATGGACTCTCCCGAGTGGGCCACCAGGACGGAGTATTCCTCACTGGCCGGACGTCTCCAACACCAGGAAGAGCTGGACCGGCGCATTCAGGAGTGGACTCTGACGGTGGAAAAGTACGACTTGATGGAGCGTTGTCAGGCCGCCGGGGTGGGCGCCATGCCGGTGCAGAGCGTCGAGGACCGGGTGGAGCACGATCCTCAGCTCCGACACAGGGAGATGTACACCGAACTGGACCATCCGGCCCTGGGACTCCGGAAGTTTCAGAACGCGCCCTTCAAGCTATCCGAGACCCCGGCCTTCCACTATCTGCCCAGCCCATTGATTGGCCAGCACAACAAGGAGGTCTTCGAGGGTCTCCTGGAGCTGAGCCACGAGGAATTCGTGGAAGGGTACGAGGACGGAACCTTTTGGCCCAAGACCAGGGAGCGCTACCCCTACATTGAGGAGATGCTGCGGGGAGGCCCGCTTCCCGCTGGAGAAGGACCGAGCCTGGCTCGCCAAAATAAGGTATCAGGAACGCCGGAGAGAACCGCGTCGGAGACTTCAGGGCACAACCCAAGCGGCCCTCTGTCGGGCCTAAGGGTGTTGGAGTTGGCTGACGAGAAGGGGGAGTTCTGCGGCAAGCTGATGGCGGACCTGGGGGCCGACGTCATCAAGATAGAGCCTCCCGGCGGAGTTTCGAGCCGTACCCAGGGACCCTTCCTGGATGACATTCCTGATAGAGAGAAAAGCATCTCCTTCTGGCACTACAACACCTCCAAGCGAGGGATCACCCTCAACCTGGAAACTTCGGACGGCCGAAGCCTCTTCCGACGCCTGGCCTCCAACGCAGACGTTATCCTGGAGACGTTGAAACCGGGTTACCTGCCATCCCTTGGACTGGGATACGAGGACCTGAAGGAGCTGAATCCCCGGTTGATCTTGTGCTCGCTTACTCCCTTCGGACAAACAGGGCCTTGGCGGGACTACGTCACCAGCGACCTGCTCCACCTGGCTGTCGGAGGCCAGATGGCGTGCTGCGGTTACGACCAGGAGGACCTGCCGGACGCCCCCCCGATAGCAGGAGGAGGCGGGCAGGCCTGGCACATAGGATCCCACTATGCCAACATGGCTATCATGGCGGCGCTAATGCACCGGACTGAAACAGGGCGAGGGCAATACATCGATGCGTCCATTCATGACGCCTGTGCCCTCACCACCGAGTTCCACGTGGCCAACTATATATACACCGGCGCTGTCCCCCTCCGGCAGACAGGGCGTCACGCCTCAGCCGTGCCCCGTCCCCCGTCTCAGTTCCTCTGTAAGGACGGCAGATTTATGCACGCTTCCGTCGGCCAGCTTGGTCCTCGACAAATCGTAACTCTGGCTGAGTGGATGGACACCTATGGCGTGGCTGGAGACCTGCAAGACCCCAGCTATCAGGACCCCAAGGTGGTCCGCGAGAAGGTCTCCCACATCGTCGACCTGGTGACGCAATTTGCCGCTAATCTCACCGCAGAGGAGCTGGCCTACGGCGGCCAGGAGAGGGGTTTCGGTTGGGGATTGGTCCGGACTCCCGAAGACCTGATAGATGACGGCCACCTGGAGGACCGGGGCTTCTGGGTCGAGGTGGAGCATCCTGAGTTGGGGCGCAGCTTCAAATACCCTGGGCCTGCAGGCATATACAACGGCTCTCCCTGGAGTATCCGTCGGCGAGCTCCGCTGATCGGGGAAGACAACATAGAAGTCTACTGTGGTGAGTTGGGGCTCCAGCCGTCCGAGCTGGCGGTCCTCGGTGAGTCCAACGTCGTTTAGACTTCTATTTGTTGCCGTTCCAGACAGCTTGCCGATGTCACCAGCAGCATTCTCTAACCTGGGGTTGTGCTCCACACAGTGAAGTCGCCGTCCAGGGGCATGGGACCGCCGGAGACGGCGATCTCCGGCTTTACGCCCGTGACCTGCCGTGCGCCCGCCCGTCCTTGCAACTGCTGGATGCAGTCCGTGTGCATCCAGAAACGGCTGCGGCCGCTCCCGATGTTGCCGCCGCTGGGGGAAACGGGGTTCGGCCCTTCGATGCTGATGTCTGTCTGGTAGAAGTCCAGGGCTTCTCCGAATTTTATGCCCCTGTAGCCCAACCCCTCGATGTGGAACTGATGGAACAGGGAGAAGCCGTCATACATGTTCTCGAAGGAGAGATCGTTTGCGGTGATTCCGGCGCCCTCATATATCTTCCTGGCTGACCTGGCGGTTTCGGCCTCGACTTCGTCCAGGGTTGGAGTGAGGCTTCTTGGCTTGATCCTGCTTGACGCGTGATTCAGGATGTAGACGGGCTTTTGCTTCATGTCCTTGGCCCGTTCAGCGGTGGTGAAGACGTAGGCGGCGCTCGCCATAATCGGTATGTCGTTGTCGAAGAGGTTAGCAGGCTTGGCGATCCACCGGGCGGCCAGGTAGTCCTCCTCCGTCAGTTGTTCAGGCCTGTGCTGGGCCCAATACCCTTCCGGAAACAACAGTCCATTCCTTCTTGAATTGACCATAAAGGGCGCCATCATGTCGTGGTTCTTGCCATACTTCCGGCAGTACTCCGCGAACTGCAGGGCCGTGCCAAAGGACGCCGGGGTGCCCCAGAGACGGCTAATCCCGGTAGTCCCAGGGACATCGTCCCCGGCGTTAGCCCCTCCCTGGTAGTACCGGCCTTCCATGTTGTGCCATCCTTTGAGCACCAGGCAGGTCTGAGCGAGGCCGGCGCCCACAGCCTGGGCGCCAAGAACGACGCATTGGGACATACAGCCGTAGGGCGGCACCCGACAGTACATGGTGAATTTAACGTTCACCAGCTCCGGCATGTTCTTCAATAGCCACTCGGCGCTCAGCTTGGCGATGCCGTCCAAGGGGTCGCTGGTGGTCTCAAAGGAGTTGATTACGTCCATAGGAAGGGGCTGGCCTTCCGGCCAGTGAGCCCCCGTAGCGGTCCCCGGGTCCAGGACCAAGCCGTCGATCTCGTCCGGCGAGACGCCTGAGTCCTCTATAGCTCTCCTGAGGGCCAGGATGCTGTTGGCGCCCACGCTGGTCTCGGGTTTCCAGTCCCAGCGCCGGGCAGTGGGAGAGTGCCCAACACCGACGGCCGCCACGTTCCCTCTGTGTTCCCATAGCCCCCCACCTTCCTCTGTCCGGTACATCGAAATCGGAGCATGCTGGGTTGTCATTTGGTCATTCCTCCCTGCGAGCTTTCAAGTCCAAGCGGATGCGAGCGTCTAGCTGACTACGCGCCACTCGGGCACCTTTTGGCCGTTGGCGGTGGCCTCGAACAGGACCTCCACACTGGCCCCCAATGGAACCTCGTCCACAGGAGTTCCCGGGAGATGAGAGTACATCTGGATGTCTGAGTCGTCGTCCAACGTAATTACTGCGACGTTGAAGGGTTGGTCGTCCTGAAGCAGCCTGATAGGGCAGTCGTAGACCACTCCGTAGTTGTATATCTTGCCGCGCCCGCTCATCTGCTTCCACTCCAGATTGTCCCCCGAGCCGCACCGGTCGCACGCTGGCGCCGGCGGGTGCTGGAGCCGGTCGCAGGCTTTACAGTTCTGGATGACCAGCCGACCCTCGTTGGCCGCGTCCCAGAAGGGTTTGGTCAGCTCATCGGGGGCGACACCCTGCTTTACCATATTTTCCTTCTCCTTGTGTTAGTTTCCTATGGATCCCAAAACGAGGAGCTTTGACATGTCAACAATTTTGCTCTGAGCTCGTACTATACTACATCCTTCTTTCAGCGAGGTAGAGCGTCATCTCTCTGCTCGGCAAACGCCGCAGACCCGTTACATCTAGGTCTTCGCTATCGGGATGAGACAGGACCAGCGCCCTGGCAGACCTTCCGACACCTTGGAGAACCGAGGCCCGATGCCACGTCGATTCCTGAAGCATTTCGGTTTGACACCCATCCCGCGCCCAAGTATTCTCTGCTTAACGACACAGGCCCATTCCCTTCTTATGGGGAGGGGTGGGGTCAGGGCCGGAAAGGCGGAGTCTCATGGGACGTCTAGACGGCAAAACGGCCATCATATCCGGCGGAGCCCGGGGTCAGGGAGCGGAAGAGGCCCGCCTCTTCGCATCCGAGGGCGCCAGCGTAGTAATCGGGGACATACGGGACGAATTGGGCGCCCAGGTGGAGGCGGAAATCCGTGAGCTTGGCGGCGCCGCAGCTTATGTGCACCTTGACGTGACCCAGGAGGACGATTGGCGCAAGGCCGTGGAGTTGGCGGAATCCAAGTACGGGCGGCTGAACGTTCTGGTCAACAACGCCGGTATCGTGACCTGGTCCGCCATAGATGAGATGCCCGTTGAGGAGTGGGACCTGGTCATGGCCGTGAACATGCGGGGAGTGTTCCTGGGCACTAAACACTCCATACCGGCCATGATTAGGGCCGGAGGCGGCTCCATAATCAACATCTCCTCTGGAGCAGGAATCGCGCCTGCCTCCCCTTCATCCTCCGCCTACGCCGCCAGTAAGGGCGGGGTGCGGCTGTTCACCAAGGCGACAGCCGTCCAGCATGCCAAAGACAACATTCGCTGCAACTCCGTCCATCCCGGCCCCATCGACACCCCCATGGTCCAGGAGACCCGGATGGCAAGGCCCGATGAGATGGCGACCCGCATGGAACGGGTGCCCCTGGGTCGCATGGGCGAGTCTTCGGAAATAGCTTATGGAGTCCTTTTCCTTGCCTCCGACGAATCGTCCTACATGACTGGCTCGGAGGTGGTCATCGACGGTGGTCGGACCGCCATGTAGTTACGGTTCCCGCACACGGAATTCTCGTAGAGGCGGCCGGCCAGCCGCCCGTCAGGAGGACGCAAATGACCAGGAAGAAGGGAACAGTCATATCGGTTGTTTTCGCCGACGTTGACCCGGAAATGGACGACGAGTGGAACCGCTGGTACAACGAGGAGCACATACCCGACCTGCTGAAAATGCCCGGATACCTTGACGCCGCCCGGTACGAGGCAGTGAGAGGTTCCCCCAGGTATCTGGCCATCTATGAGCATGAGGACTTCGGCGTATTCTCGACGCCGGAGCGAAACGCCTACCGGGACAATCCTCCCGAGTGGACCCGCAGCATACAGGCGCGGGGAGGCGCCCGGCTTACCATCCGCAACGTCTACACGCGAATCTACCCGGAGACGGAAGACCCGGAAGCGCTGGGCAGGCCAATGCCTCCGGCGGTCCAGGTGGGGCGTATGGAAGTTCCTGCGGAAATCGAGGAAAAGTACAACCACTACTATAACAACATCCGCCTGCCTCAGAACACTGCTCTTCCAGGCTGCCTGTACGCACGGCGGTTCCAGTGCATAGAGGGACGGGGCCCCAAGTATTTGACCCTCTACGAGTTCGAGCACGAGAACGTCTCGCAGACCATTGCATGGAATGAGTGGCGCAAGACGGACACTATGAACGAATACATCGGCGGCGACTACGACCACGCTCCCGGCTCACCGGGCGTGTACCGCCGCATCTTCCCTCAGCGATCTTTTTAACCCTCACCCCTACCCTCTCCCAGGGGGAGAGGGAGTTAATTCCTTCCCCCTTTGGGGAAGGTTAGGATGGGGGCCGACGAATAAGGAGACGAATAAAGAAAGGAGGGCGCTGATGACCCTTTCGACAGGCTCAGGGCAGGCCACTGGACAGATTATCAAGGCTCCGGACGTTCCCTCTTACAACGTGGTGGGCCAGAGGCCCGTGCGCCACGACGGCCCGGACAAAGTCACAGGCCGGGCACGCTACGCCGCCGACACGTCCTTTGCCGACATTCCCGGCCCGGCGCTTCTGCACGCCCGGTCTCTGCGGAGTCCACACGCCCACGCCCGCATCAAGTCCATAGACGTCTCCAAGGCCCTGGCCCTTTCTGGAGTCAAGGCTGTGGTCACAGCCGCCGACATGCCGGAGGTCTCGGCCAAGCTGTCGGAGATTGAGGAGGGCGCGGCCGTCAACTACGGCTTCTACAGCCGCAACGTCATGGCCAGGGAGAAGGCGCTGTACAAGGGGCACACCGTGGCGGCGGTGGCGGCGACCAGCGGCCACATTGCTGAAGAGGCCCTGACCTTGATAGACGTGGATTATGAGGTCTTGGAGCCGGTGTTCACCGCCGATGAAGCCATGAAGGACGACGCGCCCATACTCCATGAGCGGCTCGTCACAATGGCCGACGCGGCCTTCAGAGGCGGCGGATACGCCGATGACGACGTAGAACGGCCCTCCAACGTAGCCAACCATTTCGAGTTCAAGCTGGGCGAGCCTGAACAGGGGTTCGCTGAGGCCGACGTGGTTGTGGAACGGGAGTACCACACCCGGCCGGTGCACCAGGGATACATCGAACCCCATTCCGCCACCGCGTACTGGGGGACTGACGGCCTGGTGACCATTTGGACCAGCTCCCAGGGCCACTTCGCCCTGAGAGACCACACTTCCAGCATGCTTGAGTTGCCGGTGTCCCAGGTGAAAATCATCCCGATGGAAATCGGCGGCGGGTTCGGAGGCAAGGGGCAGGGCGGCTGCTACCTGGAGCCGGTGGCTGCGGTCCTTTCCCGAAAGACGGGACACCCCGTGAAGTTGAGCATGACCAGGACGGACGTGTTTCTGGGCACAGGCCCCACGTCGGCTGGCCACATCAAAATCAAGATTGGGGCCACGAACGACGGCAAGATGGTTGCGGCTGACGCACGCCTGGTCTTTGAGGCGGGCGCCTTCCCCGGGTCGCCGGTGGCGTCGGGAACGCGGACGATATTCGGCCCTTACGACATCAAAAACGCTTACCTGGAAGCCATGGACGTGGTGGTGAACACTCAGAAGGTCGCGGCTTACCGGGCTCCAGGCTCTCCCATAGCCTCCTTTGCGGCTGAGACGGTCATCGACGAGTTGTGTGAAAAGCTGGGGATGGACCCCATTGAGATGAGGTTGCTCAACGCTTCCAAAGAGGGTACACGACAGGTGGTCGGCCCGGTGTTCCAGCGCATCGGCAACGTGGAAGTCCTCCAGGCCGCCAGGGACCACGACCACAACAAGACGCCCGTTTCGCCGGACGGTCCAGACGGGAAGAAGCGTGGTCGCGGCGTAGCCAGCGGAGCCTGGATGAACGGCACAGGGCCTGCCAGCGCTGTTGCTTCGGTGAACGGCGACGGAACTGTCAGCCTTCTTGAGGGCTCTCCCGACATCGGGGGCAGCAGGGCCGTCGCAGCCATGCACGTGGCCGAGGTCTTAGGCCTCGGCGCCGAGGACGTTAAGCCGTCTATAGGCGACACGGCGGCGATAGGCTACAGCACCGGCGCCGGGGGCTCCGGGGTCACCTACAAGACGGGCACCGCCGTATACGAGGCGGCCCAGGACGTTAAGCGCCAGATGATAGCCCGCGCGGCCACCATATGGGACGCCGCTCCGGAGGACATCGAGTACAGCGACCGGGGCTTGCTCTCCCACAAGTCTGACCCTGAGCTGCGAATGACTTTCGCGGAGCTGGCGGCCAGGCTGAACACCACCGGCGGCCCCGTTGTCGGGCGGGCGGCGGTCAACCCGTCCCGGGTGGGCAACGCTTTCGCTGTCCACATGGTGGACGTGGAGGTGGACCCCGAGACGGGAAAGGTGGACATTCTGAGGTACACCACCTTCCAGGACGCCGGAACTGCCATACACCCCTCCTACGTGGAGGGCCAGATGCAGGGCGGAGCCGTCCAGGGCATTGGCTGGGCCCTCAACGAAGAGTATTACATGAGTGACGACGGACAGATGCTGAACTCCAGCTTCCTGGACTACAGGATGCCCACTTCATTGGACCTGCCCATGATAGACACAGTGATAATCGAGGTGCCGAACCCCGGCCATCCCTTCGGCGTGAGGGGAGTGGGAGAGGTGTCGCTGGTCCCGCCCATGGCGGCGGTGGCCAACGCGATACACGACGCAATAGGGGTCAGAATGACCAGACTGCCCATGAGCCCCGGGGCCATACTGGAGACCATGTGGGAACAATAGTCCATTCCCCTAAAGGGGGAACGTTGGGATGGGGGATATAACATTCTCAGGAGGGGACATGACAACGCTGCCTGACACCTGTAAAGTGGCCGCTCTCGTGGGCATACACCAGCCCATGGAGATCATGGAAGTCCCGATTCCCAAGGAGATGGAATACGGGTCGATAATAGTAAAGACCACCGCCGCCACCATCTGTGGCAGTGACGTCCACTACTGGGATGGAGAGTCAACCACCGCCCCGACGGTGTTCCCCCGCATACTGGGGCACGAGATGACCGGGCGCATAGCCAGGCTGGGTCCCGGCGTGACCCACGACTCCGTGGGCCAACCCCTGAGCGAGGGAGACCGCATCATATGGACCCACGGGTTCTGCGGCCAGTGCCATTACTGCACCGTGGAGAACCAGTACACCCTCTGCACCAACCGGCGCGGATACATGTCACCGCTATGCACCGAGTACCCCTATCTCGTGGGAGGTTTCGGCGAATACTGCTACGTGTACCCCACCTCCGGCAGGCTAAAGGTGCCCGACGGAGTGTCCGACGACTTGGCGTCCGCCGCGGCTTGCGCCCTGCGCACGGTGGTCCACGGGTTTGACCGCCTTGGGCGCATAGAGAACCGGCAAACCGTCGCAATCCAGGGCAGCGGCCCGCTGGGCCTCTTCTCACTGACCCAGGCGCTGACGGCCGGAGCCAGGAAGGTCATAGTCATTGGTGGGCCTCCGGGCAGGTTGGAGATAGCCAGGAGATGGGGCGCCGACTACACGCTGGACGTGGGAGAGCTCAACGCCCAGGAACGCCACGAACGCATCATGGACATCACCGGTGGGCAAGGGCCGGACGTGGTGGTTGAAGTGTCGGGCGCCAGGACCGCCTTCACCGAGGGCCTTCAAATGGTCCGGGGGACTGGACGGTACCTGATAATCGGGCAAATCGGCCCCCACGAGGTCACCTTCAGGCCCGCTGACATCGTTCGCAAGCACATGCGCATCATTTCAACCCAGTCGGCCAGCGTCGCCCACTACTGGAAGGCGCTCCAGTTCCTCCAGGACAACGCGGAGAACTTCACCTTTGGGGACATGATAACCAGCCACACGCCTCTGGCTGGCATCAACGATGCAATGGAGCGGATGAAGTCCTTCCAAGACCTTAAGGCCGCTCTGACCTTCCCCGACTGATGGGACGCGCTCCCTTCCCCCCTCTCCCCCCGGGAGAGGGTCGGAAGGTGTTGTTGGGCACGACCAATCCCGCCAAGCTGGAACGTTTGCGGTGGCTGGTCCAGGGTCTTTCCATTGAAGCTACGGCTCCGGCGTCCCTGGGTCTGTCGGAACTGGACATCGAGGAAACGGGCGCGACCCACGAGGAAAACGCCCGTTTGAAAGCCGAGGCCTGGTCGCAAGCGGCTGGCCTACCTGCGCTGGCAAGCGACGGCGGCCTCGTGATCCCCGCCTTGGGCGACGACTGGTTGAGCTTGCACACCCGACGCTTTGCCGGAGAGGACGCTAACGACGATGCCCGTATACGCCGGTTGCTGGAGTTAATGACTCAGTATAGCGGAGAGGACCGCAAGGGCGTGTGGGTGGAGTCAGTCGCCTTGGCAGTAAGTGAGCTGCCTACCGTTTCCTGGTCCGTCGAAGGTCCGACCGGATACATTCTGAAAGAACCCGATCCCATTCATCGCATACCCGGCTTCTGGTTTTTCTCGTTGTGGTTCCTTCCAGAGCTAGGCAAGACCTACGCCGCCGCCCTTAACGGGCCGGAAGCGGACCTGGACTCCATAGGCGACCACTGGTCCCGGCTGAAGATAAAAGTGCGGGACTGCTTCACAGAAGGGCGAGCGGTGGCGGACTCAAACGGTTTGGAGTAATGTCGTAGTGATTGTATGACTATGTTATACTGTAGTCACAATAGGGGCCTCAAAGTAACCATATAGGACATATGAAGTGACCACATATAGCGTAAGAGAATTCAAAGCCAAAGCCAGCGAAATACTCAGAAACCTCAAGGACGGCGACGAGGTTATCATCACCAGACGGGGTCACCCGTGCGGGAAACTCGTTCCCGCCCAGCCCGCTGTTAAGGGGAGGCCGTCGCTTAGGGACCTACGGGGGGCCATGACTGATCTTCCCGACGCAAGCTACGAGGATTTCCTGGCCGTCAAGGCGATATGGGAGCCTCAGACACCGGAGTCCGGCGGGACGACATAGAGCCGTGTTTAACAATCAGATTAGGTTCGTAGCCGACACTCATGCCCTGTGGTGGTATCTCAGGTCTCCTGAGCGTCTTTCTCCCGCCGCCTCTGCCGTATTCCGGTTGGCCGAGACAAGCGAAGCGACAATCGTAGTTCCAGCCATCACCGTAGCCGAGTTGTATTTCCTTTCGGTCAAGCTCGGCGAGCCTCTAGCGCCGTCTGACCTGCTGGAAGTGTTGAACGACGTGGACGGAATAGAGCTGTCGGATTTGGGCAGGGCGCAGTTGGAAAAATTGGACTTGTTTCCGGAGATTCCAGAGATGCACGACCGTCTTCTCGCAGCAGAGTCGGCGGCCTTGGACGCTCCGGTTGTCACGCGGGACGAAACTCTTCGGGCTTCGTTGCAGGTTCAGACTGTGTGGTAGACCGATAGGTGTGGAGGCACACCTGAAGACGAAGGTGTGACGGCGTCTCCCTAAGCCGTTGACGGTGGCGTACTCAAACGGTTTGGAGTAAGATTCGATGCACACTTCAAGGAGAAGCTGATACTCGATGAAGAACAAAGTAGTCGCCAGCTTGGACGAGGCTGTTGCGGACATTCCCGACGGCGCGACCGTCATGTTCCCAGGGTTTGGTCCCACCGGCATGCCCCGAAACCTGATAGCCGCCCTCCTCAGGCAAGGAGCCAAGGACCTCACTGGAATTTCCAACAGGTTCGGGCGGCCCGAGGACTCCATGGACGTGCTCAACCTGATCGAAGCCGGGCGCATGAAGAAGATGGTCCTGGCCTTTTCCGCCGAACCCCACCCTTCCCGGACATCCGCCTGGTCTGACATGTACCAGGCAGGTGAAATCGAGGCTGAACTGGTACCCCAAGGAACGTTGGCCGAACGGATGCGGGCCGCCGGAGCGGGAATAGGCGCCTTCTACACGCCGACATCGGTGGGCACCGAATTGGCCGAGGGTAAAGAACACCGGACCATAAACGGCAGGGAGTATGTACTGGAATATCCCCTCCATGCCGACTACGCTTTCATCAGGGCGTGGAGGTCGGACACCTTTGGGAATCTCCAGTACCGGCTGTCCCAGCGCAACTTCAACCCTGTAATGGCCCAGGCAGCCAGGATCACGATAGTAGAGGTGGAACACGAAATCGTGGAGCTGGGTGAGTTGGACCCTGACTGTGTGCACACCCCAGGCATATGCGTGAACCGTATCGTAATGATTCCCCCGCCACCCGAGGGAATCTTTGAACAACCTCCGGGACGATAGCCCCCATTTCAAGAATTTCCTGAGTCGGAGGCAGCCGTATGGAGAAGAAATCCTTGGACCGGCAGACCATGTGCAGCCGTTTGGCCATGGAATTTCAGGACGGGTGGGTGGTCAACCTGGGTGTAGGGATGCCCACGCTCTGCTCCAACTATGACTTCAAGGACGTGGACATCATCTTCCATTCTGAAAACGGCGTTATAGGGTATGGACCCATCGCCAAGGAAGGCGAGGAAGACCTTCACCTGGTGAACGCCGGAGGCCAGTACACCACCATCCACAAGGGCGCTGCCATCGTCCACCACGCCGACTCCTTCGGCCTGATCCGGGGTGGCTACGTGGACGTGACCGTAATGGGCGCCTACGAGGTGGCGGAGAACGGGGACTTCGCCAACTGGAGAATCGCAGGCCGGAAGGGCGGCGGCATCGGCGGCGCCATGGACCTGGCCGTGGGCGCCAAGAGAGTCTACATAGCTCTCGAACACACCACGCGGGAGGGGGAGCCACGACTCCTCAAGCGTTGCAATCTGCCAGTCACCGCCGTGGGAGTGGTCACGCTGGTGGTCACCAATCTAGGGTTGTTCGAGGTGTCTCCCCAGGGTTTCGTATTGAAGGAAATCGCCCCCGGCTACAATCCCGAGGAAGTGCAGGAAGTCACCGGCGCCGAGTTGATAATTCCCTCGGACCTCAAGGAACTGGAAATAAAATAGCCCACCAAACGCATAATTCCCCTCTCTTTCTGGGAGAGGGCCGGGGTGAAGGCTAACACCGGAGGAGAGCATGAGAGGAATAGTCTACGAGTCGGGCGGCGTTGAGGCGTTGGCCATCACCGAATTGCCTGACCCAAAGCCCGCCGCTGGTGAAGTCCTTTTAAGGGTCAAGGGCTGCGCCATGAACCACCTGGACGTCTGGGCCACCAAAAACCCGGACAACCGTCGATTCGGAGGCCCGCGCATCATGGGCAGCGACGTTTCAGGTGTGGTGGAGGCGTTGGGCCCGGGAGTAACGGGATATTCGGTCGGAGACCAGGTGGTGGTGTCTCCCGGCATTAGCTGCCAGCACTGCTTCCAGTGTTTGCGTGGACGCCACGCCGACTGCCCCCGGTACCACCTATTAGGAGTGGGCAGGGACGGGGGATATTCGGAGCTCATGACCGTTCCCGCAGCTAACCTGGCTCCGCTTCCCTCCAACCTTAGCCTGGAAGAAGCCGCTTCAGTGCCCCTAGTCTTCATCACGGCCTGGCGGATGCTCCACGAGAGGGCGAGGGTCGAGCCAGGAGAGTGGGTCCTGGTCACCGCCGCCGGCAGCGGAGTGGGCATCGCAGCAATACAAATCGCCAAGGCTACGGGAGCGAAAGTCATTACCACTGCCTCCACTGAGGAAAAGCGGCAGAAGGGGCTGGACCTGGGAGCTGACGCGGCCATTGACTACACGCAGCCCGACTGGCACCAGCAGCTCCTGGAAATCACCGACGGGCGCGGGGTGAACGTAGCGGCGGACAGCGTGGGAGGCCGGACCATCGAGGAGTTGATAAAGGGGATGGCTCCCGGAGGGCGCGTGGTCAACTGCGGCTTCACCGACACCACTCCCATGTCCGTCGACATGGCCACGCTGCGGGACAGGAAAATCTCCGTCGGCTGGTCCTTTATGGGCAGCAACAGCTACATGCATGAGTCCCTCAGGCTTATGGAGGCGGGCCGAATGAAACCTGTGGTCCACAAGGTCTTTCCATTCGAGGAGGTCCAGGACGCCCATCACGCCATGATTAACAGAGACAACTTTGGCAAGATAGTGCTCACCTGGCAATAGGGAGGCGGGGACAAAAAAAGACGCCCTCTCCCAGAGAGAGGGTGGGGGTGAGGGTTAGAATGGCGGACGACACCGTAATAGCGGACTTTATCGACAAGGTCAAAGAGCAGATTTCTGAGAAGGGCGTAACCGACGAGGCTCTGTCGTCCATCGCCTCGATGATGCAGGAACTCAGCCACCGGGACGACCTCTGTGATCTCGGCGAATGGCGCGACCCTACTCCTGGCGGCAATACCATCGGTTCCTACCGCCTTCACTCCGAGCCGGACGACACGCTGGTGCTGTCAGTGTCCCGTTTCTCTCAGGAGAAGCCCACTCCCGTCCACACCCACGGCACCTGGGGTGTGATATGCGGCTATCAAGGCCGAGACAGGTACGAGGGTTGGCGGCGAGTAGACGACGGCTCGGAGCAGGGAAAGGCGGAATTGGAATTTCTAGTGGACTCCGTACTGGAGCGAGGAGACGCGGTCTACTGGCTGGAGTACCCCGGGGACATTCATCGGCAGCAGGCCCTTGGCGACGAGCCTTCATGGGAAGTGTTGCTCATGGGCAAGAGCACGAGGGGCGTGTCCAGACTCCATTTAGACCCCGAAAATGGCTCAGTCTGGGAAGTCCCGCCAGTGACCCCTGCGTAACCTCCGTCCTATGAAAGTGCTGGGAAGAGAATTGGAGGCCCCCTTCGATGACTTCTGGAGGTGGGCTGAGTCTGAAATCGGCATTCCATGGGAGCTTGCGGAGCACGGCCACTGGACAATCTTCGGAGACCAGGCTTACAACCCCTCCTTCGGTCAGTTGCCGCCGTGGATGGAATTGCCCGGCTTTGCACTGAGCTTCCACGTAGCCCACGAACTTACCCACGTCCTCATGAGAAAACGGGGATTCCCCATGACCAGCCGCGGGCCCCAATACTCGCCCAACTCCCATGAGGCCAGGGTGGGAGGCGACCTTGAGGAGATGGTGGGCCATCCGGGTATGGAACGTCTCCTGGAGCCCTTCCCCTTCGACAAGTCCCACATACAGCAGAAGCTCTTTGAGGGCGCCAGAAACGGCTTGGAGAACGCTCCCATCCCGAGCTCCGGCAGTCTGTGGTGGGTGACCTGGGCGATGCGGTTCTGTGAGCTCCAGTTCCTTTTGACGGAGCAGATGTGGCTGCGGCTGGAGGTCGTGTACGACGGTCGGTGCCCGGACATCGCCGCTAAAGGGCGGGAACTGATAGAGATAATGCTTGCCGAGGGGTTCGAGACGCCTGACCAAGCTCTCGGCGCCATGATAGGTTGCCGGGACGCTTTGGGCCTGAGGGAAGACGCCAGGTGTCTAATCACCGACCCCAGGGACGGACAGGTCTATTAGCTATGGACGGTTCCGGCTTTCGGGCGAAGAAAGGCCCGTCTCCCCCCTTGAATTTATAGGGACTCGGAAAGTATCGTCAGCTTGTGGGGTGCGGGACTCGGAGACGGGACGGCTCCGAGTCCTGTGACTGGGACGGTTACTTCCCCGTATTCTGGGAATGTTTTGGAGTAGACTTTATTGGGAAGACTGCTCTATAGAGGTCTGTGGAACGTATTTCAGATGCATCCAACACGTCCTGTATTATCACTGCTTGCTATGTTGTTGGTAAGCTTGTTGTTGGTCGTCGCCTGCAACGGCGATGCCAGGTCCACCGCAACTCCCGAACCAACCGACGACCCGCCCACCCTTCAGCCGACACTTGTAGCCACGTCCACGCCACGACCGACAAACACCCCGTCTCCCACGGCTACGCCGACCGTGGCTCCCAGGACGCCCACTGCCACTCCTACTATCCCGCCCACTCCGCCTCCCCCAACGCCGACACTGCCTCCAACCCCAACACCTCCCCCGACCCCCACACCGCCTCCAACGCCAACACCGACCCCGGCGCTGCCGCCGCAGCGTGCACATTCGGAGGGGTTGGAACTCCGAGTGACTTCGCCGGTGGAAGACTCAAAGCTTTCCCAAGGGACTGTGTCGGTGACCGGTCTGACTTCACCCGACGCCGTTGTGAGCGTCAACGGTTTGATGGCTGTCGTAGATGAAGAGGGGAATTTCTCGGTCGAAACCGTTCCTCTCAATGAAGGCGCCAACCTGCTGCAAATCATAGCGTCGGACCTCTCAGGGGCCGTCGCATATGAGACTCTGTCCGTGGCTGCGACGGAAGGCGACGCTGTATTCGGGGTCGTAAGCCGGATAGACGCTGTTGGGCAAGGACTCACGAGGATTGCCGTGGACTTGCCCGACGGGGGCAGCACGGCGGTCCAAGCCACCCTTTTCACCGCTGTGATGATCCCCGGAAGGGCTTCTGCCGTGATTGGCGACATCCGCGTTGGAGATTCAATAGTCGCCACCGGTTCGGTCAGCGGCGGAGTCGCCTCCGCAGATTTCATACTGGTCAAACCGTCGTCCCCAGTCTCCCATGCCCACGTCGTGGCGGCCCTTGTCGGGGTTTCACAAACAGGGGACGCCCAGTTGATGGACGCGCGGGGCAACCTGGTGACGGTCGCTGTGTCGCCTCAGGTTGGCGCTGCTCTCCAACCGGCCGGCGTAGTCACTGCCGTGCTTAGTCAAGACCTGAAGACCGGCGCCCTGGCGCTCAGCGGAACTGAAAGCGCCGACGGCAGCATCAGCAGGCTCAAGACCGCGTTGGAAGATGCGGAGGAACGGGGACCGGTCGATAACGTGGCTCGGTTGGGACACAGGATGCGGGAGGCCGCTACCGGGTCCCTGACCACATCAATAGAGCTGGTTTCCAGAGTCGACCCCAACGTTCAATTCATCTTCCAGCAAGCCTTCAACGCAAGCCTGACCGCGTTGTCGCAGACTCTGGCGGACTTGGGTCTCGGCAAGGTGTTGGTGAGGGGTGGAGGGGTGATTCAGGGGACTTCAGTTGCTGGAGACTCAATCATTGTTACTCCTGAGATTGGTCCCGAATTCATCTTGGAACTCCCAGGCGACACTGAGCTGACCCTTTTTGGAGAGCCTGCGGCGCTTGACGACCTTGAGCCTGGTCAAAGAGCGGTTTTCCTGTACGACCCCTCCGACACGTCCGTTTCCAGCTTGGACGTGTTGTTCCCTCGGCTCCCGGAGTCGGCGTCGGAGGCGCTTCGGTCCCAGGTTATGGAGGGAGAATTGCAAGGCGTCCTGGCTTCTCCACCCGTCGCCGGGTCTGTGACATTGAAGCTGGACACCGGAGCGGTGGCGACGTTGTCGCTCTCAGACGACGTCGCTGTCAGCGTATTCGGGTTGCCCACCGGTCTGGACGCTCTTCAGGTCGGAGCCGACGTCAAGGCCCTCTACGATGATGACCTTGGCGTTGTGGTAGCCATCGACGCTGTCATCGCCAACCAGACCTTCATTAGCGGCGTGGTGGAGGCCATCGTGCCTAAGTTCCGTGCCGGTTTGGTCATTCCGGGCGCGGAGGAGGAAGGCAACCTGATAGTCGTCACCCCTCAAGGGGAACGGGTTGTTCTCAAGATAACGGAAGGGACGATCGTGGAACGGGACAGCATAGTGCTGAACATTGGCGCCCCTAAACTGGGCGACCTCGTGCGGCCCACCACCAGCTATGACCCCGCCACGAGGAACTTGATCAAGCTTTCGGTCAGGTCTCCGGAACTGGACGGCACGATTCGAGGAAAGCTCGACACCCAACCCGGGCGCAGAACTGTGACCCTATCGACCGACTCTCTAAAGCTCGTCAGCTTCAACGTTCTCGACCACACCGTTCTGCTGATACGCGGCGATGAAGGCGAGGAGCAGGCCGGATTTGACGACCTGGAAGTGGGTTCCAGGGTTGTATACGCCCAATACGAGCCCTTCACAGGAGGGTTGTCCAGGCTGCTGATCGATCCGCCACGAGTACGGGCGTCCAGCGGGACCATTGCGTTCCTGGACAAGGAGAAGGGCGTCATATCGGTGGTCACCCCGGTGGGCGCCACTATAAGGCTGCTCATTCCCAACAAGCCGGGGATTGTGACGGTCAACGGTCAGGCAGGCTCCTACCAGGACCTTATGCAGACGATGTTCATCGATGAAGTCCACTACGACAGGAACAACATTGTCGTCCTTCTGACAGCGTCCGGGGGTTAGCGGCAGGGCCTCTTAAGGAAGGAGCGTTGCCCCGCCGCCCCAGGCCTACGGGGGGCGCTATAATGCACCGATGGGCATTCTCCTCCGATTGGCTGGATACGCCCTGCGCATCTCTCCCTCCCTCCTGGCGCTGGCCTACGTCTGCCTGATTGGCTCCACCCTTCTGTCGCTGGCATTGCCGCGGTTGCTGGGCATCTCCATCGACAGGGTCCTCGAAAGCGGCGATTCCACCGTACTGATATGGCTCGCGGTCACGGCGTTGCTGATAAGCCTGGTTGCGGGCGCTTTCCACTACGGTCAGACCTACTTCTCCGAGTACATCTCCCAGCATGTGGCCTACCAGCTTCGCCACGATTTTCTGGCCCGGCTCCAAGCCCTGAGCTACGGGTTCCACGACCGGCACAAGACCGGAGACCTGATGTCCAGGGCCGCCGCCGACGTGGAGAGCATCCGATGGTTCGTGTCTTTCGGCCTCATATATTCCGTCCATATCTTGACGCTGCTCGTCGCAGTCTCCGTGCTTCTCATCACCATTTCATGGGACTTGGGCCTGCTGGGACTGGCGGCGGTTCCAGCCGCCGTGTATATCGCTGTGACGGTGAGCCGCAGGTTCAGGCGAATGTGGCAGGATGTCCAGCAAGACACCGGCAGAATGTCCACCGTCCTCCAGGAGAACCTGTCCGGCATGAGGGTGGTCAAAACTTTCGGAGCTGAGGAACGGGAGATGCAGAAGTTTGGGGACGCCGCCGGCGTGGTTGCGGAGAAGACCTTCGCCGTCAGCCGGCTTCATGCCGCAAACTCTTCGCTTCTGAACATGCTGTTCACGTTGGTGACCGCTCTGGTGGTCTGGTACGGAGGCAGCAAGATCATCGACGGCTACGACGCCGGAGAAGGTCTCTTCCTGGGATTGACTCCCGGTGAGCTTACCCAGTTCGTCCTCTACATGGGCCTGCTTGTGTTCCCCATACGGATGTCCGGGTGGGTGGTGAACAACTTTTCCAGGGCCATAGCCGCGGGAGGGCGCATCTTCTACGTCATCGACGCGGAATCGCCCGTAAAGGAGAAGGAAGACTCTCAGGACTTGGAGCGAGCCGAGGGCCGAGTCTCCTTCGAGGGTGTGAGCTTCCACTATGGCCCTCCTAATCCCTCTCCCCTCGTGCCCCATCATGTTCCCTCTTCCCTGGCGGGAGAGGGTCAGGGTGAGGGGGAAGACCCCCTCTCCCCCTGGGAGAGGGCCGGGGTGAGGGACGAAACCTATCCTGAGGTTCTGCGTGACATCCGCCTGACTGTAGAGCCGGGTCAACGAGTGGCGGTCCTGGGGACGCCCGGAAGCGGCAAGAGCGCCATGGTGTCGCTCATACCGCGGTTCTACGACGTAACGTCGGGCCGCATCACCCTGGACAACACGGATGTTCGGGACCTGAGTCTTCGCAGTCTGCGTAGGAATGTGGCCATTGTGCCCCAGGACGTGTTCCTGTTCGCCGCCACAATCAGGGAAAACATCGCCTACGGAGTGCCTGACGCTCCTTTGGAGGACGTTATTGAGGCTGCCAAGTCAGCCCAGATACACGGCTTCATAGACAGCCTCCCTGACAAGTACGAGACCCTGGTGGGTGAACGCGGAATCACCCTGTCCGGAGGCCAGCGTCAGCGTGTGGCCCTGGCCCGAACGTTGCTGATGGACCCACCAGTGCTGCTCCTGGACGACTCTACCTCCAGCGTTGACGTAGATACGGAGGTCCTGATACAGCAGGCCCTGGAAGAGGTCATGAGAGGTCGCACCACCATCGCAATCACCCATAGGATGAGCGCCGTTCGACAAGCGGACCTGGTACTGGTGATGGAAGGCGGCCGAATTGTCGAAAGGGGAGCCCATGACGAGTTGATGGCCCTCAACGGCCTCTACCGGGAGATATACAGGATACAACTGGAGATGGAAGGGGACGTAGCGGACGGAACATGGTCCGCAGACGAAACTGACGGTCCAGGTCGAGGGTTATGAGGAGCAGCGGGGCTATCCATCGCCGTATGTCGGCTGCGGCTGAGGCGGCGGAAAATCGGCAGGGGTACGACTACCGGCTGGTGTTCCGCATGATGGCCTTCGTCAAGCCGGACAAGGGCAAGGTCGTCTTATCGGTCTTGGCGATGTTCATCTTCTCGGGCACCGTGGTGGCGGCTCCCTGGATTATCGAGCGGGCTATAGACAGTGTGGTGGCCCACCGGGACGCCAACGGCCTCCGCATGGCGGCGATTCTTCTGGCCGTCAACGCCGTGGTGGGATACTTTACCAACTTCATCCACCTGTCCACCATGTCCAGGGTTGGGCAAAACCTGCTGCTCCGGCTCAGAAGGGCCACCTTCGACCATCTCCAGCGGCTGTCCATGTCCTATTTCGACCGTGCCGAGGTGGGCGGCATTATGTCCCGGGTCCAGAACGACGTGCAGCAGCTCCAGGAGTTTCTCTCCATTTTTGTGCTGGCCTTGAGCGACTTGGTCGTCCTGGTGGGAATCATAGTGGCCATGCTCCTGATGAACTGGGAACTGGCGCTAATAACCTTCTCCGTGGCGCCCGGCCTTTTCGTGATGATGGTCTTCTGGCAGCGCTACGCTCTAAGGATCTTCATGCGAGTCCGTCGTGAAGTGGCAAACGTCAACTCAGAGCTACAGGAGAACATTTCCGGCATCCGGGTAATACAGAGCCTGGACCGGCAGGACGAGAACCTGCGCCAGTTCGACGAGGCCAACCGCCGCTATGTGAACACCAGCATGAACGCCACACGGCTGTCGGCTGCCCTGAACCCGTCCGTCGAGCTGGTGTCGGCAATATCGACGGCGTTGGTAATCGTTTTCGGCGGACTCATGGTGCTGGATGGAAACATCGAAGTGGTGGGCACGCTGGTGGCTTTCGCTCTGTATATCCAGCGTTTCTTCGATCCCATCCGCTCCCTCACCATGCAGTACGGCCAGCTCCAAAGGGCCGTCGCGTCGGGTCGGCATATCTTCGAGATTCTCGACACGGAGCCCTCGATACAAGACAGGCCTGGAGCGCCTCCTTTGCCGCCTCTGCAGGGAGAAGTGCGCTATGAGAGCGTCAGCTTCCACTATGTACCGGGAATGCCTGTCCTGAGGGACGTTGACCTGGTGATTAGACCTGGCGAGAGAGTCGCATTGGCGGGGCCGACTGGTGCGGGGAAAACTACGCTCGCTTCTCTGATTTCACGTTTGTACGACGTGACCGGTGGGCGAGTTTTGGTGGATGGACACGATGTCCGAGAAATCGAAAGGACCAGCCTGAACCACCAGGTCAGCGTAGTGAGCCAGGAGCCGTTCCTGTTTTCGGGGACAATCATGGACAACATCCGGTTCTCCAACCCGAACGCCTCCGATGACGAAGTCATAGAGGCTGCCAGGGCAGTGGGCGCCCACGGGTTCATAGAACAGTTGGAACACGGCTACAACGCTCAGGTGGAGGAGAGGGGACTAAACTTCAGCCCCGGTCAGAGGCAGCTAATCTCCCTGGCCAGAGCCCTCGTCGCCCGTCCCAAGATAGTGGTCCTGGACGAGGCCACCGCCTCCGTGGACTCAAAGACTGAACTTGTGGTACAGAACGGTCTGGAACGGGTTCTGGAAGGAAGGACCGCGGTTATCATCGCCCACCGCTTTTCAACCATCCGCAGGGCGGACCGTGTGGTGGTCATGGACCAGGGACGGGTCGTTGAGCAGGGCAGCCACCAGGAGTTGCTGGAGCAGAAGGGCCTCTACGCCCGGCTGTATGCTCTCAATGCCCAGGGCTGACAGCCCACCCTTGATGGTCCGTACTATCTCACCGCAGCCCCGTTCGGCCTGAGCCTGTCGAAGGCCCGCCGTTTTGACATACCCGTGGCCTGCTGATATATTCCCCCTTGGCCAATGGCCCCGGATTCAACGCATCCAACCAGACATTGAAGGAGAATCATGGCTCAGTGGGCCCAGACCATCGTTGACTGCCTTAAAGAGTCGGATATTTCTTTCATCACCTTTGTGCCCGACGTCAATATCGGACAGGTCATCCCTCTGATGGAGGAAGACTCCTACTTCCACGTCGTCTACGCCGCCAGGGAAGAAGAGGCCGTCGGCATCGCCGTGGGGGCTTACGCCGCGGGGCGGAAATCAGCGGTTTTCATGCAGTCCAGCGGTTTCGGCAACAGCATCAACGCAGTGGCCAGCCTTTGCCTGCCCTTCCGAACGCCCATTCCCTTCTTCATCAACATGAGGGGAGACCTGGGGGAATTCAACATCGCCCAGGTGCCTATGGGCAAAGCTACTCGACCGATCCTGGACATGTTTGGCCTTCCCCACTACACAATCACACAAGAGGAAGGACTGGACAGGACCGTCAAAGGGGCGATGCAGCTATGCTATGCCTCGCGGCAGCCGGTGGCCTTGTGCCTGACACCCCTTCTGCACGGGGGCAAGATTGCGTAGGTTTGAAGCAACCAAGGTGGTCTTGGACTTGGTGGGAGACAGCCCCATTGTAAGCAACCTGGGGCCCACCACTGACGAGTTGTGGCACGCAGGGCACCGGGACCGCAACTTCTACACTTACGGCGCTATGGGACTCTGCTCCTCCATTGCCCTGGGGATCGCCCTGTCCACCAGTGAAAAGGTCATATCCCTGGACGGCGACGGCTCCATGTTGATGAACATGGGCGGAGTGGCTACCGTAGGCCGCGAATACCCTGCCAACCTGATCATCATCGTGTGGGACAACCAGGAGTGGGGGCAAACAGGCCACCAGCCCAGCCACACGGCCGTCAGGACGGACCTGGAACAGGTGGCCCGAGCCTGCGGCATCACCCGTACAGCGACGGTCCACACCGTTGAGGAACTCGCACCCCAACTAAAGACTGCGTTGGAAACTCCAGGCCCCTGGTTCATCGTCGCCAAGGTGGAGGAAGTGGGCTACATGCCCGTCTCCCCAATTGAGCCGGAGATGACCCTCTACAGGTTCCGCAAGAGCTTCACCGGCTAGGCCTTTCGGTCTTTGTTCTGAATAGACCAGCAGAGCATCCTTATGCGTCACCGTTTGGCATTTCCCGTTCTAGGACGACAAACGCTGTTCCACTTCAACCGTCTGAAGCGCTTAGTTGACATATGGTGTAAACTTGGTTGTCGCAAGGACTATTGACTGTGGATTCAACGCCAGACTTCTATAGAATCCTCGGTGTGCCGGAGCACACCAACCAGAACGGCATTCGCAAAGCCTATCTCCAAAAGGCTTGGGAATGCCACCCCGACGTCAATGCCGCCGTCCCTGAGTCGGCCCCTGAGATGAGGGACGTTAACAAGGCCTATGCAACCCTCTCCAATCCGACGCTTAGAGCCGACTATGACGCCCGTCGCCATGCGGTTTTCGTGACTCGTGGGGCCCCCTTCTTAACGACTCCCCGGTCGTCTACGTCGACACATGGGCTCGTGGGAGGGCCAGATATCGATCATCGTCATATAGACACAAGAACGATTACGGCCTGTTCGGACTGGCCACGTCGGCGATGCGCCGTTTCCACCGCTTCGTATCCGGCTAGTCGACGGCCCGCCCTCCCCCAAATAGAAGCTACGCTTCCCATTTCCGCAGAGGTCCATCGGTCTTCCATAGCCCCTCACTCCTTGACCAGCGCCCCGTAGGCCCGTAACATCCAGCTATGCCCGTAACAATATTGGGAATTGAGACCTCGTGCGACGAGACCGCCGTCGCCGTCGTGCGGGATGGGCGGACGCTGAAGTCCAACGTCATAGCATCCCAGGTGGACATCCACTCCCAGTACGGCGGTGTTGTCCCGGAGGTCGCCTCCCGCCAGCACATGATTCATATCGCCCCTGTTGTCGAGATGGCCCTTGACCAGGCGGAAGTGAGGATGGCTGACCTGGACGCCGTGGCCGTAACCTACGGTCCAGGTCTGGCCGGGTCCCTTCTAGTGGGCCTCAACGTCGCCAAGTCCTTCAGCTATTCTCTCGGAATCCCCATGCTCGGCGTCAACCACTTGGAAGGCCACATCTACTCGGCTTGGCTGATGCAAGACATCCCCGACCCGGCGAAAGAACCGGGGTTTCCGCTGCTCTGCCTGATTGCATCGGGAGGCCACACCGATTTGGCCCTGATGGAGGAGCACGGGCGCTATCGTCTGCTTGGGCGCACCAGAGACGATGCCGCGGGAGAGGCGTTTGACAAGGCGGCGCGAATACTGGGGCTGGGTTTCCCCGGCGGCCCTCACATACAAAGGACGGCGATGGGCGTAGTCCCTACCCAATCCTTTCCAAGGGCTTGGCTCAGAGGGAGCCACGATTTCAGCTTCAGCGGAGTAAAGACCGCTCTTCTCCACCGGGCGCAGGAATGGGGCGTGTATCCCCCGCCGGAAGAGGGCGACCCGGACTCTGGGGAGGTGGCTGATTTGGGAGCGGCTTTCCAGGAGTCGGTGGTGGACGTGATGGTCCGGAAGACCCTGGAGGCGGCGGAAGTTTACGAGGCCCGAGGAATCGTTCTCGGTGGAGGTGTGACGGCCAACGCCCTGCTGCGTGAACGAATGGCCGCAGAGTCCACATTGCCTGCGCTGCTGCCGCCGCCTGTCCTGTGCACCGACAACGGCGCGATGATAGCTGCCTGCGGCTACTTCCTCTACCAGGCCGGACGTCACGGGTCTATGGACCTGGACGTGGATCCAGGGCTAAGCCTGGACTCGTAACTGAATCGTTGCAGCCAACCCAGTCCAGTCAGCAATTTCTTGGGTCTGTTCGTCACAATTGATGTCCAGGATATTTTGCAAGAACCCCAATGTATCGGTAACCACGAACTGGCGGGGATAGGGCTTGCGATGCTTGAGGCTGCCGAAAAGTCCTTGTCGAATTGTTTGGAGATATTGGTTGGAAGGGATGGGGCCAGTCCCTCACCCAAGAGGATTTAGCGTAGGAACTCCCGTCGCCTCGAAGTCGCGGACGTTGCGGGTGACGACCGTCAGACCGTTCTCCAGTGCCGTTGCGGCGATAAGCAGGTCGGCGCCGTCGTGCCCCAGGGTCGCGGACAACTGTCCCCACCGCCGAGCCGTGGCGACATCCACGACAAGAATGCGGTCGCTATACCATGCCAGGACCCGGTCCAGCCAGAGGGCCAGTTCCCTAGCGAACGATGGATCACGCCTCCGCTGTTGGACGATGCCCCGCTCTATCTCCCCCACGGTAACGACGCTCAAGAATAAGTCCGCTGGCCGCTGCGCCTCCACCCAACGGACGGCCTCTTGATTGCGGTCACGCCTGCGGAGGGCCGACAATACGTCGGTGTCCAGGAGAAACATTACAAGTCCAACGGACGGGTAGGAAAGGACAGCCGCTCGAATTCATGGTCGTCTTGGGGGATTTCAAGAAGCAGCGCACTCAGAGTTGGAGCGTTAGCCTTCTCCAACTGGCAAAGGCGTTCGTACTCCTCCGCTGCCAACACGACCACTGCGGGCTGCCCGCGCCGGGTGACTCGCTGGGGTTCACCGGTCAGCGCTGCGTTGACCAGAGCGCTGAATTTGTTCTTCGCATCTTGTAGCGGCCACTCTGACATGCCAAACTCCGGCTAGATGAACTGGCTAGATTATATGGCAAGTTAAGCTGGATTCTCAATATCGAACTTAAGCTGTCCGGGCATTGAGAGGGGGAAGAGGTCCCGATTGGCAGCACCCCATAACCGCTCAGAAAAAGTGGGGCTAGCTGGACCCGTACGTATACTGACGCCAGGGCGGGGGAGCCAGCGCTGGTTCCACGTCGGTTTCCGATACGGCTTGTCTTCTCGCCGCCGTCTGCGATCCACCGAAATACAGACGCCATATCTCCGGTGTAGCTCTTTCGACTGACGAAGGGAGCCCTGCGGTCTCGTCGTCCAACCTGTCTGAGGCAACGGTTGGGGAGCCGGGCGCCAGGTCTCCCCCTGTGTCTAACGATGGGGCGTGGCCCCTTTTACCGTAAATGGGGCTTCGAATCTCGAAGAAACGGTTGACCAGCGTGTAGACCTCGTCGTTGGACTTGTCGCTCCGGTAAGGGAAGGACATCTGCCATCGGTAGGACTCGACACTGCCCCGGTTGTCTGGAGACGACCTTTCCCACGTCCCTCCCTGAAAGACAATCTCTCCCTCCGGCTCCCACAGAAGGTGCCTGGCCAGGTACGAGGCTCCGAATACAACGATTATCACACCCACTACGGAGGCGATGCTGATCTCCGACCAGGTAGACTCTCTGATGTAGCCGATGATGAAGTAGGCCAGGATTCCCAACAGAACGAAAAGAATTCCCTGGATTAGGTTTCGTACTCCGCGTGGCTTTCCCTTCACGACAACTGATTTCAATTCGTCGATGGGCGCGAGATAAGTCTCCCTGTTGGAAAAGGGGACGTCTTCGCCCCGCAGGAAGGAAATCACCCGAAGATTGGTAATAAGCAGCAACGGGCCATTCTTCGGGGAGCCGCCCACGATCCCTTGATTGGAGGCGAAACGTTCCTCGACCTGCTCGCCTTCCATAAGCGGAAGACCCCTCACCGTTCTATCCAACAATCGGCGGTCTTCCGTTGGAGCGGGATGTTTGTTTCGGCCGAAAGCCTTGTTCAAAAACTGCCGCATACACGTCCTAAAATTTGGTCGTTGACAACAATACTATCATAGCGGCCTGCCTCGAATGGCGGCAAGAAAACGACTTCCAGACTGGTTTCGTACATCTCGACGCAAGTCCGGATTGGACATAATGATGTTACAATGAGGATTGTTTCAGACGAGTCGAAAGACCGTCGTTCGATTATCTAGGGAGACCGATGGCTCAGGAATTTATTCACGTCAAGGGAGCCCGGGAACACAATCTAAAGAACATCGACGTCACCATTCCCAGGGACAAGCTGGTGGTCATCACCGGCGTGTCCGGTTCAGGCAAGAGCTCACTGGCCTTCGACACCATCTATGCCGAAGGGCGCCGGAGGTATGTGGAGTCCCTCTCCGCCTATGCCCGACAGTTCCTCGGTCGCATGGACAAGCCCGACGTAGAGTACATCGAGGGACTTTCCCCCGCCATCTCCATCGACCAGAAGGGCGTGTCCCACAACCCCAGGTCGACTGTGGGCACCGTAACTGAGGTCTATGACTACCTGCGTTTGCTGTACGCCAGGATCGGAGTCCCCCACTGTCCCAAGTGCAGCCGTCCCGTAGAGAAGCAGACGGTCCAGCAGATAGTCGACGCCGTAATGAAGCTCCCGTCAGGCTCCCGGATAATGGTGCTGGCCCCCAAAATCAGGCGCCGCAAGGGAGAACACCGGGAGGTCTTTGAGGACGCACGCAAGGCGGGTTTCGTCCGGGTACGGGTCAATGGGGAGGTCCACGAACTTGACGAGATGGGCGACCTGGGCCTGGACAAGCAGAAGTGGCACTACATCGAAATCGTGGTTGACCGCCTGGTCGTCAGCGATGACCTGGAATTGAGCCGGGTTTCCGACTCAATTGAAACGGGACTGCGCCAGGGAGAGGGCGTCGTACAGGTGTGGGTGGAGAACGGAGAGGAGCTGGTCTTTTCCGAGCAGTTCGCCTGCGTACGATGCGGCATCAGCCTGCCCGAAATCGAACCCCGCACCTTCAGCTTCAACAGCCCCCACGGGGCGTGCTCGGCTTGCACGGGGCTGGGATACAAGCTGGAAGTGGACGTCGACCTGCTGATTCCCAACAAGTCCCTGACCCTGGCTGAAGGCGCCATAACACCCTGGGCCCGCTCGGCGGCTTCCGGCGCCTGGTATCGCAGCCTGATTGCCTCGGTGGCCAGGACGTACGACTTCTCCACAAAAGTTCCGGTGCGAGAGCTGCCCCAGGAGGCCTTGGACCTCATCCTATACGGCAACGACGGCGAACCTCTCACCATGCGTCACACTACCCACTCCGGCCATGAATATGCCTGGGAGACCTCCTTCGAGGGTGTTGTGCGTAACCTGGAACGCCGCTACAAGGAGACGGAGTCGGACCACACCCGCACTGAGATAGAGCGGTACATGGCGGCCAGGCCCTGCACGTCCTGTAAAGGCCGCCGACTGCGCCCGGAGGCTCTGGCGGTAAAGGTGTCGGGCTTGGGAATCATGGATCTGTGCGCCCAGACCATCAGCAATTCCTCCCAATGGGTCAGGGCCATAGGCGGCGAGGAAGCGTCACCCAAAGGCAAGCCGCCTTCGGAGTTGAACGCCCGCGACAAGACCATCGCCCGGCAGATTCTCAAGGAGATAGACTCCAGGCTCCAGTTCCTGGTGGACATCGGCCTGGACTACCTGACTCTCGACCGGACGGCCCAGACCTTGTCGGGAGGGGAGGCACAGCGCATTCGTCTGGCCACTCAGATCGGCTCTGGCTTGACCGGAGTCCTCTATGTCTGCGACGAGCCGACTATAGGTTTACACCCCGCCGACGACAGCCGTTTGGTGGACACGCTGAAACGTCTGCGGGAGTTGGGCAACACGGTAGTGGTCGTTGAGCATGACGAAGCTGTGATGAGGGCCG
>DAOUJI010000051.1:0-3918 GCA_034422875.1 Dehalococcoidia bacterium | reverse complement strand
ACGTGGTGTGGCCCGACGAGGCAGTGCGGGTTTTCTTTCCTGATGGGACGGAGTTCCAGGATGTTCCGTTGGTGGGATGGGACCCGATGTCGGATCTGGCGGTTCTGGGGCCGGTAGAAGTATCAGCCCGGCCTGTAAGGCTTGAGGACGGGGAGAGCACCTCCATCGGCTCCCAGCTGTTTCTGATCGGCTACGCCGCCGAAGTGAACCGGTTTCCGGAGCCAACCATCACCAGCGGCGTTCTCTCGAACGTTAGAGAATGGGAGCGGGCCGGGATAACTTATCTGCAGACTGATTCGGCAATCGCGGGCGGGCAGAGCGGTGGGGTGCTGGTCAATGCAAGCGGCCAGGTCGTCGGAATATCGGGGTTCACTTTCAGCGAGGCCAATTATGCCTTGGCCGCCTCCGCAGCCGACATTTCTACCGTCGTAGAGAAACTTGTCGAGGGCGAGTCCACATTCGGCCTGGGACAGCGCCGATTGCCGCAAGGACTTGGCAGCAGGAGTTTCGACCTGGAGTTGCGCAAACCCTGGGACACCCGCGAGTTCGTTTTCGAGGCCGAGGAAGGCTCGGTGATCGAGATCGAGATCGAAATCGAGGGCGAGGGCGACGGAATGTTCAGGGTGTCCAGTCCATTTGAACACATTATGGAGGTGGACGACTGGAAATCCGGTGTTGAACGCGCCACGGTTGAGCTGTGGACGGGCGGCGTCCATTTCCTCCAGGTCGAGTTGGCAACGGGCGGCGAGTCCTCCAGATTTCGCATAACCAGCAGCGTCACATTGAAGCCTCTGAATGACCCGGACGACGGAAGGGCCATCACGGTGGGCGACACCGTCGCTGGGAGCTTGGACCATCCTGGGGACCGGGACTGGTATTCAATTGACCTGCGAGAGGGGCAGACGGTCAGAGTTTCTGCAAATTCCCTGAACGTGGACACTCTCATGTACGTCTTCAGCTACAACGACATCGTCTGGGACGACGACAGCGGCGGGGGATTATCCGGGCTTAACCCGGAAATAGTCTATCGCGCTCCCCATACAGGTGAATATTTCATCGTCATTGCGGAGGCGGTCGAGGACAGCAATGGAGGTTACTTCCTCTCCGTGGACATTGCGCCGGAGGATGCATCGCTGACAATCCACACCGCGATCTCGGTTGAATCAGAAAGACTGGCCAACTTCTATTACGACTGCATTCTGTCTAATGAGTGGGCCGAGCAAGCCTTTCTGTCCGCCAACACTGAAACCATCCAAGAAGATGGTGTGGCAGGAGACGACGCACGAGCAATGGCGGAGTCCCTCCTCGAGAGTAGGGAGTTACTTGCTTCCATAACGGCCCTAGTCATTCAGGTAGAGGGTGTATCGGAGCTTGAAGAACTCCTGGGTGGGCATTGCGAAAGCGTACGTCCGCTGAGTCAGTTCTTGGGTCCCACAATCGAGCCGAGGCCGACGGACACCATCGGCGAATATTTTCATGGCCGGACCTTGCACCTCAGAGTGGTGGACTTGGAGCGCGTGCCGGAACTTCACTACTCCACCATCGACCCCGACCAGGTGGTCCGACGATTCAGTCTGTTTCCCTCGCCAGGTAGTGAATTGGCGCTGGTGCGGCTCAAGGTGGAGAACCACACCGCCGACAGCGCCACGTTCGAAATTGGCGACAACGCCGCCGAGTTGAGGGATCTGGGCAACGCCAGCTACGGTCCTCTCTCGATACCCGAGACGGCATGGCAGGACTTTCGTGGTGACACACAAGCCCTGGTCCGGATGGATAAGGGCCAGTGCTTTGATGGCTCTCGCGTCTTGATTAACACGGGAACCACAATCCGATGGCAGAGCGAAGCTGACGCTATGCAATACGTGGCTTTCGAGGATGCGTCCACGGCCATTGGCCCTGGTGGAAGGGCCGATCTCGCCCCCGGAGCGTCGGTTTCCCATAAATTCGGTCAGTCCGGAGACTACCCTTACGTCTGCGGAGGGCCTGAATTCCGCGTGTGGCCAGCGGAGATTCGGGTGATGCCCTCGGGTCAGGAATCGCAATTCTCCGCCCGATGGATACAGTTTCTGGAAGGGAGTTTTGATCTTCAAAGGGGCTACGGGCTGGACGGGTACCTGGTTTTCGAGGTTCCGGAAGGCAAAGAGTTTCACGAACTGACTTGGCGAGCCGGCGACGCCATCACAATCCCGCTCAATACTCAGGACGGCGCGTCCGCGCCTGAATACACGATGAACCAGGGTCAATCTGTCAAACAGTGGTCATCACCGCCCCCGCTGACCATTGACCCCGCATCATCCTACACCGCCTTACTGAACACCTCGGCTGGAACGATTACCGTGGAACTTTTGCCGGGCGAAGCGCCCAACACCGTAAACAACTTTGTCTTCCTGGCGCGGCAGGGATTCTACGACAACGTGATATTCCACCGCATCATCGAAGGATTCATGATCCAGGGAGGCGACCCCACGGGCACGGGCGCCGGCGGACCCGGCTACCAGTTCCCGGACGAGCAGGTCCAGCGCCCTTACTCGCGGGGCGTGATGGCGATGGCCAACGCCGGCCCCAACACCAACGGCAGCCAGTTCTTTATCATGCACGCCGATTACCCGCTTCCGCCCCACTACACCATATTCGGCCAGACCGTATCCGGGCTGGAGACCATCGACGCGATAGCAACCGCTCCCACGAACCCGGAGGGCGAAGGCTCTACCCCGGTGAGCCCGGTGGTCATTCAGTCTGTGAAGATGCTCGGCCCCTCCAAGGGTGAAGAGGAAGACCCGGCCGTTTCGGGGAAGTCTCCCAGACACTCCTAGCGGACCTGGTACGGCAAGTGGAAGAGGGGTTGGTGGATGTAACCGCGTACAATGCAGCGTCTAACCGGTACCATGCCGGCACCGGGTTTATCTTTGCGACAAGCGGCTCGACGGCATTTGCGGTTACCTATGCCCCGTTAATCCAATTTGACGGCGTAGTTTCGAATCGGATCGAGGTGCGGGTGAAGAGAGCCAACGTCCACGAGGCCACAGTGACGGGATACGATTTCGCCCGATACATCGCGGTGATGTCCATTTGCTGCGACTACAACTTCACCCCACTGCCGATGGAGGTCTCAGAACGGCAGCCCCGGGTAGGGGCACAGGCAGTAGCGGTCGGCTACGCTAGATACCCTCATAAGGCTTGGTCGGACTGCGCCGTCCCTCACTGCGCGATTGCCACGGCAGGAGAGATACAGTCCTCGGGATTGACCAGGCAAGGAATGCTCGCCCATGACACGCATCTGAGTTCCGGCTATTTTGGTGGACTTCTTCTTTCCGCGCGCGGAAAGGTCTGGGGCTTGAATATCGGAGTTTCCGACCCCCGTGGCTTTTACCACACTGTTCCGTACTGGACACTGAACGAGTTGCTTTCCGAATTGACCGCAAGATAAAGCAAGCCGTTGACAACTGTCGGCCGGACTCAGGCGATGGGTAGGGCAATCTCTACAAGCCAATCCCACCGCCGATGGCCCCTGAACACATGGACTGGCGGCGGAATCCGAGACGGGAGGGTGCTGGGAGACACAGACTGACTTCACCATCGTCAAGTATGGGACCATTTCATAACTATGATGGCTCCGAGTCACCCAGAGGCCGCGGGTAGGGTCGCATCTTCCACGGCTGATGGATGGTGCGACTAGCCGCGTTGGTGATGACTGTCGCCACCGTGTTACTGTTCGACGCCATGAGCGCGTGGGCCGTGCCGGTGTTACGGGACTTCGGCTGGAGCCCTGTCCAACTAGGGCTGGCCCCGACCCTGGCCCGCTTAGCGGGGATCGCAGACCCGCTAGTGGGCTACATCATTGACCGCTCCGTTCCCCGCCGGATAGTTTTGACTGGACTCAGCGTCCGGGCAGCCGGGCTCGTACTCTTCGGCTTGATA
>DAOUJI010000050.1:0-18727 GCA_034422875.1 Dehalococcoidia bacterium | reverse complement strand
CTGCTAGTCACTCACGGCTAAACTGAATATAACGACGGGCCTAGGTTTTGCCTGGGCCTGTCGCTTATAATTCGCCTTTACGACCACAATCGGCTGCTTGAACGGGGAGTTGCCTACTTTCAGCCAAGCGTAAGAAGATGCAGGCTTATATTCTAAAACGGGTGCTTCTGTTCATCCCGACGCTCTTCCTAGTCTCGGTCATCATTTTTGTGATTCTCAGGTTGATCCCCGGAGACCCTGCCCTCCAAATTGCGTCCGGCAGCGGCACAGATGAGGAGTTTTCACAAGAAGACCTCCAGAAAATCCGGGAGGTGTTGGGAACAGACCGGCCCTTGATCGTCCAGTACGGCACATGGGTCAGAGGGATGTTCACGCTGGACTTCGGTGAGTCCTTTACCTATCGGGCGCCCGTTTGGGAAAAGATATGGAAAAGGTTCCCAACCACGCTTGAGCTGACCATCCTGGCGATGCTGATGTCCGGGGTCGTAGCTATTCCATTGGGCATCCTGTCAGCAATCAAGCAGGACTCCATAGGAGATTACGCAAGCAGGATCATAACCATAGCCGGAATAGCCGTGCCCAACTTCTGGGTGGCCATCCTGATGCTGTTTGTGCTGTCCAACTTCTTCTCGTGGGCGCCTCCCATCGAACTTGAAAGTTTCCTGGACAACCCCCTGGTCAACTTGCAGAAGATGGTCTTCCCGGCTATAGCCCTCTCATTCACCCACATGGCGTTCATGGCCAGGCTCACCCGTTCTTCGACCCTGGAGGTGTTCCGAGAGGACTATATCCGTACGGCCCGGTCAAAGGGGCTGGGAGAGATGACCGTCATCGGGCGCCATACGCTGAAGAACGCTCTGCTTCCCGTAATAACCGTGGCCGGGTACGAGTTCGGGCGCCTCATCGGCGGCACCGTAATCATCGAGCAAGTGTTCGTTGTTCAGGGGATGGGCAAGCTCCTGCTCGACTCGTTGTTTGACAGAGACTACCCGATGATTCAGGGAATCGTTATGGTCATAACAGTCATCGTTCTAGTGCTGAACCTGGCCATCGACATCACGTACGCCTGGTTGAACCCCAGGATAAGGTACGCATAAGCTGAGACTTGTCGCCAGAGCTCGCAACCGCTGACATTAGACGAAATGAATCAAGAACGCACTGTAGATCCATTCCCGGACAGCGTGGCCACTGGGCTGAGAGCCAAACGGACCCTTTGGCGAAACGTCATAAACTTCATCAAGGCCAAGCCCCTGGGAGCGTTGGGCGCCGGCATCGCCCTGTTCCTGATAGTGGTGGCCATTTTCACGCCCCTGATAACCACGCACAGAATCTCCGCCATCAGTGTTGAATCAAAGTTCAGCGGCCCGTCCTCGGAACACTATCTGGGGGCCGACCACCTGGGCCGCGACACCTTCAGCAGGCTGGTGGAAGGCTCCAGAATCTCCCTGAGGGTGGGGTTGATAAGCTCCTTTGCGGGTTGTTTCGTAGGCCTGTTGCTGGGGGTGACCAGCGCCTATTTCGGGAGACTCTGGGACCTGCTGGTCCAGCGGGTGATAGACGCGATGATAGCCTTTCCCGCCCTGGTGTTGGCCTTAGCCATCATGGCGGCGTTGGAACCGTCGGTGAACAACGTCACGCTGGCGCTGGCAATCCTGTTCGTTCCCAGCACCGCCCGGATAATCCGGGCGCAGGCTCTCGCCATCAGGGAAATGGACTATGTCTTGGCCGCCCGGGCAGTGGGAGCTTCAGACTGGCGGGTCATCATCAGCCACATGGTGCCCAACGTCGGGGCCGTGCTCATCGTAATCATCACCTTTCAGCTTGGGGTGGCAGTCATAGCCGAGGCGAGCCTCAGCTTCCTGGGACTGGGAGCGGGACTTGACGAGCCTTCCTGGGGCGCCATGCTAAGGGACGCAGCGGACAACTACATCAGCGTCGGCCCCTGGTTGCCGGTGTTTCCAGGTCTGGCTATCTTTATACTGGTGTTCGCATGGAACCTGTTGGGAGACGCCCTCAGAGACGTTCTCGACCCCAGGCTGAGAGGGACCACCTAGGTCGTAGAGGCGCCGGAAGGTCAGAGCAATGGTGAAGTACGTCGTAAACTGGCCCGCCAGACTCAGGGACCTGGCCAACTTTGTCGGCCTGTCGGATGAAGACCGCCAACTGATACAGGACAGCGGCCCCATCATCCTGGACAACTCGGAAGAACTGACGGGCATCATATACGACAACTTCATCAAGTTCCCATACTCCCGCAAGTTCTTCCTGAACGAGCAGGGAGAGGTGGACGAGGTGCGCCTGGAGCGGCGCAAGCACACGCTGGGCCGCTGGTTCCGGGGCACCATCAGCTTCACGATGGACGAGAGCTTCGCCGTGGCCGCACTTGCCACTGGCATCGCCCACAGCCACCCTCCAACCCACCGCGCCCACCTTGGGCCCATTCCCGCCCGCCAGATGGTCGGCACCATGTCCTACATCCAGACAGCCGTGGCGGAGTTGCTCTTCCGGGAAATGGACGACCACAAGACGGCCGTCAAGACCAGCGCAGCGTGGAACAAGCTCCTGATGCTGCAGTTGGACATACTGCTGGCCGGCTACATGAAAGAGCTGATGGACTAGCTCCTGGCCGGTGGCAATGGCGCCCATTAAGATTGACACCTGACCTTGGCCTGTCTAGGATGGTGCCGTAGCCTTACCCGCCAACGACGGGCAGAAGCCAAAGTCTCCCCCTCCTGGGAGCGGAGTAGGGCGACGCATCCGGCAGCCGAACAGGGGCCTAGATGTACACCGTGCGACGTTGGCATAAGCCCCTGATGGGCTGAGGAGACCCCGTCAATGACCGCAATCGTCCAGGCCGCTCGCGCCCTGAGCGACCGGTTCCTCCCCGCCCTGGAACACAGCGACTACCGCAAGCTCTGGATGGCGACCCTATGCTCCCAGTCGGCCGCCTGGGCCCTCATCATTGCCCGCGGCTCCCTCGTCAAGGACCTGACCGACTCCAACGCCTGGGTGGGAGCGGTCACCTTCGCCGCAATGATTCCCGGTGTGGCTATGGCGCCCATCGGAGGCTACCTGGCAGACCGTTTCGACCGCCAGACAGTGCTGAGGACAGCCTATGCCATAAACCTGTGCCAGAACCTCGTGTTGGCGCTGCTGGTGGTCACAGGAGTCCTGGAACTCTGGAGACCTGAGATTCTGCTGTTGATTTTGTCGGTCATCAACGGATGCGCCAGGGCCACCCAGATGCCCGCCGCCCAGGCTTTGCTGCCCAATACCGTGCCGTCGGACAAGATGTTCAACGCTGTTGCGCTGAATTCGGCCACTCAACAAGGATCCCGGTTCATGGGCCCGCTGTTCATATTGTTGACGTTGTGGATTGTTGACCCCTTCCTGGACTCCGGAGGAGACTGGGTCTTCTTCGTGTGCGTCGGCCTATACACCGTTGGACTGGGCTTCGTACTGAACATACGCACAGTTTCCACCGGCGTGGTGCGGGCGGGCGCCGGGCTTAGAGTCATAGCAGCCAACATATGGACCGGCGCGTCATATCTTTACAGGAACCCGGTCATCATGTGGCTGGTCCTGCTGGTCGTTGGCCACTGCGCTTTCACCATGTCCTTCGAGACCCTTTTCCCGGCTATTTCTGTGGACAAGCTGGGACGGGACCCAGGGGACGAGTTGCTGGAGGGTTTCTCACTGTTGATGGTGGGCTACGGCGCTCCAGCCCTGGCCATGGCTGTGACGCTGGGAGGCATAAGGAGCGAGGCCATAAGGGGCCGAATGTTCCTCGTTCTGGGAATTCTCAGCGCCCTTGGGCCCATAGCGTTAGGCCTGTCCCCCAACCTGCCGTTGGCCATGGGCTCGGTCGCCCTGATGGGCGCCGCCCAGGGAGGCTTCATGACCCTGAGCCACGGGATGCTTCAGGCCCTCGCCCCCGACGCCATCAGGGGCCGCTTGCTGAGCGTCTATACGTGGCACATTCAAGGAATGATGGCCATCGCCAATCTGGTCAACGGCGTCATCGCGGACTTCAACATCACGGCCTCGGTCATCCTCGGGAGCGGCGGCGTCATATTCGCCTGGGTGATGCTGGCCGGTTTTGCCCGAGTCTCCCTCAGGGACATATTCGTCAGGGGCCGCCTACAGAGCCCCAGCGCAGCCTAGCGCTACGCCGGACGCCATCCAAGCGGGCCGCGCTTAGGGCTACTCGTCTGAGGCGTCCGGGTCTTCGCCCGGCTCACCGAGGTCATCCGATGGAGTCGAAGGGGATTCCCCAGGCGCCCTGGAGGACGCGTCTCTTATCCATTGCTTGATGCGGTCCAGGGCAGGCGGCGACACGTAGAACACCTGCACGTCCGACGAGAACTGGACCCGGTGCTGCTCTCCTATGACCAGGATGGCCGACTCGTCTTCTCCGAGGCTGCTTTCGATTTTGTCGCTGATGTGCTGATATCGCCGAGCCACGGCGTCGTTGTAGGACTCCATCACCGTGGTGAAGACCCTCTCGCTGGTCAAGCCTGAGACGAGGCACCGCTGCCAGTCGGTGGTCTCCTGCACCAACTCCATGTCCTCGGTGGCTTCCAGCGTGGCTCCTGCATAGTACCTGGGCCGGAGGGCGCGGTATCCCATGGGATTTATCTGCTCCAGCATGGCCGCGCCTTCCTCACCCTCCATGAACACTGTTTCGTGGAAAATGCGGGACACAGGCCCTAACGACGCCTCCAAACGGGCAACGTGGGCTCCCGCTCCCTCCCAGTATTCCTCCAGCAGCGCCTTCAGGTCGTCGGGGGCGTCAGGCGGGCTGAGAAAGAGGGGCACCAGGAATATCTTCCTGCCCTGCTTGAACGGCTCGGCTTCCGGCTTGTCTATCTTTCCGAGTGGGCTGCTCATTCGTCCTGTTCACCGTTTATGGCGAAGAATCGAGACCGGACGTGACCGGGCTACACCTCGACGTTGACCGACGCTCCCTTATCCGACGATTCTTGCAAAGCGTCCAGCAAACGGTGACGGCGCACGGCGAGGCTGAAGTCGTTGTCCACGCCCTCTCCCGCCTGCTTGGCCTGCGAGAATCTCCGGTAGAGCTGGGCCACGTTGTACGCCTCTCCGGCAGGCGTGTCGCTGGGCGCCAATCTGTGCTTGTCCGGCGGGGTCATTGCCTCCATCGACCCGTCGTGTCTGCCGACGAGAATCTTGATGTCCGTGTACTGGACCATCTGCCCCCCGGAAGCGGTCAACGTGCCCTCGTTGCCAAACACTTCCAGCCGCCAGCCCGTGCCGTGCCAGGGGACCGTGGACACGTGGGCCGAGGCGACTGCGCAGTTGTCCAACCTCCCGTTTACCAGCACGTTGTCGGGAGCGTCACAGTCCACCTTGTCGCCCTCGGTGGTTGTCCACACGGGGACTTGAACGGCCACTTTGGCCGAAAGCTCCAGGAACTCGCCAACACAGTAGCCCAGCATGTCCAGGGAGTGGCCTGTAGCGATGGTGAGGGTGTTGGCGCCGGCCTTCCGGTCGGCGGACCATGCCCGGTCTCGCCCTCTCCCAAGCAGCCCAGGCAGGAACATGGTCATGTTGCACAACAGCGGTTCACCTACGCAGCCGTCTGCCAGCAACTCCTTGATGTGAATCACCGCCGGATCGCCCCTGGACTGGAGGCCTATCATGGTGCTTACTCCCTTGTCCTCGGCCAGCGCCGTCAACTCCTCAGCTTCCGCCAAGTTGGCTCCCAGCGGCCACTCACAGAAAACGTCCTTGCCTGCTTCTATTGCGGCCTTGACCATCTCATAGTGGAAGGGAACCTTCACCGAGACCACAACCAGGTCCACTCCGGGGTGTTGGACCATTTCGTTGTAGTCGTGGAATGCGGCTCCCGCTCCGTAGAATTCCTTGGATTCCTGTGCCGTCTCCGGACGGGACGTGCAGACGGCGGCCAGCTCGTACTCCGGAAGCGCTTTCAGGGCCGGCAGATGCGCCCTCTTGCTCCAGCCGTAGTTGGCGTTGGCTCCGATGATTCCGATTCCTATCTTGTCGCCGGCCATACTCATCCTCCTGTTGGGTGTTTCACCTCGTCTTAGTGTCTAATTGTCCCAATCGTCCTCGTCGTCTTCCTGCTCCGTGAAGCCCAGGTCTGTGAGGCCTGACCTGAGGGTGTCAAGCCAGTCGTTTATCGGAACGGACAGAGGGACGATGATCTCCACGTCCCCCGACGGCGCGCACGTCACCTGCCCTGGGTCTTCCTTCCCCAGGGGCACGCTCAGTTGTTCACGGTCGATGCCCAAAGCGTCGGTGACGCTGAAGATGGCCTCCATGTCCTTCATCCCGATTATGTCATCCAACGGCTAAAGACTCCCTCGTCGGGTTTGTTTGCGAACAGTGGTCGATATGGTATGTTACCCACCAAAACGTCCTCTCGCAACAGAGAGAGCGGCTTGTAACAGGGAGGCGGCAATGAGTTTTGGGTGCAACACTCCAGTGGTGGGACCGGCGGCATCGTCGGAGAACATTCTGGCCTTCGCAACCAAAGTCGATGAACTGGGTTTCGACCACATTTGGGTGAACGACCACATCATTCTCCCCCACTCGATAGCGCCCAGGTATCCCTATTCGGAGTCGGGAGACCCGCCCTTCGCCCGAGAAGCGGCCTGGTGCGAGCCGCTGGCGGCAATGGGCTTCCTGGCCGGGTGCACCAAAAACGTGAAAATCGGGACTCTGGTGCTGGTGGTCCCATACAGGGAGCCCATCCTTACGGCCAAGATACTGTCCACCCTGGACTTCATGTCCAATGGGCGGATTATCCTGGGCGCAGGCGTCGGCTGGATGGAGGAGGAGTTCAAGACCCTGGGGCTGGACACCTTCCGCCAACGTGGCAGAGTGACCGACGAATACCTGAAAATATTCAAGGAGCTATGGACCAACGACGATCCCTCGTACCAGGGCCGGTACGCCAGCTTCTCCGACATACACTTCTACCCCAAACCGGTCCAGAAGCCCCACATACCCGTCTGGGTCGGCGGAAACGAGCCGCCCGCCATCCGCCGAGCCGCGAAAGTCGGAGACGCCTGGCTGCCGACGACCCAGCTGATGAGCATGGAAGAGATTGCGGACAAGATTACCCTACTGGGTCAAGAGGTCGAGAAGGCTGGCAGGCCGGCGGGTTCGGTAAGCGTTGGCCGCAGCATACGGCGTGGCGCCTCGGCCCAGGAAACCAGGGACGAAATTGCCCGTTCCCGGGAAATCGGCATAGAGCATTTCATACTGGGCCTCTTCACCCAGGACATATCCGCCTACCACGACGGCATAGACTGGTTCGTCAACGAAGTGAGGCCCTACGTGGACTGACGCCTAAGGTCGTTGGTTCCACTTGGGCCCACGGCATTAGCCGGATGTGCAGACCCGTCAGCCAGGCATGCCATCCTAGAGAGGGCAACAGCTCCTGAGACCGGCTACGTAGACTATTGCGACGGCATCTGGATTGTTGGCGGAGAGGAGGTTGCCGTGCCGCCGACGCTTTTCCTTGAGGCTTTCGGTCAGCTTTCCCCAGGAACTAACCTGATCGATTCCGAGGAGGAAGACCTCTATAGCGTTTTCAGAACGCGTGGTGAATTGATGAATTGGTCCACCACATCGGTCGACGGCAGTCCGACGCTCTGGGGGCTGGAGGAGGCAGAGCTGACCGCCGGAGACGACGACTCGCGGATCGGATGGGTGCAAGTCGGACTGGGAACTGGCATCGGTGGAGTCCTAAAGGCAGCCAGCGACCTGTCGGAACCGAGGCTGAGCTTCGCCGCCGGGGGAGGCCGGGCGGGATTTGGAAGATTCCCAGGGCTACCAAGCACCGGCTCGACGGAGCCGGCTGTCGTGATGCCAGCGTTGGTCCAGTGCTTCGATGACGCCCTCCGCCGTTTTGGGGTCGTTGAGTTGTCGGGGCTCCAGGTGACGGCATCTTATTTAGAGCCCAGCACACGATCCGCCACCGGCGGTGTTTTCTCTGCGCTCAATTGGTTCAACATAGCGCCGAAGGAGAAAGTGGTTACGCTTATCGCCTTTGACAACGAGTTGCTTGGGGGTCATTCTGAGGAAGAGCTGCTCGCCAATCTCCCAGGGGTCCATGGCAGACCTTTCAAGTTCGGACCGGTGGCAGCAGTGTCTGAGCAGCATCGGATCAAGACGCCGGTCGAGGCGCCGCTCCATTATTACTCCATCTCCCCGGCCACGTCAGGTCTTGGCTTGTCTGTCACGCTGCCTGAGTGGACAGCAAGCGCCGTGGGATGGGCGCTGGCAGCCGTCATCGACGGCGCCCGCGCCATCGCGCCGGATGTCCCCGAGTTCACAATTCGAATTACACGGGTCGGGTGATAGAGCACCTCATACTGGGACTCTTCGCGCAGAACATATCCGCCTACCACGACGGCATAGACTGGTTCGTCAACGAAGTGAGGCCCTACGTGGACTGACGCCCTGGGGAAGGGCCGCAACGGCTTTGAGGTCTCCCTACATCAGCAACACTGGAACGGGAGTAAGCCGTTGCTCGATGGGGTCCACCCCCAGGCTGAATATCTCAAGGGTGGTGGCCCCTATCAGAGCTCCAGCGCCGTTCGAGCCAAACACTACAGGCACCGTCTTCCGGCGTCCGTCCAATTCCACCACTGTCTCTCCGGTCTGCATTTCCACAACGTCTCCAGTGGCTGTGCGAAACAGACCGTTCTCCTGAGGAGTGATTCCGAGACGCTGCAGTAAGCTGGCAGGGAGCGATGTCAGCGTAGCTCCCATGTTAACGAGCGCCTCGACATCCTCGGTCAGGCCATTGGAGCCGACAACGCAGATGTTTACGCTGAACGAAACCATGCATGATGCTTACCCTTGGCCGCTGGGGGCGTAAAGGACACCGACGTCCACAGCGTTGAGCTATTGAAAAGGCGGGGTACATCTGCCAAGATATGAACATGCGGATAGGAGCTTTTGAAATCGCCGAACCGGTCCCCGAACTGGTCAACCCCCATGCCTTGACGATGGTGCGGCCCTGGGTTGACGTGGGAAGCGTGGTCAGCATAGCCCTGGCCCGTTTCGAGAAGCACCTGGGAGTAAAAGAGTTCGGGCGGCTGGCCAGGCCAGGCAACTACTTCGACTTCACCCGATACCGCCCCACAAGCAGGTTCACCAAAGGCGTCCGGGAACTCACCATCCCCAACAGCGTCATCAACTACAGCCAGTCTGAGAACGGCCCGGACATGATCTTCTTCCACCTGCTGGAACCCCACGCATACAGCGAGGACTACACCGATTCTGTAGTGGAGATATTCAAACAGTTTGGTGTAAAACGCTACGGCCGCCTCGGAGCCATGTACGACTTCGTCCCCCACACTCGCCCGGTCATAGTCACAGGAGACCTGGGGGGCGTGCCCGCTAAACCTGGAGCCGGTGGGCTGCGCCAGAGGACCAGCAAATACCAGGGACCCACCAGCATCATGAACCTGGTGAGCGACGGCATCGCCAAACTGGACACCCAGATAGAGTCCATGAACTTCATGGTGCACGTTCCCCAATATCTCCAACTGGACGAGGACTACACCGGCGCTGCAAGGCTTCTGGAAGTCCTCGGATCGATATACGACATACCCGAGGACCTTCCGCCCTTCAGGCGAGGCAGGCGACAGTACCGGGAGTTGGACAAGGCTATGGCCACCAACCCGGAACTAAAGGAGCTTGTCACCCGCATGGAGGAACGCTACGACACAGAAGAGGTGGAGCCCACAGAAGCTCCGGAAGACCCGGCCCTCTCATCGGAAGTGGAAAGCTTCCTTGCGGAGATGAACCAGCTTTTCACCGACCCCGACAAGGAACGGCCCGACTAGACCGAGGCCTTTGACATGGACCTGGTATACGAACGGGGTCGCCCCGATGAGCCGAGGGGCCATGCGATAGTCTACTTCCGCGCCGGAGGCGTGCCCGAAAAGCTGTACGCCACCTACGTCATCGTGCTTCCCATATCGGTGGACTTTGCCAAGTACGTGCCGCCTTTCCTGGCCTCGTCCCTGGGCAGCTCCGCTATAGGTGACCTGTCCGCCTTCTCGCTGCCCCCCATGCCCGAGGAGGCGTCGTCATGGGCGGAGCTGGACAGGCTGGCCTCCATCCGGGGCGACGACCTGATTTTCGCGGGAGACATCCTCAGCTACGACACTCCAAGGATGATGGAGTCGGTGACTGAGGTGGTCCAGATCTACTCCCGGAGCTGGTCGGAAGTGGTCGCCAATCAACTGCAGCCCCAGGCGCCGGAGAGTCTGGAGGCGGCTTCCCAGGACTCTGCGGGGGTCAACGAGGTGCTCTTCAGCCTGATGAGCGAGCAGGACAAGCTGGCCGAGTTGTCCAAGCTGGTGAGCAAACTGCGGTTCGCCGTGGAGTCCACCGACCCACAGATTCGGGACGACGCCAAGGGCGAAATCGAGCTGCTGCGCAGATACCTGCCGGACAACTACTACATCCCCGCCCTGATACAGGCTGTCCTCGACTCGTCTCTCAAAGGCGCCCAGCTTGCCAAGCTCTATCTGGACCGCTGCTACAAGCTCTCCAGCGGTGAAATGGACGGGGCCCAGGACCTGGAACGTCTGATAGAATCCCTGCGAGACACCCCGTAAGACAGGGCCTTTAGCTGTCCCGGTCTCACAGCAAGTCCAAGTCCCACATCGGAGCGCCGGGATGCACCTTTCCCGCCTCAGGTTGACCAACTTCAGAAACTTCTCTCACCTGGACCTGGAATTGCCGTTGGGCCTTACGGTCCTTTACGGAGGCAACGCCCAGGGCAAGACCGGAATCCTGGAAGCCATCTACCTGATGTGCATCGGCCGCTCTTTCAGAGCGCTGAACGACCATGAACTCATGAGGTGGGACGCTCAGGATGAGGACACAATCCTGTCTGCCGCGTTCCAACGGGGAGAGTCGAGGCTCCAGGTCATCATCGGCTACAAAAGGCCCCCTGCACCCGCTGGCCCGTCTCAACGCCGGTCAATTCGGCGGGAAATCAGGGTGAACGGATCGAGGCGCACCACCCCCCAGCTCGTAGGACTGGTGAATGCCGTGCTCTTCTCAGCGGACGACATCGACCTGGTCTACGGACCTCCTTCCGGACGGCGGCGTTTCATGGACATCATGATTTCTCAAGCCGATCCTCTGTACTTCAGGTCCCTCCAGAGGTACACAAGGGTGGTCCAGCAACGGAACCGTCTGCTCAAAGCGTTACAGGGCCACAGGGCCAACGAAGAAGAGCTGGAATTCTGGGACCAGGAGCTGGTCCAGCACGGGTCGTTAATTGTCCAACGGCGGGGCCAGGCGATGGCTGACTTATGCGTCCTGGCCAGGGAGCAGCACCTTGACTTGACGGAATCGGCTGAAGAGTTGCTCCTGGAATACAAGCCCAGTATCCCCGAGCCTGATTCTAGGGACCTGGAGGACATGACCAGGCAGTTCGCAGCAGAGTTGGCAAAGTCCAACGCCAGGGACAAGTCCACTGGGACCACCGGCGTCGGGCCTCACAGAGACGACGTGGCCATATCGGCCAACGGAGTGGACATGACCACCTACGCCTCCCGGGGGCAGGCTCGGACCACGGCCCTGAGCATGAAGCTGGCCGAGGCGGAGTACCTTACGGCGGCCAAGGGGGAACGACCGCTGGCGTTGTTGGACGACGTCTTGTCGGAACTTGACTGGGACAGGAGAAGAAAGACGCTGGAAAAGGCCGCCGACTACCAACAAGTCGTCATGACCACCGCAGACAGGGGAGTCCTGGACGACTTCAGCCGTGTGCAGACGGCCTTCTACGAGGTCCGAGCCGGGGCTGTCAGGCCGGAATCGCAGCCGGACGGAGCTTCCAGAGGAACGTTTATTCGTACAGATGAGGTTTCAGGATGAGCCAGAGCCTTGATTTGTCCCGAGCCGTGGACAGGGCAGCTGAGGCTGTCGTCAAGGCCCGCCACGTCGTTGCGCTGGTGGGGGCGGGCATGTCTGTGGAGAGCGGCATCCCTCCATTCAGAGGACCGGGGGGCCTGTGGACCAAGTACGGCGAACCCTCGTCCCTGGGCTACCGGCAATTTATGGACGATCCCGCTTTGTGGTGGGCCAGGCGGTTGGAAGAGGAGAAGACGCCGGGAAACGCAACCTACGACATGAAGGATGCCCTTGACGGAGCTAAACCCAACCCCGGCCACTATGCCCTGGCCGAAATGGAACGTATGGGGGCGCTTAAGTACGTGATAACCCAGAACGTGGACGGGCTCCACTTCAGGGCTGACAGCGTCAACGTGGCCGAGATTCACGGGAACCGCACCAAGCTCAGATGCCTTGAATGCACCCTGCGCGTCGACAAAGACGATTTCCCGGTGGAAACGTTGCCGCCCACGTGTCCCGAATGCGCCGGCACGATGAAAATCGACACGGTGATGTTCGGCGAACCCATACCCGTCGACGTGCTTAAAGTATGCCTGGGGCAGGTGGACCTGTGCGATTGCATGTTGATGATTGGCACGTCGGGCACAGTCCATCCCGCTGCGGGAATGCCCCGGGCCGCCAAGGAGCGGGGGGCTGTCGTGGTGGAAATCAACCCTTCTCCGACCTCGCTATCCAGACTCGCCGACATCATGCTTACAGGCCCGTCAGGCGAGGTATTGCCTTTGCTGGCGGCAAAAGTCAGGGACAACCTTGGGGAGAGTTAGCTGGAGGGGGTTTCTCTAGAAGTCGGGGCCGTCGGGTTCCCCGCCCTCCGGGTCGGAGGCGCCCCGGCGTTGCCCGGTGGTGCGGCGTACGGTGGCGCGTGCGACACGGCGCGGCGCCTCAGGCGGAGTCTGGGCAGTCTCTCCCTCTGGAGAAGCCGGGCCTTCAGGCGCTCCCCATCCGGGAGGAGGTCCCCAGCCCTCGGGGAATTGGAGCGTGCGAACGGGATAGTTGATTACTATTCCCTCTTCATTGAACCGCTCGTGGAGCCTCTTCATCAGTTCCGACTGGACGCTGAAGCTGGCAATCCTGTCCCTGGCCTGAATGAAGAGCCAGAAGTCCACGTTGGAGTCGCCAAAGGCGTCGAAGCCGAACCAGGCGCCGTACTCCTTCACGGCGTCGGGGTTGTCCTCCAGAAGGGTCTCCATGACCTCCCTCGACGCCTGCTCGACCTGCTCCAGGTCGCTGTCATAGCTGACACCGCACATGAGATAGATGTTGACGGCGTCGGTGGGTTCTGTGTAATTGGTGATGATGGTCTCGGCAAAGCGGGAATTGGGTATCACCACAAGGTTGTTCCGCCAGGTGCGTATCCGAGTGCTGCGCCAGCTCACGTCCACCACGTATCCGGATATTCCCCCCTCCAGCTCGATGTAGTCACCGGGGGAGACCAGCCCTTCCGTTACCACGTAGGCGCCGGCGAAGAGATTGGCCAGGGTAGGTTGAATGGCCAGCGCCACCGCAAGTCCTCCGAGGCCCAGTCCAGCCACCAGCGGGCTGATGTTGATGCCCAGCTGGTCCATTACCAGAATGGCGCCAAGGGCGTATATAACGACCATCGAGACGCGGCGCACCAGGGGGACCAGACGGCTGCCGGCTCCGGTCTCCAGGTCTCTTGATATGTTTTCTATGTACCAGTTCAGCGTCGTCGGAATTATGGACCCCAGGGCGACGGTGCCAAGGAGAATCCCCATAGACACGGCGGCGGCGTCCAGGATGTCCTGCTGCCTCCCGCTTAACTCCACTGGCACGCTTACCCCGAGATAGGCTCCCAGCATCAAAAACAGCAGCGTCAAGGGGAGTTTGATGGACAGCAGGAGCCTGCCGTCCAAGTCGGTGGGGGTCCAATGCGCGAAGCGGAGCACCAGAGGAAAGACGCCTTTGTTGAAAATAAAGGCCAACAGTCCGGAAAAGCCGAATATGGAGGCTCCAATGATGAGGTCTACCCACATGGCTTACCTGCTTCCGGACCTGGAATGACCTGGCGCATCCGCCGGTTGCTAGCTGTTGATGAGCTCGCGCACCGCCTCAGTGAATGAGGGCAATATCTTCTCCCAATCGCCCACCACCCCGTAGCGGGCCTCTTTGAAGATATTGGCGTCGGCGTCCTTGTTGATAGCCACGATGACCTTAGACCCGGAGCAGCCTGCCATGTGCTGGCTGGCCCCGGATATTCCGACTGTGATGTAAAGCTCTGGAGTTATGGTCTTCCCCGTCAGCCCCACCTGCCAGCTGTAAGGCACCCAGCCAGAGTCGACGGCGGCCCTGGAGGCTCCCACTCCGGCGCCCAGGATGCCGGCCACCGCCTCCAACTGCTTAAAGGGCTCGGGGCCACCCAACCCTCTGCCTCCGGATATGACTATGTTGGCGTCCTCCAGCTTGATCCCCTCGGATTCCTCCTTGACCACCTGGACCACTTTGACCTTCGCCATTGAAGGGTCCAACTCGACAGACACGTCCACCGTTTCACCGGAACGGGAGGCGTCGGGTTCCAAAGGTTCATAGACCTTCGGGCGTATGGCCGCGATTTGAGGGCTTCCCATGCAGGTGACCGAGGCCATGCAGGAGCCTCCGTACACCGGCCTGTTGGCCACGAGGCGGCCGTCGTCGTCGATCCGGACTTCCAGGCAGTCCTGGGCCAGGCCCACTCCCAGGCGGAAGGCCAGCCTCGGAGCTATTTCCCTTCCTATGAGAGTACGGCCTATCAGAATGATGTTGGGTGACGCTTCGCTGCAAACCTTCTCGAGGGCCGCAAGCTGAAGGTCGGCCTGATACTCTTGCAGCAGGTCGTGGGACACAGCGTACACCTTGTCGGCGCCGTGGCTGAAAAGCGTCTGGGCCAAGTCACTAGCAGACCCCGCCATGACAGCGGCGCTGAGTTCCTCACCAAGCTGGTCGGCCAGCCTTCTTCCAACGGCCAACAACTCCCGAGTGGTGGAGTTGATGCCCTCCTGGTCCAGTTCACTTACGACTAGAACTCCGCTGGGCATGGATCGGCTACCTCCGATAATCTAACTGTGCCTGTCTGGTTCATCCAATCAAATGGGGCAAATGGGGCAACCGGGGCATCAAATGAGCTTGGCCTCTCTCAGCTTGAGGGCCAGGTTGCGTCCGGCTTCTTCTTCCGTGTCGCCCTCGATAATCTCGCACTCCGCCTCTACAACCGGTATGAAAAGGTCCACCAGGTTGAGCTTGGACTCTATCTGGGAGGAGTCCACATCCAGGTCGCTCAGGCCCCATTCGGTGGGCTTCTTGCGAGTGGCGGCCATAATTCCCCGAAGCGTGGGATAGCGGGGCTGGCCCAGCTCGTTGCTCACGGTCACCAGCGAGGGCATTGGCCCCTCTATTACCTCATAGCCGTCAGGGACGACTCTCTCCACCGTGACCTTCCCGTCTCCCACCTGGACATTCTTCGCGATGGTGATGCATGGAATGCCAAGCAGTTCGGCCACTCCCAGGGGCACCTGGGCGTTGTCCCAGTCAGAAGCTTGACGCCCGCAGAGCACCAGGTCGAAGTCCCCCTGCTTTTTTATGGCGGCAGCAAGCAGGGATGCTGTAAAGAAGCTGTCGGCTACGTTCTCGAACTCGTTTCCGTTTAACAGCACCAGTTCGTCGGCTCCCATGGAGAGGGGCTTCTTCATCACGTCCAGGGAAAAGCTCTGACCCATGGATATGACGGTGACGTTGGCTTCCTGGCCGTCTTTAATGCGGAGGGCAGCCTCGACTGCGTTTTCGTCGAAACCGTTCACCACCGGTGGGATGGAGGCGGGAGTTACGACCTTCTTGTTGTCCCGGTCGACCTGAAACGCCGAGGCCGGCATCTCCGGGTCTATGACCTGCTTGGCTAGAACTACGATGTTCAGGGGCATGGGGCCTCCTAAGGAAACCGCAAGGGTGGGGTGATGGAACAGATAGACGACATTGGCAGCCAACCGAGAATATAGCGCCGCCCACAGGCAGTGTCAAACGGCGTGGCGGCTCCAAATCCGCCTTGCCAAAGGCGTCAACCGAGCGTTACGAGGCCCTGGCTAGAGAGTCCTCTCCGGCGCTGTCCCCGGCTATCTTGCCGAATACGGCGCCGGCGGTCAGGCCGGACCCTCCTGGGTAGTTATGGTAGAAGATACCTCCCACCATCTCACCGGCGCAGTAGAGACCTGGAATCGGGACCTCTTCGCAGTCCAGCACCTGACCCCTGTCATTGATCTTGAGGCCGCCAAAGGTGAAGGTTATCCCGCAGGTCACGGCGTAGCCTATGTACGGCGGCGAGTCCAGGGGCAACGCCCAGTTGGACTTGGGAGGCTGAATCCCCGACGTACTTTTGCCGTCCAGGACAGCCGGATTGTAATCACCATCCTGGACTGCGTTATTGTATTCCTCAACAGTGCGCACGAGACCTTCTCTATCGATGTCCAGACGATCGGCTAGCTCCCCTATTGTGTTCGCCGAGGCCATGGTCACCTGGGGAATGCGGTACTCGTCCCGCAGCTTGTCCCGGACCTTTTCGTCGAAAATCTGGAACGCCACGCCCTGGGGTTGGCGCAGAATTTCCTTGCCGTATATGGCGTACGTGTAATTTCGGAAGTCGGCCCCCTCGTCTACGAACCTCTTGCCTTCAAGGTTGACGATTAGACCCAGCGGGTAGGAGTGCTTCTGGTAGAGTTCGGTGACCACGCGGTCGCCGTAAGGAGGAGCGTTTAGGTCCCATGCCACGGCGTGACAGCCGCTCCAATGCCCGTGGGCCTGCGCTCCTATGTCGAGCGCCATGCGAATTCCGTCGCCGGTGTTGTACGGGATGCCGCGGACCTTGGCCAGTTCCCACCCGGGTCCAAGGTATCTCGTCCGCATCTCTGAATTGGACTCGAACCCGCCACACGCCAACACCACAGCTCCGGCGCCGATGTCCTCGAACCCGTCGGGACCTTTGATGCGGACCCCCGACACGTCTCCCGCCTGGTCTTGAATCAGCGAGACCGCCCTGCTGGAGTACCTGACGTTGGCGCCCATTCGCTCGGCCACTTCAAACTGCTGGTCGGAGAGGCCCTTGCCGGCGCCGACAGCCTCAATGACAAGGCCGCCCCAGAAGCGATACACGTCTCCCACCTTGAAGGCCTGCCTGCCGAAGGACAGAACATACCGCACGCCCTTCTCTCTGAGCCACAAAAGCGTGGGAAGGGACCTGCTCACGAGCAATTGGGCCATCACCGGGTCGGAAAGGCCGTTGGTGACCCGCATCAGGTCGGCGTAGAAGTCGTTTTCCGTGTACTTGCCGACCTCTATGGAGCGTTCCTCTTCTTCGGACATGTCGGGGACCAGGGCCTTGATGTCCTCCAAGCCGTTGTACGCGCACCGGATGACGCCGCCGGTGAAATAGGTGTTGCCCCCTCTGAAGTATTCGGGCGCCTTCTCAAGGACCAACGTGCTGGCGCCCTGTTCACGGGCAGCGATTGCGGCCGAGAGAGCGGCGTTTCCGGCGCCCACAACCACAACGTCGAAACGGTTGTCCAAGAAATCACCTCAGCGCGGATTTGCCGAGCTGCGCCGCTGGGCGTGGCTGGGCATGAATAACTCAAGCATCATAGCGATTTTCCCAAGGCGGCACAACACTCGCCAATTTCCTGTATTCCGGCCCAAATCAACCCTTGCCAGTTGTAGACAAAACTCTTATACTATGTCACCAGCTTGTGAGCGAAAACCCGCTATCTAGGTCTATACTATTGGATAGGCCTATTTAACGTGGACGGCCCCGCTAAATTAAGGAGGCGCTATGTCACGGGCTAAAGCCCTTGGGATTTTTCTGATAGTCGGCCTTATAGGCATCCTTGCGACCATGTCTGTGGCACTGGCGCAAGACGCGGCAGTAACAGGATCTGTCACTGTCTCAGACAGCGACGACTCCAGTTACTCAGAGCTCCTGAGCGACATGTTGACCGTCAAGCTGTCCGACCTCCCGTCGTTGCCCGCCGACTCCGTGTACGAGGGATGGATAGTGTCCGACGACGGCCCTCTGAGCATCGGAGTGTTCGAAGTGACGGACGGGGCAGTAGACCACAGCTTCGCTACGGACAACGGTTCAAACATCCTGTCCGCCTACCACACATTCGTGATTAGCGTTGAACCCGCCAATGACGACGACCCGGCTCCGTCGGACAGCAAACCCTACGTTTTGGCCCTCAACGCCGAATCCTTTGCCCAAATACAAATGCTCGTCCACTCAGCAGAAGGGAACCCAGCCTACGAGGGAGGCCCGTACGTTGGCGAGCCCATGGGTTCCGCGGTAGGCCTGAGAGCGCAGACAGCGATGGCTCTGGCCTACGCTGAAATGGCCTCGGACGCCGATTCGCTGGACGACGTACGCAGCGGCTCCCAGATGGTCCTCGATGTTATAGCGGCCGGCCCTGGAATAACCGGTTACGCTGAGCAGGTGATGGCCCAGGCTTCGGCTGCGGCAGCGGCGGACCCTGACGACACGAACATTGCGTCCCACGCCCAGCAAGCCGCTGACACTGCGGCCAACGTCAAAGCATGGGTGGAGCAGGCCCAGGGACATGCAGAGTCAGCAATCTCTAACGAGAATGGCACGGTGGCCCGCGGCAAGATCGCCAACGCGGTTGACCGGCTTGGGAAAGCTTTGAACGGCTTCGACGCGAACGGCAACGGCTCGGTGGAGAGCACAGCCGGAGAAGGCGGAGCGATGCAGGCCTACCAGGCCTCTCAGGGCTTGGGCAGCTTTGTATTCGGCGTGACAGAC
>DAOUJI010000049.1:0-6132 GCA_034422875.1 Dehalococcoidia bacterium | reverse complement strand
TCTGGTGCGACATCGAGCAGCTACACGGCCACTGCGGATGACGCCGATCATTACCTGCGTGTGACGGCAACATATGAAGATCGCCGGAGCAGCAACAAGACAGCGGAGTCCATGACTCGGCGTACCATAGGCGATACAAGGCCCACGACCAACAACGCCCCCGAGTTCACGGAAACGCCTCCGGTGACCCGCTCCATCAGCCAGGGCACCGCGGCGGGCCGGTCCATCGGCGCGCCGGTGCGGGCGACGGACCAGGACTCGGACGACGTGCTCACATACTCGTTGAGCGGGACGGACGCGGACCTCTTCAGCGTCGACTCGGACACCGGCCAGTTGCGGACGAAGGACGTGCTTGACTACGATCCGGAAGGGACGAACGAGTACACAGTCATTGTGAACGTCCACGACGGATTCAACGCCAACTACAGCCCGTCCACCGCCTTGGACGACACGTTAGAGGTGACGATTACGGTCACACGGGTCGCGCCGCGGCAGCCATCGCCTCCATCGCCTCCATCCCCACCACCGCCGCCGCCACCTCCACCTGTCGCGCTCACCTTCAACGACGGAGACAGCGCGTCAAGGTCGGTAGAGGCGTATTCACTATCCGGCGCCGACGTGGGCGATCCCGTAGCCGCGTCACACGTCGACAACCTCGACATCACCTATTCCCTGAGCGGGACCGACGCCAATCTGTTTACTATCGACGGGAATACAGGCCAGATCAACGTCGGTCAGGATGTCTTGCTGATGTTGGGGCAGACGTACAAGGTCACTGTGAAGGCCGAGGTCAGCACGGGTGCGGATGCCGAGATCGAGGTGGTCATTGAGGTGACACCCCACAGATACGACTTGAACGGCAACGGTTCCTTTGAGAAAGAAGAGGTCCTCACAGCGGTCGCCGACTACTTTGCGGACCTGATTGAGAAGGACGAAATCCTGTGGATCATATCCCTATATTTTAGACAGTGATGGATACGAAGCTTACATTGCTCAGAGCTGGGAGGAGGCTATGGACCGGATTTCCATTTGGGCCATCACCAGTCTGGCTGGCGCTGCTCTTTTGGGCGTCCTGGCAGTGTTGGCTGAATCCGGTGCAGTGGGGGTCTGATCGCTCAGGGGCGACTGGCGCTCCATATGATACCTGAACTCTCGGGTTTCAAATTGTGCCATTTTTGCTGACTGCCAACAGAGAAACGATTCCTTGATTCCCCAATGGGGAAAGAGCCTCCAACCCGGTCGCGCGGAGGCTCGTCGGTAGCCTATCGAGGGTTCCAACCCACTGGTTATATCAGTACCTCCCAGAGAAAAGTTCGCAAATTGGTACACTTTGGCATGCGGCCTCGAACTGAAGTCACGGTAGCTTGAAAGGGCGCATGGTCGCAGCATCTGTGACCCCTACAGGATGCACCGTCAGTTATACTATGTGGTGACATCTGCATTCTTGGGGAGCATCACCCATTAACGCATCTTCCTGGTTCCATCCTCCAAGAGCGCCTCACGGCAAAGGAGGTCGAAAATGAGGCCCTCTGTAACCCTTGACGACGTCCAGCGGGCCCAGACCGCCATCGCTCATTTGGCGCTGAGGACGCCTATGTTGCCGGCCCACTCCTTGGGCTTGTTGGCGGGGTGTGAGATCCTCCTGAAAGCCGAAAACCTACAGAGAGCGGGCTCCTTCAAGGTCCGAGGCGCCGCCAACAAGATCGCCGGCTTGAGTCCAGACCAGAGGGCAAAGGGCGTAATCGCCGCCAGCGCCGGCAACCACGCCCAAGGAGTCGCCTTGGCGGCCGCCAATCTCGACATACCCTGCACCATCGTGATGCCCATTGGCGCTTCCATTCCCAAAGTGGAGGCCACCCGGGGCTACGGGGCGACCGTGATCCTCCAGGGCGACGACTTCGATCAGGCCCAGAGATACGCCCGGCGCATCATGCGGGAAAACGGCTTGACCTTCATCTCCGCCTTCGACGACCCGGCGATTGTGGCAGGCCAGGGGACCATTGGGCTGGAGATGCTTGAGCAGGCGGAAAATCTGGACACGGTTGTAGTGCCCGTCGGAGGGGGAGGCTTGATATCGGGAATCGGCCTGGCCATAAAGGAGACTTCTCCCGGAGTCAGGGTGATAGGAGTGCAGGCTGAGGCATCCACCGCCGTCGTCGACTCATACAAAGCCAACCGGCGCGTCACTGTCAAGGGGCAGGCCACCGTGGCCGACGGCATTGCCGTGGGAACGCCGGGCAAGATCACACTTCCCCTGGTTTCACGCTACGTCGACGATATGGTCGTAGTCGAGGAGGAAGAGATTACGCAGGCGATGATGCTGCTCCTGGAGAGAAGCAAACTGCTGGTGGAAGGGGCCGGCGCGGTCGGACTTGCCGCCGTGTTGGGAGGCAAGGTCCAGGTCGCTGGCGAGAGGGTGGCGGTAGTGCTTAGCGGCGGCAATGTGGACGCTCACCTGATTGCGCGAGTGGTGGAGCACGGCATGGCTCACGCAGGCCGCTACCTCGTGCTGCGCGTCACGGTGGAGGACCGGCCCGGTCAGTTGAACCGTCTGCTGAACATCGTATCCGGCTCCGAAGCGAACGTGCTGGACATAGCCCATCTCAGGCATGCCCCATCGGTGCACATGGGCGAAGTAGAGATTCAGCTTACTCTGGAGACCCGGAACTATGCCCACACCATGGAGGTGCGGGAACGGCTGCGCAATGCGGGGTATACGGCTTATGAGAGCGACCCGGCCGACGGCCTTCCCTCCTACCCGGAGGGTGAGTCGGCTTCGTAAGAGTGGGTCTCTCTAGCCCGTCATCCATCGGTCCCATGCTCTTCTGCCGTCGCAGGGCTACGGTAGGAAAGACGAACGTCGGGGCGTAGGCCGATGGCCTGCTATAGCCTCTGATATACTGCTCCACATGTTCACCGGAATGCGAAGGTCCTTGAGGATGATGCGGACGGCCCCTGGGCCATTGCATGTTCGTGTGGGGTTGTTCCTGCGGAATCTGCTGATCAAGATTCGCCGCCGGAGCCGCTGTTGTGGTCATCCTGGGCAACCAGGATGTTGAGTGGAGGACTCAGAAGCTCCCGGCGGGAGCGACATACCGCACCAGAGCTAGCGCTGAACGGCATTCTTTTTAGGAGCCAAAGGCGCATCGTCCACGGTAATGTACGGTAGCCAGCGCCGGTCCATTCGGGGCCGCCGTGCCGGTCTCACGACAAAGGCCGGGGCCTTCAGGGGCGGGGAACGTACAGGCGCCTGCAGTTCAGGAGAAGCTGTAGAGGCGGGCGCAGTTGTCCCATAGGACCTTGCGCTTCGCATCAGGGGACAAGTCCATCGTCAGAAAAGTTTCCACGGCGTGTGGATACTGGCCGTCGCCGTGGGGATAGTCGGTTGAGAACACCACTGTATCTCCATACCCCAGGTCCTCCAGGTGCTTGGCCGGCCATTCGCCGGGTTCCATGTTGACGAAACACTGTTCTTTGAAGTGCTCGCTGGGAGGCTTGGTAAGCTCCGGCTGGCGGTATCCCTGTGCTTCGTAGTGTTCGTCCAGACGCCACATCAGCCAGGGCGCCCAGGAGCAGTTCGCCTCCAGAAAGCCGACCTTCAACTCCGGGAACCGGGCCAGGATTCCTCCTCCGCAAAAGCTCACCGCCGCCAGCATCATCTCCATGGGATGGGTGCATGCATGTATCAGCATGTTGGAACCCAGGCTTTGCCCAACCTGATTGATGTAAGGCGGGTTTGCCCCCTCGTGGAGGCCCACTGGAATCTGCAGCCGCTGGCACTCCGCCCACAGCGGATCGTAGTAAGGGTCATGCCAATTCCGTCCGTTGACTACGTTTGGGCGCATGAATATGCACCTGAAGCCCAGCTCTTCCACACAGCGGCGGGTCTCGGTCACCGCATATTCCACGTCGAAGGGTGGAATCATCGCGGCCCCGTAGAGCCGGTCGGGGCCTCCCTGACAGAATTCGTACAGCCAGTTGTTGTAAGCCTGGGAGATGGCCAGAGCTAGATCAGGGTCCATTCCGTCTATGGCCAGCACGGTCAGCCCCCGGCTGGGGAACAGCACGGCTATGTCGATTCCTTCGGTGTCCATGGCCCGCAATTGAGAGGCTGGGTCCCAGCCGCTCTCCTCTCCGTCGGCGTAAATGGCGTCCTGCTTTCTCCTCTCGCGTTCGACCCTCTCCTGGACCTGGGGATTGGGCGCGGGCTGGGGCCTACCGGGCAGGAGCGGCGCACCGAACTGGATGTTGACGCCGTCCAGGGTAAGGCCCATGTCTCTCCGGTGCCGGTTCAGTCCCACGGGGGCGCGTTTCTCGAACTTCGGGTCAATGTACCGCTGCCACAGGTCGGGCGGCTCGAAGATGTGCATGTCGGAATCCATCACTTTGAGTCCGTTGTTAGCCATATCATGCCCCTTTATGGTGTAGACATCTCCTGTACGACCCGTATGTGCCTGATTGCGCGATTGTATTGAGGCACAAAATGGTTGTCAACGAACACTGGAGGGCTTCAGACGTTGCATCTCAGACTCGAGGCCATCGCGTCCCGAAGGGAGGTTTCCCAGCGGTTCCGTCGATGCACAACGACGCCTATGGCCAGCGCTGGGGCTGGAAAGGATGTAATTCCGCGCCCTGGAAACATACAGGGCAAGACGCTGGCCCAGAAGCTTTGTGGGTCACCCCGCCCCAACTCGGGCCTGATGCAGGCCTCTAAGAGTTGATACTGTAGACACGCACTGCGTTGTCGTGGAACATCGCCGCCCTTTCCGTGGGCGAATAGCCTCTGGTCAAACGCTTGAAAGCGTTGTACATGATGTTGTAGGAGTAGGACACTTTGTCCGGAGGGAAGTTGCTTTCGAACATGCACCGGTCCGGGCCGAACCGGTCGATGCAATAGGTCATTAGAGGGGTCAGGGATTCCGCCAGTTCCTCGGACCCGATGGGGACGTCACGAGTATGCCAGTCGAAGCCATACCGGGGTTGTCCAACCCCGCCGAGCTTCATCACGACGTTGGGACGCTGGGCGACGGCGTCTATCCCTTCGCGCCATATGCGAAGCACCTCGTCGTCCCTGTTGCCGTAAGGACCTACCCGGATGAGGCCCCCAATGTGGTTAGAAATGATGGTAAGGTCCGGGACGGCATCAGCGAATTCCGCCAACTCCCCAAGCTGGGGGAAATGGACTATGTTCTCATACACCAGCCCTCGCCGGGCCAGGGCTTGGGCTCCCGCCCGGAACTGGGCGCTGGCGAGCTGGTGTTCCACTCCACGGTTGTCTATCTCAGGATGGGGGTCCCAACCGACCGAATGGCGGATGCCGCGGAACCGGTTGGGGCTGGCCGCGTGCAATGCGTCCAGCACACGTTCCACACCATCGCCTAAGCTCAGATTGGCGTTGCCGATGATGGCTGCAGCAGCCTTGGCGGGACCGTACAATCCAGTAGCGCTGGCCGCCGCCAGTCCCTGAACGAACTCTACTTCGCCCACGGACCGGAGCTCTTCCGGCCCATCGGGCCGGTACATCGCTCTCGCTTCAAGGAACACTGTCGAACGCACGTTGTGTCCGCTGTTGAGGTCTGCCGCCAGTTCGTGAAGCAAGTATCGGTGGTAGGGAATTCGCTCCATGCGGAAGTCCCAGAAGTGGTGGTGGGCATCACATATTGGCATCTCCGGTTCCAGAGTGGGTTCAACTGTCAAAGCCAGCCAGTCATTGTCTCCGTATGGCAAGTCCGCACCTCCGTGACCGAGTGTAACGATTCCAATCCTAACATATCTGTGGCCCTTTCAATCCGCCGCCACGGGCGTCGTGTCCCTATCGAGCATCGGGCGAGGAATATCAGGGACCTAACAACAATTCTCGTTGTTCCGACGCTCCGCGCGTGTTGCCTCAAGAGAAACTGTTACCGAAAGCCATACGTTGCCTCAAATGTGATTGTTGCCCGAGGTCTGGGTTAATCCGTTGGTTTCCGCCAGAGACCACAGTCGTTCCTGCTCCTTTTGGATTTGTCTCAATAGCCCGGCTGGATTCAGACGGAGATACAGGTCCTCCATCTCTTCTCGACGCTCTCCGTTCAGCACACCGTGGTCCAGCAGCCTCTGATAGGGAGTCCTGGCCGTGTCGTAGACCTTGTG
>DAOUJI010000048.1:0-7842 GCA_034422875.1 Dehalococcoidia bacterium | reverse complement strand
GGGAACCGGCATTTCCCGTCTCCGAACAGGGGTCCCTTGTTCTCCCACGCAGGCTCTTCATCAAGGGAGGTCTTCAACAGTCCGTGATTTCCGAAGAACTCAAATCCTCTCTGGGCAATGTACACGCTTCCCCCAGGGCCGAGGGCGAAGTCACAAGGCCAGAGGAAGTTTCCTCCGATGCAATGGTCGTAGTCGTAAACTCGGCCAGCGACGAATTGTGTCAGCATATCGCAGCCCTTTCAGGATATTCCGTCCGTGAGATTGTGGCGTCGCTGGACGGGGCGGTTGTGCGACTTTTGGTCGTCCCGACCTGCCACATAAAGCCAACGGGGGAACAAGGGGGACTCACGCCTCCCCGGTTCCCCCGGAAGCTTCGTATCCTATTGTTGCCTGAACTCCGCTTAAGGCGGATGCTTGTCAGGCTTACTTCTTGATGAAGCTGGGAGCCTCGAAGTTTCCGCCGACGATGGGGGCGGCCTCGATGTTCATCCAGTCCTCAAGAATGGTGGAGTACACGCCGCGGAAGTCCACGTTGGGCACGAGGTCTCCGAATTGGAGGTCCTCAGGCTTGCGGGACGGGTACTCGCTGTGGTAGCCGGCCACCACCGGGTCGCCTATTGCGATGGCCAGTCCGCCGGCGCCGTGGTCGGTGCCGGAGCCGTTGTCCTTCACCCGCCTGCCGAACTCGGAGAACATGAAGACGACCACGTTGTCAGCGGCGTCGTGCTCTTGGAGGTCAGCGTAGAAGTCGCGCACTGCGTGGGAGACATCCGTCCACAGCTGAGCGTGGGCGCCGAGCTGGGTGGCGTGGGTGTCAAAGCTGCCGTGCTGCGTGTAGAAGATGCGGGTGCCGAAACCGGCCAGGTGGACCTGAGCGATGTCTCGCATCTTGCGGCCTATGGAGCTGCCGTGGTACTCCACGTTGGACTCGTACACGTCCGGGGCGGTCCGCAGGATGTCGGCGCCCTTGAGGGCGTCCAGACCGGTCATGCTCAGGTAGTCCATGGTGTAGCCCGTGCCGATGGCGGGGGCGTACATGCGCTCGAACCTCTCCAGAGCGACCTGCCGCTGCTGGTCTTCCAGTCCGGTCAGGATTCCGTAGGTGGCTAGGTCTGATACGGAAGCGACGGACACGCCGGGCTTGGCCAGGGCGCGGGGCAGGCCGTTTCCGAAGTTGACGGAAGTCAGCACGTTGTCCTTGTTGGGGTCGATCTGCTGGGTGGCGTGTCCCAGCCAGCCTTCGGTGGCTACCTTGTCCGGCTCACAGGTGTGCCAGATGTCCATGGCGCGGAAGTGGGAGCGCGGGGAGTTGGGGAAGCCGACTCCGTGGACGAAGGCGACCTTGCCCATGTCCCAAAGCTCCTTCATGGGCTCCATGGAAGGGTGGAGGGAGAACTCGTCGTCTATCTGGAGCATCTCCTCTTCCTTGATCCCAACCATCTTCCGGTTGTCGAAATAGAGGGGGTCGTTGTGGGGTATCAGAGTGTTGAAGTAGTCATTCCCGCCGGTTAGCTGCAGGATGACCAGGATCGGGTCTTTCTTGTCGGTCACGATATTCCTCCTTTTTTAGTTCCGTAGTCTTTTCCGGTGCGCCTAGCCGAATTGGTATTCTCTCGAGGAGGCTATAAGGGCCAACATGTCCCCAATTCGCTGGGGCGCTCCCGCAGCCTCTTCCTCTGTATCCCAGCGCAGGTCGCCACCCTGCTCTGCGAGGGATATGAGCTCATTCCTGGTGTCGTCCTCGACTTGGATGGGGCCTAGAAGGTCCAGGCACGCGTCCACCAGTCCCGCGGGCGACAATGTTCCCTGTTCCTTGATCCTATTGACGATGGACACCACTCCGGGCATGTGAATGTTTGACAAGCGGTCTGCTGCGAAGTTGATTCGCCGCACCAGTGAGCCGCTGTCTATCCATTCCGCTCCGGTGTGCCATCCTTCGACGCTGGGCGGGTCCAGGATTTCCTGGCCCATGTATCCGGGCTCGTTGCCGAGGGGCAGGATTCCCGGCCTTGGGAAGGCCCAGTCACCCACCATTCGGGTTACTCCCGCCACGACCTCTGCCGGGCTCTTGACCTTTTGGAAGGTCGCCTCTTTGAAGAAGTCGGAGTTGAGCAACACCCGCATGGTCTCCGCCATATTGAACCCTGAGTTCACGAAAGCGTCCCCGATTATGTTCAGGGCCACCGAGTCCCTGGGCGGGACATCCAGCCATGCGGGGACCTGGACTTCATCGGCTACGAAGAAGTTGTACAGGTGCCTGCCGATGAAGCGGGCCGTGGCCGGCTGGCGGACGATGATGTCAATGATGTCTTGGCCGTTGAAATTTCCCTTGTGGCCAAGGAACTCCTTTTCGCCATCGTCGTGGTCCTCGGGGTCATACAGGAAGCTCCACAGGAACCGCCCGTTGGGCGACCTGGGAAGCTTTGGAGCTATGGTCCAGCCCGTGAAAGCCCGGGAACACTCGAACACGTCCTTTTCGGTGTAGTTCCCCTGGCCCATGGAGAACAGTTCCAGGAGCTCGCGCCCCCAGTTCTCATTGGGTTGGTCCTTGTGGTTGTAGTTGTTGTCGAGCCAGAAGAGCATGGCCGGGTCTTTGGAAAGCTCTAGGAGGAGGGTTCGATAGTTCCCAAGCCCGTTGTCCCTCAACATCTGGAACTGGCGCACCAACTCCGTCGGGTTGTCAATCTTGGAGTTGCCCGTTGCGAAGATGTGGTGCCAGAACAGCGCCATTTTCTCTTCCAACTGGCGCGGACTGTTCACCAGGTGATACATGACGTGGGAACGGCCTTCCGGCGGAGGAGCTATACCGTGAAGCGATGGATAGTACCGGTACAGCGTGTCGGTGTCTACTTTGGGTATCCCGTAGGCGTCGGGATCCACCAACTCATCAACAACCTGCTCGTAGCCCTTCTCAACAAGTTGTTCGAGCTGGTCCCTGGTGGCCCCGAAGCCGGCACGTCTCATGAGATGCGCCATCAACGCAATATCTTCGTTCGACATCCGGCCTAACCTCCTTCCCCCTCAGGTTTTAAGTTAAATAAGCTGTGCCTAAAGGCGACAGCCAGCATCCTGTCAAATTCTATTACAGGGGATTTCCCTTGTCAACAAAGGACATCCTTTGTCTGGGAGGGCCGCTCCTGCTCCAATAAGCCGTCTCTTTATAAAATATCATCTTTGATTGATTATAGAAGACATCCTAATTGTAAGTTCGTCAACGGGGAATTGTCAAATAATTTACGGCTTAGCCCGAGCGTTAAATGGCGTGGGCGCTGAGCCGGTCGCTGGAGAGGTGGTCCACACCCTGTGTCAGGGCTTCGACGAAGTTCTTCACCGATCTACTGAGGAACTTGCCTTTCAGGGTAATCAACCCCATCTGGCTGGGAGGCATTACACCGACAAGAGACCGTATGCCGAGCCGTTCGTGGTCTTCCTCCTGGATGGCGAAGTCGTGGGTCACCGACACTCCCATTCCGATTTCGACGTACCGTTTGGCCATCTCCATGATGTCCATTTCAAGGGTGATGTCGTACTGGATGCCCTGACGCCTCAAGGCGTCCTCCAAAGCCCGCCGGCTGCGTGAAGTGGGCCCCAGGGTTATCAGAGGCCATCTCCCTATGTCCGCCAGGCGCAGATCGGGAACCTCCAGCAGTTCGTGCCTGAGGGGAGTGACCACCACGAAGTCCGATGAGAAGAGGTGCGTGAACTCCACAGGCACGTTCTTGGACTCAGGCATGTCGCCGATCGCTATGTCCAGCTCACCCGAAAGCACCATCTCCATCAGGTTGGCGTAGGAGCGGGCCACTAGACGTATTTGGACGTTGGGATAGTTGTGCCTGAAGTCTTTGATGATTGGAGGCAGGTGGTGGAGGACCATGTCGGGATAGGCGCCCATGATGAAGGAACCCTTGTGCTCGGGGTAGTCCATCTGAGTCCTCAGGTTCTCTATCCCCTCGGCGATTCCCTCCACTATAGGCTTGGCAAGCTCGTAGAACCGGAAACCCTCCGAGGTCATCTGAATGGGCCTCTTGATCCGGTCGAAGAGCACTACCCCGTACTCCCGTTCGATTTTCTGGAGATGGGTCGTGACCGTCGGCTGGCCTATCTCCAGATACTCAGCGGCCTTCGACACGCTGCGGAGCCTCGCAACATGATAAAAGCTTACCAGTTCGCGTACCTCCATCAGCCCCTGACCCTACAGTCGCTCTTTCGCATCTTGTTCAGATATAATCCCCTGGCCGCTTCGGTCTTCTGTTAACTTTACACTACCAATGATAGCGAATACAATATATCAAAAAAGATTGCTTTACAATATGCTGTCTGGGAATTGCCAAAGGTTCCGTGCCTGTGGAGTCTGATTAGTGACGCCAGTCTTGAGTCTCCGCGTCCTGGGTGTGCCAGCCCCCTTTCTTGCCTCGGTGGTCATCCTGGTCCTCCTGACCATATTCTTTGGAGCGTGGGCGGTTTCCGCCGAATCGACCAACAGCCGCGCCTACAATCTTGCCGCATCGGCAAACGGCTCCGTCATTGGCCCGCCTCCAGAAGCCTCTCTGGTGACCGAGGGCGAAGGGACGACTGCAGCGGACTCCTGGTGGGGCAGCGCGCTTCTCAAGGCATGCCCTTTGCACTAGATTGTCGGGCATATAGGCTGAGTTGGCGGGCTCTCACCTTTTTTACGCCCAAAGATTCAATAATTTGTATCGGTTTATAGCCCTTGACGCTCAGGCAAGCCCCCAACGAAAATTAGGCTGGCGAATAAGCTGCAGCTATCAATTCCGATAGGCGTTAGTTCAGAACGACTCGATAACTGTCTACGTAATGGCCTACATAATTACGGAACCCTGTGTTGGAGTGAAAGACGCGGCATGCGTAAACGTGTGTCCCGTTGATTGCATACACAGCGACGACTCCGAGCCGATGTTCTACATTGACCCTGACGAGTGCATCGACTGCGCGGCCTGTGAGCCGGTATGCCCCGTTTCAGCCATCTTCCACGAATACACCGTCCCGGCCAACTGGTACCCTTATATAGGTAAGAACGCGGCCTATTTCACCTAACCCGCGCGTTCAGCCTGCTCTTCCCATATTCCTTGACGCCCCAAAGCGGCTAATCTACACTTCACCCGTCGCCGTTAGCCCTGTCCGGAATAGCTCTTTTCCTGAACCCGGCTGTAGAGGGCGAAAATGGACCTGAAAGACTACATCAGAGACGTGCCCGATTTCCCTACTACGGGAATCCTGTTTCGGGACATCACCCCTCTCCTCCAAAGCCCGGTTGCCTTGAGCCACGTCGTAGACCGGCTTTCGGAGAAATACGGAGGGGCGGCCATCGACTCGATAGTTGCCATAGAGTCCCGGGGGTTCTTGTTCGGGGCGCCGCTGGCCTACAGGCTAGGCAAGCCCCTGGTCCTCGCCAGGAAAGAAGGCAAGCTTCCAGGCGAATCCTTCCGCTCGGAATACTCCCTGGAATACGGTTCGGCTGTCGTGGAGATGCACAAGGACGCCGTCAAGGAGGGAGACAGGGTCCTCATCATTGACGACCTGCTGGCTACGGGAGGGACTCTGGCGGCAGCAGCCCAGTTGGTCGAGGAGTCGGGAGGCAAGGTCGACGGCATCGCCACGATTATCGAGTTAACCGCCCTAGAGGGCCGGAAGCGCATCCAGGGCTACAACTTTCACACCCTTGTCCAATACTAGGCGCCCCCGGCTGCGATAACCGAAGGAAATCCGATGGAGGCTGAGATGGAAAGCGTCAGAATCGGTGAAGTAGAAGTCATCGCTTTGAACGACATGACTCCGCCCTTGAGAGACCCGGAAGACTTTTTCCCGGACATACCTGTAAGTGAATGGGGTCCCCTCAAAGACGAAAACCTCATCGACGGGAAAATCCAGCTCTACTATGCCTGTTTCGCCCTGCGCACCCAGGGCAAGATCATCATGGTGGACACTGGCATCGGCCCCGGCCCCCATCACCACCGGGGCGGATACCGGGGAGACTTGTTGCACCAGATGCAGCTTAAGGGCCTCGACCCGGAGGACGTGGAGCTTGTGGTGCACACCCACCTCCACCACGACCACATCGGCTGGAACGTCAGCGGCGACGGCCACACGGGTTTCAGGGCCACCTTTCCCAACGCACGGTACCTGGTGCCGCGCAACGACTGGAACTACTTCACGCAACCCGCAATATTGGAGGAGAACCAGGCGGTGAAGGACTGTGTTTTGCCGCTGGAGGGACTGGGAGTAATGGAGTTGGTGGACAGCAGCGTGGTCATCAACTCCCAGTTGAGCACCACTCCCACCCCCGGGCATACCCCCGGACACGTCAACGTCCTAATAGAGTCCGAGGGGCAGAAGGGCGCCATCATCGGAGATATGATTCACCTCAAGATAGAGGTGGACAATCCTAACTGGTGCCCAGGCGCCGACGTCGACAAGCCCACCAGCCGTGAGAGCCGCAAGTCGATGTTGAGCAGGTTCGCGGCGGAAAACTACATCGTCGCGGCCTGCCACTTCTGGCCGGAGGACCACTTCGGGCGCGTCGTCATCGAGGGCGACCGGTTCCGCTGGCAGTCCCTATAACCCCGCCGTCTACAGCGGAGGGCGCCGCTTGTGCCAGTCAGTGGCTTGTTCGTAGGCGTAGGCCGCCCTCAGGACCGTAGCTTCGTCGAACGGGCGACCCGCCAGCTGCAACCCGATGGGCAAGCCTTCATCGGAGAAACCGCAAGGTACGGTCACCGCTGGGTTGCCGTTCAGATTGAAGGGCCGTGTGTACTGTGTCAGAGCCAGCGTGGACGGCAGGGTCACGTCTCCGACTTGCACCTGGGTTGCTCCTATCGGATGGGCGGTTATGGGAAGCGTTGGCCCCGCCAGGATGTCGAACTCCTCAAAGATGCGTCGGGTCTCTTCCAGGAACAGGGTGCGGGCACGTTGGGCTTCCACATAGTCGGCTCCAGACACAAAGAGCCCAGCCTCCAGCCGCAGCCTGACGGCAGGCGGCAGCTCGGGTCCGTGGGAGGCCAGGAGCTTTCGGTGGACGGCCGCCGACTCAGGCATGAGTATGGTCGTGGAGATGGACATGGAATGGCGGTGAATGGGCCAGGAAGCCTCCCTTACGTCGGCTCCCAGGTCTTCCAAAGTTTCCAGCGCCGATCGTACAGTCGCCTCCACCTGAGGGTCTAAGGCCTCCTCGAAGAATTCCCTGACCACGCCGACACGCAAACCCTCAATGCCTTCCGCTAGGCCAGCCGTATAGTCCGGTGAGGAGGGTCTTGACGGGTCGTGCCCCGTGAGGGCGTTCATTGCAAGGGAGCAGTCCTCCACAGTGCGGGTCATGGGCCCAGGGTGGTCCAGAGACCATGACAAGGGTGTGATTCCTCGTAGGGACAGCCTTCCGTACGTGGGCTTCAGCCCGACCAGTCCGCACGACGAGCTGGGGATGCGGACCGAGCCTCCTGTGTCGGTGCCCATGCTCAAGACGCATTGTCCCGAGGCGGTAGCCGAACCGGAGCCGCCGCTGGAACCTCCGGCGATGCGCGATGGGTCCCAGGGGTTGTGCATGTCCCCATAGTCTGGGTTTTCGCCCTGTGGACCGTAAGCCAGGGGGTGGAGGTTCAGCTTGCCAAGGAGGACGGCTCCCGCCGCTCGAAACCTGGCCGCTGCGTCGGAGTCGTAGTCGGGCATGAACCCATCGAATACCCGCACGCCTGACGTGTTCTTTATCCCCTTTACATAGAAGAGGTCCTTCAGCCCGATGGGAATGCCGTGCAGAGGGCCTCGGTTTTGACCTGCTGCAATCTCAGCGTCTGCCTGTCGTGCGGCCTCCATCGCCGCTTCAGGCGTGAA